>DATFEG010000061.1:0-48114 GCA_035251445.1 Gemmatimonadales bacterium | reverse complement strand
CGCCGAACTCAGCAGCGGAATGAATCCGTCGATGATGATCCACCGGATGGCGGGGGCGTCCTGCTGAATTCGGTAAACCGAGTCGGACGTGCCGATCTTGTCGTGGTACGTGAGCGACAGCCGCTCGAGGTGCCGGAAGAGCCGGACGCGGAAGTCGAGCTGCAGGCGCTCGCCGGCGAGCGCAGTCAGGTACTTTTGTGCCGCCGCCTGCAACTGAGTCGTCAGCGCAATCAGGATTGCGAGGGCGGCGACCACCGCCATCAGCGCCGACGAGGAGCGCCAAGCGCTGGTCGGCAGTAGAGCGTCCAAGAAGGGCGGCAGGGGACGCGAGCCCAGCACGCTGTCCACGGCAATCTTGAGCGGCAACGGCGTCAGTAGGGCAAGCGGGCTCGCGAGGAGACCGACGAGCAGCAGCACGGCGATCGTCCGCCAGGAGAACTGCGCCTGCGCCAGCAGCCGACGGTACAGCGCGGTATCACCCATCAGGCCCAACGCTCTCTCCGCAGCCGCTCGACGGCATATCGGATCGTGGCCATTGCGGCCATCGATTGCTCGACGGCGTTGATCAGAGGGAGCAGGGAGCCGACAGCGAGCGGGATCGCGACACCCCACAGGTTCCGTGATGCGCTCGTTGCAGCGAGGGCCGCGAGCGCCAACGCGACGAGCGGCCCGCGCGCGCGGATCACGGGCCACCAGCGCAGGCGCAGTAGCTGTTTGGCGCCGGCGTGATCCTCGGCACCCATCACGACGCGCGCCCCACCGAGGATTCCTCCGCGAACCTCCATATCCCAGGGGTCGTGGTCGCCGCCGCTCAGAACACACGCTTCGTCACCCCGGAGACAGGCGTCCAAGGCTTGGAGCCGACGCTCCGGCAACTCCCAATGCTCGCTCCACACAGTCGACGTCACGGGCCACAGCGGCGCCAGGCCGAGCGTGGCCCGGCGGCGCCACGGCGTCAAACCGTGTTTCAGTCGCCCGTACAGGCGGGCGAGAGGCTGCACGAGATGCAAGGCCGCCGTCAGCAGGCGCCGAAAGGTCAGAGAGGCTGAGCTCGCTGCTTCGGGGAACGCGAGGCGGGCCGCAGTCGCACCAGCCTGGGCGGTTGGAAACACCAGGGCGATGGCGAGCAGCGGGATCACGAGGCGCAAGGGGGGATACGCAACGCTCAGCAGCGAGAGCGCTCCGAGCGTCGCCGTCATAAGGTGCCACTCGGGCATCTGCGGCAGCCACGCCATCAACCCGTGCACGGGCTCGTGCCGCGACTGGAACGGCGCCCCACCCCACACGCCGTGGTACACGCGCGACCGGCGCCAGCCGAGCAAACGGGCCAGCCCTGGCCCGTAAATCCGGCCGCCCCACCGCACGTGTCCTGGCCCGTTGTATTTCTCGGGCCACTTCCGCTCCAGCATCGCTTCGGCCCGCCCGTACCCGATCTGCTGACGCCAATACGTGCGTAACGAGTTGCGCCGGTGATGCCAAACAACCGCCGCCGGATGGAAGCCGAGCGTCCAGCCCCTTGCCTGGAGTCGCCAGCACAGGTCCACGTCGTCGCCCGCAGTGCGAAACTGCGGATCGAATCCGCCGATGACATCGAGCCACGCCTTGCGGAACGCCATGTTGCATCCCGGTATGTGCTCGGCCACGGTGTCGGTCAGCAGCACATGCAACGGCCCGCCCGGCGCCCGCGCGACGCATTCGGCGATGGGCCCGTCGCCCGGAGGCGCGAGGTTCGGACCGCCCACGCCCGCGTGAGGCGTGCTGAGGAAAGTCGCCGCGAGATAGGTCAGCCAGTCGGGATCGGGGTACGCGTCGTCGTCGATGTAGGCAACGATCTCGCCGGTAGCCCTCGCAAGCCCCGTGTTGCGGGCATTCGAGAGACCGCGGTTAGGCGTACGGATCACTACGCAGTCGTATTCTTGTGCGATCGCGGCTGTGGAATCCCGCGAGCCGTCGTCGACGACGATCACCTCATAGTCGGGATAGCGTAGTCGGGCCAGCCCCTCAAGCGTATCCCGGATCGTGCGCGAACCGTTGTACGAGCACACCACGACCGAGACGCGCGGCCAGGGCAGCTCTGCCGGGAACGGGACATTCGCGAACGCCGTCTCCACCGCCGCAAGCGCCGGCTTTGCCGTCCGATCTGCACGCGTCAACCCGAACTCCCAGTCCTCTACATCGTGCCCGTGGCGGTACCAGTCGTCGGTCCACGCGAAGACGAATGCGCCGGCGCACCCGCCGCCGAACGCGCTCCGCACCTGCCACGCGAGCGAATACGCCTGGACATCCTCCCCGTTCCGTAGGCTGTCCAAACCCAACTCGCTCATCAGGAGCGGCCGGTCCCCGACGATATTTTGCAGGCGGGCGAGATATGCCTCGAAGCGGTCCTGTGACTCGAGGTAGACGTTGAAGCACGCGAAATCGAGAAACGACAACCGCAGATACTCGGTGGTCGGGTAGTTGACGTAGGTGACGAGCCCGGCGGGGTCTTCCTCCTTCACGACCGAATAGAGCCGCTGGAGGTAACGCTCGATCTGCGGGGACCCGACGAAGCGCGCCACGGAGGCCGGAATCTCGTTGCCGAGCGCGTAGCAAAGCAGCGCCGGGTGCCCGGCCAACCGGCGCACCTTGCTCCGGATCAGCGCTTCGATATCAGGCGCACCTGGAGGCGAGGTGCCGTCGAGCAGGTACCCGATGTACTGCTCGGCGGAGAGGCCAACCATGACCCACAGTCCGTGGCGCTCGGCGATATCGAGCAGCGCTCGCGGCGGCGTGGTGTGCGGAATGCGGACGGCGTTGAAGCCGTGCCGAGCCATGAGCGCGAAGTCGCGCTCGATTTGTGCGAGGTCGTGATACTCGGCGCCGTTCTTATCGGGCTGAAACGCCCCGTACGTCACACCGCGGACGTAGAGCTTCTCGTCGCCCACAAAGAGGAACTTCCCCTGCACACGAGGCCGTGCGGGGCGGCGAGACGCCGGGATTGGGACTGCGCGTGGTAGAGTGGCTACTGCATCGTTCGGGGTCGACCTGGTTCCGGCAAACCCATGCACGAATTAGGGCTCCTTCGGGTACGACAGGGCGAGGGGAGCTATCGAGGTTTAAAGCGCAAGCGACATGCCAAAAGGAGGGAGGGGCGGACGGCAATCAGCGCGTGCGAGTTGTTGCAATTCGGCAAGGAAAGCGTAACGACCATGCAACGGAGGGATCACCTAAAGCGTCGTCGATCAGTCCGGTCGCGGCGTTTTCCAGTCGCTCGTCATGATGAACAGGGGGGCGCCATCAAACTGATAGATCGGTCGAAGGCGCTGCGTGTTGTAGTACTTCGACACGTCCACGACCTTTTTCTCGGTCGTGACGTTCGACAGGGGCACGCTGTCGTAAAAACCGCGATGGATACTCACCAACCGGCCGTACTGCTTCCGCACCACCAGATCCAGCGCGAGGTTGCCGAAGGCCATCGGCACGATGGAATCGAGCGCGTCCGGATCGCCCGAACGCACCAGATAGCCGAGGCGCTGGTTGACGACATCGATGCGCCGGCCGTTGTTGTACTTCGCGGATGAGTCCTTCAGCGCCACACCAATCCGGTCGCCGATCCCGCCGAGCTTGCGGTGCCCGAACATGTCGGTCTCCTCACCCTCGAAGCTCATGCCTTCGTGGGACGTAAGCCGCGCGCCCTCCGAGACCAGCACCACGGAATAGCGGCTGGGATTCTTGTTGCGATCCTGTGTGAGCAGCTCGGCCAAATGCTCGAGCTCCACGGGGTACTCGGGGATCACGCACCGGTCCGCCGCGCCGGCCATCGTCGGCAACAGCGCGGTAAAGCCGGCATACCGCCCGAACACCTCGATCACGAGAAACCGCTCGTGCGACCCTGCCGACGTGCGCAGCCGATGGGTCAGCTCGATCGTGCGTGTGACGCATGTACTAAACCCGATGCAGTAATCGGTGCCGAAAACGTCGTTGTCCATCGTCTTGGGAATCGCCACGACGTGGAGTCCCTCGTCGTGGAGCCGCTTCGCGTAGCTGAGCGTGTCATCACCGCCGATCGGAATCAGGACGTCGATGCCGAGGTGTTCCAGATTCTTGACGATGTCCCTGGTAACGTCGTTGACCTTCTCCGTATAACCGCTGAGGTGGGCCGGCACGCGCTCTTTCGGCAGGTGACTTGGCCGCACACGCGACGTGTGCAGGAATGTGCCGCCGGTCCGGCCGGCGCGGTTTACGATCGCCTCGCTGAGGGGGAGAATCTGCTCGCTATTGTCAGCGTCCTTTTCACGGGAGTAATCGACCAGGCCACCCCAGCCGTGCCGGATGCCGATGACGTTGTAGCCGTCGCGGAGTGCGCGAATGGTAATGGCGCGAATCGCTGGATTGAGTCCCGGAACGTCCCCGCCGCCCGTCAGGATACCTATCGTGCCTTTGCTCATGGGCCAAAAAATACCCGAATCAGTGTGGTACAGAAGAGCGTCGGTTTGGACTGCCTAGTGGTTAGTGGCGATTACGCTGTCGAAGTTGCGCCCCATGTAGAGGACTTCGATGCGTTCTCCGACGCGCCAGCGATCGGCGATCACGGGCAACGTCAGATCGCTGCCGCGCCGGGTCTGCCCATCCGCCATGAATTCGTAGCGCACGCGGGTGAGTTTGACCTCGAAGCCGACGTCCTCGGGTCGGAAATCGATGATCTCAGCAACGGCCGGCGTGCCCTGGGTGAAGAACCGCCGCAGCCGCCGGCGGCGGGATGTCGCGAGGCTCAGGAACACCATCGGGAGAATTCCTGCGGTGATCACAGAGAAAAAGATCACCCCAAGTAAATCGGTAAACCCCCTCCGCTCATCAGGCGGCGTCGTCGGGTCCATCAGCTGCCACATGCTGTAGGCGACTTCATGGAAGCGCTCGCGCGCCGTACCAGCCAGCTCGCGCGGCGCCGGGCCGAGGCCGGTGAGCGAGCGCGCGGCCTCGCGGATCAGCGCGGGAGCGAGGTCCACTTCCGCGCCGAGGGCTTCGACTCCACCGATCGTGATCGATCCGCCAGTTGTGGGACGTGAGGCTTCCAATTCACTCGCACGGCGCACGATGTCCTGTACCTCGTTGGCGTCGTAGCGCTTCTTTGGTGCCGATCCTGTTTTTGACAGATCAGCGATCAGTCCCTGCGGTGACGCGGTACGTTGCTCATGGCTCAATGCCAGCCCGCGCACGAGGGCGGCTTCGAGGTCGGAGCCAAGCGCACTGAGCGTAGCGCGATGGTGGGCCGGCAGGTCGCGGAATCGGCCGCCGCGCACCGCATCCTCACCCGGCCATCGTCCCGGCGGAAGCACCTCGCCCACCAGCATCTCATAGGTCAGCGCCGCGAGCCCGAAGACATCGGTGCGCTGATCGAGATCCGTCAGTCCGGCGGCTTGCTCCGGACTCATGTATCCCGGGGTGCCCAGAGGAAACCCTGTCTTCGTGAGATTCGGACCACTCGCGCTGCTGATCGCCTTCGCAATGCCGAAGTCCGCGACAATCGGATGCCCTTCGGCGAACAGCACGTTTTCCGGTTTGATGTCGCGATGCAGAATCCCCATTCGATGCGCGTACGTGAGGGCATCCGCTACGCGCGCCGCGATTGTCAGAGCTTCGTGCGGCTCGAGGCCGCCGCTTGATGCGAGCCGCTGGCGCAGCGAGGGTTCGGGCAGAAACGGCATCACGTAATACAGGAAACCGGCCGCCTCGCCCGAGTCGTAGAGCGGCAGGATGTGCGGGTGAGTCAGCCGCGCCGCGATGCGGATCTCCTTGAGAAACCGCTCCGGACCCACGTGGGCCGCGAGTCCGGGAAGCAGGACCTTCAGCGCCACATCGCGCTGGTGCCGGGCATCGAAGGCATGATAGACCGTCGCCATCCCGCCCTGCCCCACGGTGCGGCGCAGATCGTAGCGACCGGCGAGCGCGGCCACCAGCTCGGTCGGCAATTCAATCGACACGGAACACCAATATACCGGAGGATTCATGGTACTGACGTTGCTTCTCAGTCTCGCGACTCTGGCCGCGCAAGCCGATACGGCGAGTGACGCGGCGGTGCGCCGCACCATCGAGCGGCACTATTTCGCGGCGCACGCGAGCGGAAGCGGCGATTCACTGCGCGGCGTTTTCGTCGACGAAGGCCGGATGTTCTGGGCCGCCGATGGGCAGCTGCGCAGCCGTGCCAGCACGGAGTACATCAACGGCTTCTCCGGCAAACCGGCCGCGGACGAGGCACAGCGCCGCCGCCGCATTCTCGCGGTCGATGTCACCGGTGATGTCGCGATCGCAAAAGCCGAGCTCGATTATCCCGAGGTCCGGCTGGTAGACTACTTCATCCTCGTGCGGGCGGGCGGAAACTGGAAGATCGTGAGCAAGGCGTTCCACAGATTCCCCAAGGCTTCACCCGGCCGGTAGCTATCATGACAGGTTATTCACCTCGCTCACCGCTTCCAGCGCCGTCGCAATTTCACGAGACAGCGCGCGCGCTTGCTGCGTCGCGCTCGACGCGTCCGCCAACGCCGACTGTAGCCCGGAGGTGCGGAAGCGGATCAGATCGAGCCGGATGTTCTGCAAAGCCAAGCCGGCGGACTCGAGCCGTTTCTGCAAGTCCTCTCGCTGCTGTGCCAGCCGCGGCGCGAGTCGCGGGTCTGTCTCCTGCTCGAGCTCGTATAAGGTCCGCGCCAGATGCCCGATCCGCTGCACCAACGCATTGACCGTCGCGGTCAGCTCGGGGAGCATGGCACGCTCGGACTTCGGCAGTGCCGCCACGATCTCGGAGATGGCGATGCGATCTTCAACGGCCTGGCGAATCGCTTTCCCTTGAGGGCTGTCCAGCAGCTCTCGTGTCGCGACCTTGGCGAGCTCCAGCTCGAGCGGTGAAAGTTGGGGAGGGGGGAACGCCCAACGCGCCCGCAACATGAACAGGACGCGGCGCAGCCGGAGGCCGCTCGCTCGAAGTGACTTGCCCCGCCGCAACAGCCTGCTGGTCATATAAATCGGTACGATCGGCGCGAGGACGAGGGGAGGAGCGTCGACGATACCGCCGATAAACCCGGCGACTCCAAGGCACCAGGCGCCGGCTGTTAGGACGACATAACCGCGCATCGCCTTGATCCGGTCGAGCAGATTGATCCGCCCGTTCCACAGTCTGAGGTCCTCGCGCTGCTCGTTGGTCAACGCGGCAAGGTGAACGGGTTCCATGACGATCGAACTGCCACGCGACGCGGGTCGTGGCGAGTCGTACAGGATGGGCTCGCGGTGTTCGGGAGCCCGCCAGAACGATGGTTCCTCCGAGGCGAGGGCATCACGCAACGCGGCCGCCGTCGGCCAGCGGTCCTCCGCATCCTTCATGAGACAGCGCTCGACCGCGTCGCGCATCGGCTTGGGCGCGTCGGAGCGCAGCTCCGAGATCGGTCGCGGCCGTTCCTCCACGTGTTTGAGCAGCAGGGCCATCGGATTGCCGGCGGCGAACGGCACGCGGCCGGTGAGCATCTGGTAGCCAATGATGCCGAGTGAGTAGATGTCGCTGCGCCCGTCGATGTCGCGCTCTCCCTTCGCCTGCTCGGGCGACATGTATGTCGGCGTGCCGACCGCGGCGCCGGTGACCGTGAGGCGGGTACCCGCCTCGATTGCCCGCGCGATGCCAAAGTCCGTTACCATCGCGCGGCCGGTCGCGGAGTCGATGAGGATGTTGTCCGGTTTGATGTCGCGATGAATGACGCCGCGCAGATGCGCGTAGGCGAGCGCGTCCGCGATTTCGCGCAGCAGGCGGCGTGCTTCCTCGATGGGCTGCCGCGGCGCACGCGCGAGCAGATCGGCGAGATTCCCGCCGGTAATCAGTGCCATCACGAAGTGCGCGATACCGTCCCGCTCGCCCACGTCATAAATCGGAACGATGTGGGCGTGTGACAGCTGAGCCGCGGTCTGCGCCTCTCTGGTGAAACGGGTACGGATCGCGGGATCGTATGCGAGCTCGGGAGGCAGCACTTTGATCGCGACCAGGCGGTTCAAGCGCCGATCGCGTGCGCGGTAGACGACTGACATGCCGCCGCGACCGATCTCCCGTTCGACCTCGTACTGCCCGCCGATCGCCGTCACAACACGCTCATTAAGTGGTTCGGTCATGATTCCTTGCTGCCGGATGTTCTTCGGAATATGTTCGGGATGACCGGGCACGAGCCCGGCTGCAGCCCGTACGGACAAACCATGCGCCGGATTCTACTCGCTGACGCTGACGCCTTCTACGTGGCCGTCGCCCGCGCAGTCGATCCCGAGGGCGCGGGCAAGGCCACACTGTTGATCGTCGGCGGCTCGCGCGAAAGTCGCGGCGTCGTCTGCTCCGCCTCATACGAAACCCGCAAATTCGGCGTTCGCTCGGCGATGCCGATCGCGCGCGCGCTGCGGCTCTGCCCCGACGCCGTGTGTGTTCCTGTCCCGTTCAAGGAGTGTTGGCGCAAGAGCGCCGAAATACGGAAGGTGCTGCAGGAGTTTTCCCCCGTCGTCGAAGGGGCGAGCGTGGATGAGTGGTACATCGACCTGACCGGCACGGAGGGGGTGTACCACCACGAGCCGCTGTCGGCCACGGCCCGGCGCATTCGTGGCACCGTGCAGGAAAAGACCGGGCTCACGCTGTCGATCGGAGGCGGAACCAACAAGCTCATCGCCAAAATGGCCGTCGACCGCGCCAAGCCGAGTCGCGATGGCGACGGTATCATGATCGTCGAGCCCGGTGCGGAAGCGGCGTTCCTCCGCACCTGCATGCTCGCCGATATTCCGCTCGTGGGACCCAAATTCCAGCAGCGGCTCGCGACGCGCGGTCTCATCACGGTCGAGGACGTCCTGCGGCACGATCTCGCGACGCTGCAGAGCTGGATGAGTGAGCGCGACGCCTCGTGGCTCTGGAACCGCGTGCATGGTGTGGACGCGGCCGACGTCGCCCATCGGACTGTGAACCGTGGGCTCAGCCGCGACGAGACGTTCGGTTGCGATTTGCATGCCGATCAGGACATCGAGCGTGAGCTGCTGCGACTCGTGACGCGAGCGGCGGCCGACCTGCGCGCGGATGGGCTGGCTGCGCGGACGGTGGCCGTTCGCCTGCGCGATTGGGACTTCAGGACACGCGCCACGCAGCGGACGCTGTCCGAACCTGTCGTCTCCGATCGTGTGATCCTGCGCGTCGCGCACGACTTGCTCCGCAAGCTGCGCGACGCTCGCCGGGTGCCCGCCCGCCTCGTCGGCGTCCGACTGTCGGGACTGACGAAGGTCACGGAAGTGGATCAGGCGAGCTTGCTGGGATCCGACGAAACGGAGCGGGATCGAGGATTGGCGCGCGCGATCGACCGGGTGCGCGGCAAGTACGGGCCAAAGAGCATTCTTCCGGGAGGTATTACATCGCCACCTACGTCCTGATCCACGGAGCCGGATCCGATTCGTGGTACTGGCACCGTGTCCTCCCATTGCTGCGCGGCCGGGGGCATGCCGTGATCGCGCCCGACCTGCCATGCGATGACGACTCCGCCGGTTTGAAGCAGTACACCGACGTGGTGGTCAACGCGATCGGCTTCTTCACGGACATCGTTGTGGTCGCTCAGTCACTGGGCGGTTTTACAGCGCCACTGGTATGTGCGCGCGTTCCGGCGGAGTTGCTGATTCTGGTCGCGGCGATGATTCCCGCACCCGACGAAACAGGTAACGATTGGTGGACCAACACGGGGTATCCGAAATCGGATCGGCCTTTCGACGTGAAAGAGATTTTCTTCCATGACGTGCCACCTGATGTCACAGCGGAGGCGTTCCGGCGGGGAGAGAAAGAGCAATCGAACACGCCGATGAACGAACCGTGGCCCCTCCGGAAGTGGCCGGACGTTCCTACGCGATTCCTGCTCTGCCGTCAGGATCGGTTTTTTCCCGCCGACTTCATGCGCCGGGTGGTGAGGGAACGTTTGGGGATCACACCGGACGAGATGGACAGCGGCCATCTCCCGGCGCTGAGTCATCCCAAGGAGCTCGTGGAGCAGCTCGAGACCTACCGTCGAGGGCTCGACCGGGCGAGTTAACTTCGACGCGTGCGTTGCCGAGGCGACCCTGACGGGCCGGACGGCTCACTCGGCAACGTCACGCGTCTGTGCTCAGTGTGCCGCGCGCTTGTCGAGGACCGATCGCAGCATCACGACCAGCGCGTGCAGCGTGAAAGGCTTATGCAGTAGCGGCATACCCGTTCTCAGCACCGCCGCCATGTGCGTGGGATCGTCGTAGCCAGACATGTAAATCACGCCCGGCCGCACCCCTTCGACCGCCAGGCGGTCGACAAGCTCCTTCCCGCCCAACCTTGGCATCACGACATCAGCCAAAATCGCATCGATCGGCGTCTTGCATCCCTTGATCGTCTCGATCGCTGCCTCGCCATCCCCCGCTGTCAACACGGCGAAGCCCAGGCTCCGCAGCATCCGCCCCAGCGCTTTCAGCAGTTTCTCGTCGTCGTCCACGATAAAGATCAGCTCGCCCCGCCCCGGAAGGAGGAGCGGGGAGTCGCCATTCGTTGTTGGGGGGCCACCGTGCTGCACCACAGGAGACGCTCCGTCGTAAGTCTTTGGGCAAATAGCGAAGGACTGGCTGGGAGTTGCAAATACCGAGTCAGAAGCGGTTCCATGTGGGGTGAGCATGGCGGAACTGAAGGACTTGCATTCGTTTGTGGCAGTGGCCGACACGGGGACGCTGAGCCAAGCCGCCCGTGACGTGCACGTCGCGCAGCCTGCGCTATCGCGCCGGATCCGTGCCCTCGAGCGCGAGCTCGGGGTCGAGTTGCTGACGCGCCATGCCAAGGGCGTCACGCTCACACCCGCGGGCGCGGCGTTCGCCCAAGGCAGCCGCGAGCTACTGCAGGACGTCGCCTCGTCACTTGCCCGGGTCGAGTCCACCGCCACGGGCAGGCGCGGGCAGGTCGTCCTCGCCGCAACACGTGGTGCTGTCGCCCGCGGATTCCCAACCGACCTCCAGGAATCGCTGCGCACCGACTACCCCGATATCAAGGTGGTCGTCCAGGACTTCGAACAGCCGGGGCCTGCTGAAGCGGTGGCAGATGGCCGCGCGGACCTGGGTGTCGGTGCGGAGGCCGAGTTGATGCCGGAGGTGCAGGCACAGCCGCTATGGCTCGAAACGCTCGATCGCGTCATCGTGGCCTGGCACCATCCTCTTGCGATGCGCGACTCCGTGTCTGTCGACGATCTGAGTGCCTTGCCTTTCGTCTTCTCACGCGGCAACACCTCACCGAGTGCGCGCGACCGCGTCGCGCACGCGTTGCGGCGAGCAGGCTTGCGGTCGCCATTGCTCGCATTGGAAGGCGATCTGACCGCGCCGCATCTCGCGGTTGCGGCAGAGCGCGGCTGGACGTTGATAGCCCGCTCGCGCGCGCAGGCACCTCCTGACGGGACGGTGGTGCTCAACATCGAAGGGCTGACCGTCTCGGTGGCGGTGATCGGCGTATGGCGGCGCGACGAGCGTCGGCCAGTCGTGTTGACCGTGCTGCAGCGTATGATCGAGATTGCCGCGCGCTACCCCGAGTCACAGGTCGGTCCGGCGGTGACAGCGCCGATGCCCGCGCCCGCGCGCCGTCGGCGGCCCATCGCGGCCTCGGGGCTAACGCTGCGGTATCTGCGCGCGCTGACCACGGTCGCGGCAGCGCACTCGATCGGGCGGGCGGCGGAGCGCCTGGGAATCAGCCAGCCGGCATTGTCGCGTCAGTTGCGGGAGCTCGAGCATGGGATCGGAGCGACGCTGCTGGAGCGCTCGGCGCGCGGCGTGACTCTCACGCCGGCGGGCATGACCCTGGCACATGACGCCCCGGGGTTGCTGGCGGGGGCCGAGCATTTATTGCGCGAGGTGAGTCGCGCGAAGCGCAGCGTCGAAGGGCGGTGCGTCGTGGGAACGGTCGCGACGGCCGCTTCGGCCGGGCTGCTGGCGCGCGTGACGGAGCGGTGCGCGACGCAACACCCGGATCTACAGCTCGTCGTACAGGAGATGACGACTCCCGAACAGCGCACGGCGCTTGCGGCCGCCGACATCGATCTCGGACTCGCCCATGCGCTCCCGACGCCGGGATGGAATCGCGGCGACAGTATCGTCTCGACGCGACTGCTCGACGATCGCCTGGACACGGCGCTGCTGGTCCGGGGGCATCCGCTCGCGAATCGACAGGAAATCGAGGCCGTCGAGCTGGCCAATGTCCCCTTCCTTTTTATGGATCGCTCGCTGCACCCAGCGTTTTACGACCGGGTCCACAGCGCGTTCGCGGCCTTGGGGTTGCGCCCGCGCGTCGAAGCGACCTACGACGCTCTCCAGACCGTTTGGGCGCTTACCGCACAAGGCAAGGGATGGACGGTTGGCTTTCACTCGCACCTCGATCGCTCCCCCGTAGGCACGGTCGCCGTCCACATCGCGGGGTTCAGTCTTCCCTTTGGCCTGGAGCTGCTGTCACGGCGCGGCGAAGCGAGTCCCGCGGTGCTGACGGTGTTGGCCGCGTTTCGGGAGCTGCGGCTCGCGCGGGCGGGCGCTCCCCAGGCGGAACCGAAGCTGGCCGATCGCTAGCAGGGTCGCGCGCGGCTAGAACGCTACCTGAATTCCCGTGGTGAGAATCTTGTCGGTCTTCTTGAAGGTCGGCTCAGGCTGGTTGTCGAACCGGATCACGTACGACAAGCGCAGGCCGATCTTTTTTGAGAGGGGCGCCGTGAGGGCGGTCTCGGAATTGAGGCGGTAGTCCGCGGATGTCTTGAGGTTGGCGATCCACTCCAGCGACTGGGTGAACGACGCGGCGCTCGGGAATACGTGCTTGAACAGGGCCGCAGTCCGCGTCGCGCCGAAGGAGCGCTCGATCGCAGCCGTCGTCCGTTCGCTCTGCTGGGTCAGGGCCGCCTCGAGGGAAAGCGTGTCGCGCGCACTCCGCATCAATCCGGCGGTCAGGCCCGGTCCGCCGCTCCAGCGCGTGGCCAACCCGGCGAACGGGTCCCGCTGATACGCGACGAACGCGTACACCCCGACGCGGGGCGAAACAGCCCGCGCCACACGCACGTCGGCGTCGTAGGATTCGGCCGTGGGCGCGCCGTCCGTGTTGCCGTAAATAATCTTTGCGTTCTGGGCGATGCTCCACTGGTTTTTCTCCCAGCTCGCCTTCTCACCGAAGTTCACGCTGGTGAAGTCGGAGTTTCCCGACGCGTTTACGAGTCCGAAATCGAGGGTCAACGTCTTCTTGGCTTGAGCGGCGAGGGATGAAACGGCGCACAGGGCGCCGGCCAGCAGGATGGGTGCACGCATAGTGGAGCATACGATGCGCCGCCCCGTACGTTCCCTCAAGCTGGTCGGCGCATCGTTTTGAAGCGAGCGTTCATGAGAGCTATAATCACCGACCTGTAGCAGCCCCTTTTCATCGCCGAGGTGCCTGCATGATCGCCCCACTGCTCCTAGTTGTCGCTCTGCAAAACGCCGAGGTTACCGAGCCCACCACCCAGGTCAAGTTTCCGGTGCAGCGGTCCGCGTCGTCGGGTGCCCAGGTGCTCACCGGCATGGGCGTACGAACGCGCACCGTGCTGAAGGTGAAGGTCTACGCGTTCGGATTGTACGTCGATAGCGCCGCCGCGCGCAGTGCCCTGAGTAACTGGCGGGGCAAGAATGCCGCGGAGCTAGCCCGCGACCAATCGCTCTACAACGAGGTCGCGAAGGGCGGCTTTCCCACGACGCTCCGGCTCGTGATGACACGTGACGTGGGAGCCGACCAAATGTCCGAGGCCTTCAACGAAGCACTGGGCCCGCGCGTCGCGCAGGCGGGGCAGCGCGGCATGACCGGGGGCGCCGAGGCACTCACTACATTTCGCGGCTTTTTTAGCAAAGAGCTTGCGAAGGGAACGGAGCTCGTGTTCGCGCGGTCGGGAGACACGCTCAAGGTCTCGATTGGTGAAGAAAACAAGGGGGAGATCGTCAACGGCGCTCTGGGCTGGGCGCTGTTCGACGTCTACCTGGGCGAAAAGCCGATCTCGACGGATGGCAAGAAGACGGTGATTGCGAGGCTCCCAGACATTCTCGGCAGCTAGGGATGCCGGCCCCGTTGATATTGCCACGCAGGACGTGGCTCCACCTCGGGATAGGTCTGGCCGCGGCGTCTCTCCTTGCGGCCCAGGGCCAGCCTGCCGGACGCACCGTTGCCATCACGATTGACGACTTGCCCGCGACAGCAGTTTCGGTGTCGAGCAGTTGGGAAAGTGTCACCAACCGGTTGCTCGCCGCGTTGCGCGAGCACCACGTACCCGCAATCGGTTTCGTCAACGAGAGCAAACTCTACGTGGACGGTGCGCGCGATTCAGGCAGGGTCGCGCTGCTCGAGGGGTGGCTGCGGGCCGGTCAGGAGCTGGGAAACCACACCTTCGCCCATCGATCGGCGCACACGACGCCGCTTGCCGCATACCTCGACGGCATCACCCAAGGCGAGGCGATTACACGGGAGCTAGCGCAGCGAGCGGGACGTCCGTTTCGCTACTTTCGGCACCCTCAGCTGCACGCGGGTCGCTCGCTCGAGTACCGCCGCGCCGTCGATCAGTTTCTGAGCGCTCATGGCTATACGATCGCGCCGGTCACGGTCGACAACCAGGAATGGGTGTACGCTCGCGCGTACGTCGTCGCGCGCCAGCGTGGTGATACCCTCCTGGTGCGACGCGTCGTCGCCGATTACATGCAACATCTCGACCGCGCGTTCGCCTACTCGGAGCAGTTATCGCGCGTCCTGTTCGACCGCGACATCCCCCTGGTCTTGCTGCTTCACGCCAACGAGATCAACGCCGCCCATCTCGGAACGATCCTCGAGCGACTCGAGGCGCGTGGTTACCGCTTTGTGTCGTTGGAGCAGGCGCTGGCCGATACCGCCTATCGCTCGGTCGATACGTACGTCGGTCCGGTGGGTCCGTCATGGCTCGTTCGCTGGGCGACAACGCGAGGAATTACCGTACCCGACGAGCCACGAGAAGAGGAATACATCGCGGAGTTGGCGCGCGCGCCCTGAGGGTCTGTAGACAGGCTCCGAATGCGCTGGTAGCTTCGCCGCTCCATGTCCCCCTTCCTCGCTGAGCTCCTCGGCACCACGCTGCTCATTATCCTTGGCAACGGCGTGGTCGCCAATGTGGTGCTCGGTCAAACCAAGGGTCAGAACTCCGGTTGGATCGTCATCACGGCGGGATGGGCCTTCGCCGTGACCGTCGCCGTCTATGCCGTCGGGACGTTCAGCGGCGCGCATCTCAATCCGGCGGTGACCATCGGCCTCGCGTCGATCGGGAAGTTCGGGTGGGCGTTAGTGC
Source organism: Gemmatimonadales bacterium (assembly GCA_035251445.1). GTDB lineage: Bacteria > Gemmatimonadota > Gemmatimonadetes > Gemmatimonadales > GWC2-71-9 > 20CM-2-65-7. The sequence goes on along the minus strand of DATFEG010000061.1, from coordinate 32,782 downwards.
CGGCGTACATCGCGGCGCAAATGCTGGGCGCGTTCCTGGGTGCCGTCATCGTGTGGCTCGCCTACCTGCCCCACTGGGCAGTCACCGACAGCCAGCCGTTGAAGCGCGCGGTCTTCTGTACGGCGCCCGCGATTCGCAGTCCGGTCCCGAACCTGATCACCGAAATCATCGGCACCGCCGTTCTGGTGCTCGGTGTGCTCGCGATCCTGACGCCCCAGAACCTGAACCCCGATTTCGGCTGGAATGTGGGCCTCGGCCCCGCCCTGGTCGGCATCATTGTCTGGGCGATCGGGCTCTCCCTCGGCGGGCCTACCGGTTACGCCATCAATCCCGCACGCGACCTGGGGCCGCGGATCGCGCATGCCGTGCTGCCCATAGCCGGCAAGGGCAGCTCCGATTGGAGTTACGCCTGGATTCCGATCGTGGGACCGGTGCTCGGCGGGGTAATCGCCGCTTTCCTCTATAAGGCGCTGTGGGCATGAGGGAGCTCAAGCCATGAAATACATCCTGGCCCTCGATCAGGGTACCACGAGCTCGCGCGCGATCGTCTTCGACAGCGCCGGCAGCGTGGTTGCGTCGGCGCAGCAGGAGTTCCGCCAGATCTTTCCGAAGCCCGGCTGGGTGGAGCACGACGCGAACGAGATTTGGGCCACGCAGCTGTCCACTGCCCTGGATGCGATCTCGAAGGCGAAGGCGACCGCCGACGACATCGCCGGCATCGGAATCACGAATCAGCGTGAAACGACCGTCGTGTGGGACCGCGACACCGGCCGGCCCATCCACAACGCGATCGTCTGGCAGGACCGCCGCACCGCCGGCCGCTGCGATCAGCTCAAAGCGCGCGGGCTCTCGTCCACCATCAAGCGCAAGACGGGCCTCGTGATCGACGCGTATTTCTCCGGCACCAAACTCGAGTGGATTCTGAAAAACGTGTCCGGTGCACGCGCCAAGGCGAAGGCCGGCCGGCTCGCGTTTGGCACGATCGACACCTGGCTCCTTTGGAACCTCACGTCCGGCCGGGTGCACGCCACGGATCCGAGTAATGCCTCGCGCACGATGCTGTTCAACCTCAAGGGCGATTGGGATAAAGAGCTACTGACGATGCTGGGCGTGCCCCGCTCGGTGCTCCCGGAGGTGCGCTCCTCGAGCGAGGTCTATGGCGCGACGACGCTGCTCGGCGGGTCGATTCCCGTCGCCGGAATCGCGGGCGACCAGCAGGCAGCCCTGTTCGGCCAAGCGTGTTCGGAGCCAGGGATGGTGAAGAACACGTATGGCACCGGTTGCTTCATGCTCATGAATACCGGTACGAAACCGATCACATCGAAGCACAATCTGCTGGCGACCGTCGCCTGGCGGATCGGGGATCGGACGGAGTTCGCGCTCGAAGGCAGCATTTTCATCGCGGGCGCCGTGGTGCAATGGCTGCGCGACGGGCTCGGCATCATCAAGTCGTCGTCCGACGTGGAAGCGCTCGCCTCGCAGGTAACCGATCCCGACGGCGTGTATGTCGTGCCCGCTTTCGCGGGACTCGGCGCGCCGCACTGGGATCAATACGCGCGCGGGCTCGTTGCCGGCGTCACCCGGGGCACGACCGCGGCGCACATCGCCCGCGCGGCGCTCGAAGGTATTGCGTTTCAGGTGGCCGATGTGCTACGCGCCATGGAAGCCGATGCCAAGATCAAGCTCAAGGAGCTCCGCGTAGACGGAGGGGCGTCAGCCAACAACCTGCTGATGCAGTTTCAGTCGAACCTGCTCGGCGTGCCGGTCGTGCGCCCCAAAGTCACCGAGACCACCGCGCTGGGCGCGGCTTATCTGGCCGGGCTCGCGGTCGGCTATTGGAAGGATCGGAAAGAGATCGCCGCCCAGTGGCAGGTGGATCGGCGATTCACGTCCACGATGAAGGCCGCCCAGCGCCAGCAGCTCGAACGAGGATGGCAGAAAGCGCTCGATCGCGCAAAGCGCTGGGAGGAAACAGCCTAGCAGATCGTCACTTGCTTCTACGGCCGGAAAGTGAATGTTGTGGTCCTCTTTTTCCGGCCCTATCCCCGTGAGTGCTTGGGAAAAACTCGTCGGGTCGTTCCGCACACTCCGCCTGGACTCCATGCGGACCAGGTTCGTGCTGTTCACCGTCCTGGTCACCGTTGTCGCTACCGGCGTCATAACGCTCGTGTTGTACGCACGCAACCGGCGCGCCGTCAGCGATCGGGTGGCCACCCAGCTCGGCGGCTTGAGCTCCGAAGCCGCACGCCAAATCGGGGCCTGGGTGGATCAGCGCGTCTATGACCTGCGGCTGCGGGCGGCGCCGTACGTGGTGTCGGACAATCTGGCACGCGCGCAGGTCGGCGGTCGAGGCGGACCGCAGGCGCTCGCGCGACTCCGGGACTACCTCAATTCGATTCGCCAAAACCTCCCGGGCCACGAAGGCCTGGGCATCATCGATATCGATGGCCAGGTCCTGACGAACAGCGGGAGTCGGGCCGGCCTGCGCCTTTCCACCGAGCGGCTGAACAACCTCCGCACCCTCGACGCACTCGTGGGCGATCCGTCGTGGGACACCGGCATCAACAAGGCCGTCATCGTGGTTGCCGTCCCGATTCGCCGGGACGACGGCCTCTTCCTCGGCGCGTTGGGCGCGAAGATCAATCTCGACGGCGTGCGCGACACACTGCAGCAGCTGGCCGGCAGGGGCTTGGGCGCTTCGCGCAGCATCTACATCATCACTGAGCAGGGTCGCGTGCTGATCGGGTCGACGGGCAACCCCGCGGACCTCATGAAAACCACTCTTGCCGAAGCCGACACCCGCGATCTCGTCGAGCGCGAAGGCCAGCCAGTCGGACAATCGCGCGCTGGACGGGAAGACGTTATCGCCGTGCTGCGCCGGATACCCCAGCTCCGTTGGGCTGCGCTCGCCGAGACTCCCCGCAGCGAAGCAACCCGCGATGTACGCGCGTTACGCACGCAAGCCGTGGTCCTGGTGACCGTGCTCCTCCTGACGATCGGACTCCTCACGTTCGTCGCGGGTCTCCTCATCACGCGGCCGCTCGAGCGGCTCACGGAGGCGGCCGCGCGCGTGGCGGCGGGGGATTTGTCGACCGAATTACCCGCCGGCGGCAGCGGTGAAGTCGGCTATCTGACGCGCGCGTTCGGTACCGTCGTGTCACGCCTGCGCGAGCGGGAGAGTCAGGGCGAGCTGGAGAAACTGTCGCTCACCGATGGCCTGACGGGCCTCTACAATCGCCGGCATCTCATGGGCACGCTGGCGAGCGAGGTGCAACGCTCGCGCCGCCAGCGCCGCGCGTTCACCGTGCTGCTCGCCGACGTGGACAAATTCAAACAGTACAATGACACCCATGGGCACCTGGCGGGTGACGCCGCACTGGTGAAGATCGCGGAAGTCTTCCGGCGGACGACTCGCTCCGTCGACTGCGTGGCGCGTTATGGCGGCGAAGAATTCGTCGTGATGCTGGTGGAATGTCCGATCGCCACGGCCGCACTGGTCGCCGAGCGCATCCGCTCGCGCATTGCGGGCCAGGATCTCGGCGCGAGCAAGCTCACCGTGAGCATCGGCCTGGCCGAGTATCCGGATGGTGGAGACACGCCGGAGGAGCTCATTGCGACGGCTGATGCCGCCATGTATCAGGCGAAGAGCTCGGGCCGGGACAAGGTCGTGGTCGCCGGCTCGACGCAGCAGCGTGCGGCGGCTAAGAAGCCCCGACGCAAAAGCGGCGCGAAACAACCCCATAGCTGAACAGCGGTGCGCAAAGCGCCACCACCCGAAATCCCACCGTATCGAGATCGTCTTGCCGACTGCCTAGTAGCGCGCTAACATCTCCGCTCCTTTCACAAAAACTGCCGTCCTATGAAACGAACCGTCTGGGCGTTGTGGGCACTCCTCGTCGCTGCCTCGCAGGCCGCCGCGCAGCAGCGCACGATCACGGGGAAAGTGACCAGTGAGCAGAACCTTCCGCTGAGCGGCGTCACCATCACTGTCAAGGGCACGAGCGTCACGACGTCGAGCAGTAGTCAGGGCGACTACTCGATTGTCGCCGACGCCGGCCAAACTCTGCAATTCCGATTGATCGGCACCGGGCTGGCCGAGCGTGTCGTGGGTACCGAAGACGTGATCAACGTGCAGCTGCGGCGCGTGGCGCTCGATCTCGACGCAGTCGAGGTGACGGCGCTGGGTGAGACCGCGGCGCGGCGCTCGATCGGCACCGCGCAGCAGACCATCCGGGGTACCGAGATCGCCCAGACACAACGCGAGAATTTCTTCAACGCGTTGCCGGGGCGCATTGCCGGCGTCGACGTCACGAGCACATCGGGAGTGCCCGGCTCGTCCACCTCGATCGTGATCCGCGGTGTCAGCTCCATCAGCAGCAGCAACCAGCCACTCATCATCGTGGATGGCCTGCCGATGGACAACCGCACGGTCAACACGGGCGTGCTCGCGTCCGACAAGAGCTCCACGACGGCATTCAGCAATCGCGGCGTAGACTTCAGCAACCGCGCCTCGGACATGAGTCCCGATGACATCGAATCGGTGACCGTGCTGAAGGGCCCCGAAGCCTCCGCCCTCTACGGCATCGATGCGGCAAACGGGGCGATCGTCATCAGGACCAAGCGCGGCACACCCGGTGGCGGGTGGCAGCTCAGAGTCGGTACGCGAATCGAAAAGACGGGCGTGAACCCGGAGCTGCAGCGCGTGTACGGCCCATCGAGTGTGTCGTCGGCAGGCGCCCTCGGATCTTTCCAGTACTTTGGCGCCCCCTACGCTCCCGGCACGGTGTTCTACGACAACGTGAGCGGTTTTCTGCAGACTGGAGTGAGCCAGAACTACAGCGTGTCGTTCAGTGGGGCGACCGCGGACAACACGATCAATTATCGGTTGGCCAGCGCCCTCGACAAACAAGTCGGCGTCGTCCCGAATTCGGGCTACGATCGGATCAACGTGACGGGAGCATCTCAGGCGCGGATCAACTCCTGGTTGAGCAGCGATCTCTCGATGACGTACACCTTCACGACGAACGATCAGATCTACAAGGGCGAGGCCGGTCCCCTGATCGGATTGATGGTCTGGCCGCAGACCGATGACGCGAGGGACTATCTCACGCCCGCCGGGACCCGGAAGCGGCTGACTTCGCTGGCAGCGTCGGCGGAAGTCGACAATCCGTATTTCAACGTCGAAAAGAATCCGATCACCGCCAAGACCAATCGGCTGCTGGCCAACGTGGGTTTCGTGATCTCGCCTTTTTCGTGGGGCAACATCAAGACCAACATTGGCACCGACAATTACACCAATCAGAACCAGCTAGTCCGGCACCCGCAAAGCGCGATTGGCTTCAATTCCAATGGGCTGCTCGACGTCGCAGACGTGATTACGCGCAACCTGAGCGCCCTCACCATGCTCAACATCTACAGCCGTCCGCTCACGAGCACTCTCTCGATCAGCGGCCTCGTGGGCAATCAGGTGAATGACCTGCGGACGACCACGGATGGCGCCATCGGCATCGGTTGGCTCGATCCGAACTTCGTCTCGATGAACAACACCAGCGCCAGATCGACCCTGACCACGCTCGAGCAGCGTCGCCTGGTCAGCCTTTTTGGCCAGGCTGTGCTCAACTACAGGGACTTTTGGTACCTCACGATGACCGGGCGAAACGACTGGACTTCCACGATCCCGCAGCCGCGGAATTCGTTCTTCTATCCGTCGATCTCGACCAGCTTCGTATTCTCAGACGCCTTTCCGAGTGTCCGTCGCTTCGTGACCGGAAAGGCGCGACTCGGGTTTGCAGCCGTCGGCAAGGACGCGAGGCCGTATGCCTATCGGCCGGCCCTCGAATACAAGACGACAGCGTACGGCGGCTACGGGTACGGCTTCTGGGGGCCCAACCTCGCCCTGAAGCCAGAGTTCAAGAAATCCATCGAGGGCGGCGTCGAGCTGTCATTCCTGGAGGGTCGGCTGGGCGTCGATGCGACGGCGTATCGCGCACAGACGAAAGACCAGATCGTCAACGATATCCGCGGCAGCTACGGGACCGGTTTCATTCTCTTCAATCTGAACGGCGCCGAAACGCGTACGCGGGGTCTCGAGGTGACGGTCCGCAGCGCGGCTGTCACGAAACCCACGTTTGGGTGGGATGTCACACTGAATTGGACCAGTGCGGGGAGCATCGTGACGTCCTTGCCGCATGATCTGCCGGAATCCTACGTCTCGGACACGTGGCTCTACGGCAACGTACGGAACGGAACCTGGCCGGGGCTCTCCACGATGTCGCTCACGGGGTTTTACTATCTCCGGAACGCCCAGGGCAAGCTCCTGATTGATCCCGGTACCGGCCTGCCGATCCGGTCCACCGTTTTCATCGATGCCGGCTACGACCGGCAGCCCGACTTCACGCTCGGGATCGCGAACACGTTCCGGTATAAGCGTCTCACCCTCGATTTCCTGCTCGACATCCGCAAGGGCGGCGACGTGTTCAATGCCACCCAGCATTATCTGACCACGCGCGGCCTCAGCATGCAGACGCTGGACCGCGAGGAGCCTCGGGTCATCGAGGGCGTTCTGCGCGACGGGAAAGAGAACAGCGGCAACCCGACGCCGAACAACATCGTCGTGATTCCGAGCGTCCAGACCGCCTATTACACGAACATGAGCGAAGAGCTGTTCATCGAGAAGAACATCAATTGGCTGCGGCTGCGAGACATCACGCTGCGCTACGATGTTCCGGGCAGGCTCCTCGGCGCGCGCTCTGCCAGCGTGTATGTCACCGGCACCGACCTGTTCCTGATCACCAACTATTCCGGTTTCGATCCGATCGTGAACGGCAACACCGCGGCTGTCGGCGGCTCCGGTGCCGTCGGCATGGACTTCGGGAATTTCCCGATGCCGCGCGCCGTCAATTTCGGCATCAACGTAGGATTTTGACCATGAAGCGCATATCCGCGGCTGTGTTGGTCGCCTCGCTCGCCGTCTCGGGCGGCTGCAGCGACTATCTCGACGTCAACACGAATCCGAACGGTCCGCAAACGGTCTCGGCAAACCTCTACCTTCCGCCGATGTTGCACTGGATGGTGACGTCCCCGCAATTCGACGGGCGGTTCGTCGGGCACTACACACAACAGTGGTACTCGACATCCACCGCGACGTCACCCGCCAACAGCTGGGGCAAGATGGGCTACGATCCCGGGAGTGACAACGGCGCGCAGCAGTGGCGGGACGTGTACTGGTCCCTCGGCCAAAATCTGATCGACATGAATGCCAAGGCCGAAGCCGAGGAGCGATGGGATCTCCTGGGCGTGGGCATGATCCTGAAGGCCTGGGGCTGGCAAGTGCTGACCGATCTGCACGGCGAGATCATCGTCCAGCAAGCGATCGATCAAACACGAACGACGTTCGACTACGATACCGAGGAGTACGCGTACGGAGAGGTCGTGCGCCTGCTCGACAGCGCGATCGTGCTGCTGAAACGAACCGACGGCGCCGTCGATCAGGTCTACCTCGGCGTGGGCGACAAGATCTACGCCGGCGATCGCGTAAAGTGGTTGAAGTTCGCCGCCGGCATGCTCGCGCTCACGCTCAATCACTATTCCAACAAGCCGTCACACGATGTCCCCGACCGCGTAATCCGGCTGGTCGATTCGTCCTTCACGGGCAACACCGACGACGCGCTGCTCGCCTACCCCTGCACGTCCACCGATTTTGCGGACTGCAATTTCTGGGGACGCAGCCGCAACAACCTCACGCTGTATCGCCAGACACAGTTCATCGTGAATCTGATGAACGGCACCCAGTTCGGTGGCGTGGTCGACCCGCGCATGAGCCGCATGCTGTCGCTGGACTCGGCGAACACGACGTATCGTGGGCTGGATGTCAACGTGTCGGGGTTCGGCACGCTCACGCCGCCCCAGCAGCCGCGGAACTTCTTCGGATATGTCGGCGCGGGGGGCCTGGGCCTGCCGTCGCGGTACATCTTCGCCGATCGATCCAGGATACCGGTGATGACCTATGCGGAGCTGCAGTTCGTCAAGGCGGAAGCCGCGTTGCGGAGCGGTAATGCCGCGCTCGCCCGCACCGCGTATATCAACGGCATTTCATCGCACGTCGATTTCGTCAACGCGCGTAACCTCGACGCCGGCCAAACCCCGACGCAGATCCTGGCGTCCGAGAAGGCGGCGTTTCTGGCAGATACGAACATCGTTCCGGCCACCGTCACCGTCTCGCACATCATGTCGCAGAAGTTCATCGCGCTGTGGGCCTGGGGTCATAACGAGATCTGGATGGATATGCGGCGCTTCCATTACCAGGATCTCGATCCTGCCACCGGAACTCAGGTGTTCCGGGGATTCACGCCCCCAACGACGCTTTATACGGATAACGTAGGCAAGCCCGTGCAGCGGATCCGGCCGAGGTACAACTCGGAGTACGTCTGGAACCGGGAGTCGCTCGACGTTATCGGCGGGCTCGCCACCGACTATCACACCAAGCCGATCTGGATCATTCAACCATGACCCACCGACTCCTGGCGACGCTGCTGTGCGCCGTGGCAGTCGCCGCATGCGAGAAGAATGCCGTGCAGGTGCTCCCGTCAGACACGCTGAACACGTCGCGTATCAAGTTCTTCAACTTTGGCGTGAACGCGCCCGGCGTGAACTTCTACGCCGATAACGTCAAGATGACGGCGGTCTTGTCGGCAACCGGCAACGAAGCCACGACCGGCGTCGCGTACGGCGGCGTCGGCAATGGGGGCGCCTATTCCTCTCTTGCGCCGGGTTCCTACACGATGACCGGCCGGATTGCGGCGACAACCGATAAGGACCTGCCGGTTGCGACGATCACCGCAACGATTGCGGACGGCAAATACTACTCATTGTACATGAGCGGATTCTACAATACCGCGGCGAAGACGAGCGACGGGTTCGTCGTGGAAGATACGTATCCGCAGGAGATCGATTACGCGGTCGCGCAGGTGCGCTTCGTCAATGCACTTTCTAATGCCACCAATCCACTGACGTTGTACGCTGCGAATACAACGACCAATGATACGCTCGTCGTTGGTACCGCCGTGGCCTACAAGAGCGGCGGCGCCTTCATGTCGCTGGTACCGGGCGTCTATAACCTGTTCGCGCGCTACCCCGACTCGACAGCGAATAAGATCGTGCGAACCTCGGTGACGCTCGCTGGAGGGCGGGTCTATTCGGTTGGCGCGAGGGGAGACATCACGATAACCTCAACGACCGCGACGAATCGACCGTTCCTGGACAACACGACGAACCGGTAAAAGCGGCGGCGAGATAAGACGGCGGCGAGATACGGCGGCGGCGAGATACGGCGGCGGCGTGAGACGGCGGCGGCGAGAGAAGGCCGGCGGCGAGAGAAGGCGGCGGCGAGAGAAGGCGGCGGCGAGATACGGCGGCGGCGAGATACGGCGGCGCGCCCCTATCGGGGTGTAATCGACCACACCTGCGCGTCGCGACCGCCCACGTTCGTACTGAGGCGCAGGATATCGCGCTCCGCACTCGCGGAACGGCTGATGCCACCGACCAGCTCCGTAAGTCCGTACGCGCCGGTCGGCACCTGCATCGCGACCGAGACATTCCGCCCGGCCGAATCGTGATTGACAAGGAACAGAAGGTATCCCTGCGAACTCTGGTGTAGCCGGGCGACCAACGGGAGCGTCGCCCCGTCGTGAGACGTCCCGACGGGCTTCGTGACACCAGCCCAATCCGCCAGCCGCCGAATGAACTCGGTATTGTCCCGTTGTTGTTCCGGATGATTGCCCCAACCGATGTACGAACCGATGAACAAAGTCTCACCCTTGCCGTGACGGGCGGCAACTAGCGCCGGTTCACCATCGATCGTCGCCAGCACGCGTGCGTCCTTCGACAGGACGTCGACTGTGCTGGCGTACAACGCGCCACGCAGTGTCTGAAGACCCGCTACCAGGGAGTCGCCAGCGCCGGTAATGGTCAGCCGTGGCTCCCGGCGCATCCACACGTGCTTCTCACGCACACCGAACACCTCGTGCAAACCAGCGCCTGGAATCACCTCGGCCGCAAAGCCGCGCTCGTCATTCCACGCAAGCCGGGCTTCAGCGACGGCACGACCGCCCTGCTCCACGAACCGGCGCAGGCCGGCGGCGGCGGCTCGCGTCAGCATGATCGGATAAGGCACGATGACCAGCGCGTATTGGGAGAGATCGCCCTTCTCGAGCTCGGTGCGGTGAATGAAGTCGACGGGGATGTTGTGCTCCGTGAAGACGCGGTAATAGCCGGTCAGCGAGTTGCGGTGCGCCTCGGGATAGTCCTGCCGCCGCTGGGCGCCGCCCACGAGTTGGGCGAGTGGATTGTAGACGATGCCGATGCGCGCGGGCACCGGCCGGGCACCGAGGAACAGGGCCTGGTTCGCGCTGACGACCCGCCCGATCGCACCGGTCGATCTCGCGCGCTCGGTGATCGTGCCGTCCAGGTTGATCAGGCCGTACCCGCCCGATTCATAGCCCGACGACATCGGGTAATAGGCGTAGACGTTGATGGCACGCGCGCCCGCGGCAATCGCCGACCACACCCACAGCCGCTGGTCGTCCGCCGTGACGGGATCGCCGTGCAGCAGCGCGATGTTACCCTCCCCTGCCTGCAGCTCGCCGATGTACCAGCCCTGATTGGGGCGGTTCGCGCTGCGCTGGAAGTCGAGCATCGCGAGCAGCTGCCACGACGGCCAGTGCGTTTCCGGACGATTGTGCTTGGGGTAGATCGAGACGCCGTAGAAATCCACTTTCTCGGCCATCCGAAAATCATCGCTGGCGCCCTCACCCGCGTGCGGTGACGTGAACAGCGACGAGATCGCAGCATGTGACGTGATTACGTGGTTCGAGCCGCCGGCGCGAGCTGCGGCGTACCGGGCGGCAAGATCGTTCGCGAGCCGGTCGGAGATGAACGCCTTCCAGTCGAGATAGTCGGTGTAGCTCAAGATCGTGCTGAAGCGCGGGGGCTCGACCTGTTGCCAGGCGCCGAAACGGCGGTGCCAGGCGCGATTCACGGCGGCCAGTGTGCCGTACTTGGACCGCAGCCATTCGCGAAACGCGCCTCGAGTCGCCCGGCAATAGCAGAACTGCGCGTTCGGGACGTAGTCGATCTCCGCCCAGTTGATAATGTGCGGCTCGCTCCACAGATCCCAGCCGTAGAAGCTCGAGTACCGCGACGCAACGCGCGCGACAGCAGCATACAGGTCATCCACCAGTTTGCGAATCTCGGGATGGTCCGTGCAGAATCCCGGCGCTACCTGCGACGGAATCGCGACACCACTCTGAGTGACGAACCGCGCATGCGGAAAGGTCTGGCCGACCCAATCGGGAGCCGCGTCGGCGTACATCTGCACCATGACGCGCAAGCCAACGTCCCGTGCCAGCTCGAGCAAGAGCTGGAGATTCTCGAAGTGGTATACGCCGCGCCGCGGCTCGGCCTCCGCCCATTCGACCCAGGTGCGGACGGTATTGAAGCCGAGCTGCTTGATCTGCTGGAGGTCGCGACGCCAGTCCTCGCGTGAGGCGGGCGTAAGCGCGGACAGCATGGGGGCGCGCGCTTTGCCCCCGGAGTACCAGACGGCGAATGGAAAGAAATCCGGATTTCGCGGCGGCCGTTCCTGGCCGGTAGGCGCCGGCGCGAGTATCACTCCGGCGAGCAGCAGGCAGCCGAGCAGTTTCTTCATCGCCGCTATTCTGCGGTTTTTGCCGGCGTTTGGCTATGTGAGTCGGGCGAAATCCTCGTACAGGCGCCAGCGGCGGGCGAGGGCCTCTTCAGCGCGCGTGAACAGCGCCTCGGCCCCCTCCGGGTTCGTGCGGGTGAGCATGCGATAGCGCAGCTCCTGCTCTGCATAGTCGCGGAACCGCAGCGTGGGCCGCGGCGAATCGAGTGTAAACGGATTCTCGCCAACGCGGCGCAGCTCGGGGTTATAGCGCAGTAACGGCCAGTAGCCGCTGTGAACGGCGCGCCGCTGTTGGTCGAGGCCGAGCCGCAAATCGTACCCATGCGCGATACAGTGACTGTAGGCGAGCACGAGCGACGGGCCGGAATAAGCTTCCGCCTCACGCAGGGCTAGCAGGGTCTGTTGCGGATTGGCGGCCAGCGCGACACGTGCCACATAGACGTTGCCGTAGGCGATGGCCTGGAGGGCAAGATCCTTCTTCTCGGTGCGCTTGCCGGCATTGGCGAATTTCGCGACTGCCGCGAGCGGCGTCGCTTTCGATGCCTGCCCTCCGGTGTTCGAGTACACCTCCGTGTCGAGGACCAGCACGTTCACGTCCCGGCCGCTCGCGAGTACGTGATCGAGGCCGCCCGAACCGATGTCGTAGGCCCAGCCGTCGCCGCCCACGATCCACACCGCGCGTCGCACGAGACCGCCGAGCACCGAGAGCAGCTGCCGCGCGTTTTCGTCACCTGCCTCCGCGAGCGGCTCGAGCACCGCCCGTGCCTCGGCGACGCGGCGGCGCTGCGTTCGGATGTCGCGCTCCTCACGCTGCGGCGCGGAAATCAGCGCATCGGCCAGGTCGGCTCCGAGCCGGTCCCGGAACGCTCTGGTGAGTCGTCGCGCCATCGCCAGCTGGCCGTCGGCGGCGAGGCGCATTCCAAGACCAAACTCGGCGTTGTCCTCGAACAGCGAGTTCGACCAGGCCGGCCCTCGCCCTTCGGAATTCGTGGCCCACGGCGTCGTCGGCAAATTGCCGCCATAGATGGACGAGCATCCGGTGGCGTTGGCGACCAGCATCCGGTCACCGAATAGGCGTGACAACAGACTGAGGTACGGTGTCTCACCGCAGCCCGCGCACGCACCGGAGAATTCGAAAGTCGGCTCGAGGAACTGCGTGCCCCGCACCGTAGAGAAATCGACCTGGGCGCGCTCGGTCACCGGGAGCGACTCGAAGAACGCCACGTTCGACCGCGCCCGCTCGAGCAGCGGCTCCCGGTCGGTGAGGTTGATGGCCTTGCGTTGCGGCCGTGGTTCGGCCGGACAGACCTCCACGCACAGTCCACACCCGGTGCAGTCCTCCACGTACACCTGCAGCGTGTAGCGCGTCGTGGGAAAGCCGCGCTCGTCGATCGGCGCCGATGAGAACCCCGCGGGCGCCCCCGCCAGCCGTGCTTCGTCGAACAACGCGCTACGGATCGCAGCGTGCGGACAAATCATGGCGCAGTTGCCGCACTGAATGCATGAAGTCGAGTCCCATTCCGCGACGATGTCGGAGATGTTGCGCTTCTCCCAGCGCGACGTCGCGCTGGGGTACGTGCCGTCGACGGGGAACGCGCTGACGGGGAGCGAATCGCCGCGGCCGGCCAGCATCGGCGCGGTCACGCGCTGCACGAATTCCGGTGCGCCCGCGGGCACGACCGGCAGGAGATTGGTGCCGCTCGTCGCGCGCTCCGGCACCCGCACCTGCCGCAGCCGTTCCAGCGTGGCGTCGACCGCCGCCCAGTTCGCGCGCACGACGGCCTCGCCCTTTTTGCCGTACGTCTTGCGGATTGCCGCCTTGATCTTCTCGAGGGCCTGCTCGCGCGGTAGCACGCCCGAGATCCCGAAGAAGCAGGTCTGCAGCACCGTGTTGGTACGGCCCGGGATGCCGGCCGCCCGCGCCACGGCCGTGGCATCGATGACCCAGACGCCGAGCTTCTTGCGGATGATTTCTTCCTGCACTGTCCGGGGCAGCCGGTCCCACGTCTCCTCCGGTCCGTACGGGCTGTTGAGGAGAAACGTGGCGCCCTCCGCGGCGACGCCCAGCACGTCGATCGCGTGCACGAACGAGAACTGATGGCATCCAACGAACTGCGCGCGGTCGACTAGGTACGCCGAGCGGATCGGCTCGCGGCCAAACCGAAGATGCGAGACGGTGCGGGAGCCCGATTTCTTGGAGTCGTAGACGAAGTAACCCTGCACGAAGAGGTCGGCTTCTTCACCGAGGATCTTGCAGCTGTTCTTGTTCGCGCCGACCGTACCGTCGGCGCCCAGGCCGTAGAAGACGGCGCCGAATGTGGCGTCCGGTTCGGTTCGGAATTCGGGATCATACGGCATACTGGCGTGGCTGACGTCGTCTTCGATGCCGACAACGAAGTGATTGCGGGAATGCGGGGATTTCAGCTCGTCCAGCACGGCCTTCACCATGGCCGGCGTGAACTCCTTGGACGAGAGCCCGTAGCGGCCACCGATCAGCGGCATCACGCGATTTCCTTCCGCCAGCGTCGCCACGACGTCGAGACACAGCGGCTCGGCGAGCGCGCCGCTCTCTTTTGTCCGATCGAGCACCGCGAGCCTGCGCGTCGTAGGCGGGAGGGCCGCGAGGAAATGCCGGGCCGAGAAGGGCCGGAACAGACGCACCTGCAGCGCGCCCACGCGCTCGCCGCGGGCGGTGAGCCACTCGACGGTTTCACGCGCGGTCGCGGCGCTCGAGCCCATCAGCACCACAACGCGCTCGGCATCCGGCGCGCCGTAGTACTCGAACAGCCGATAAGCGCGGCCGGTGCGCTCGGCAAAGCACCGCATCGCCCGTTCGACGATCTGGGGCGTACGCGCGAAGAACGGGTTGGCCGCTTCGCGACTCTGGAAGTACACGTCCGGGTTCTGTGTCGTGCCGCGGATGAACGGCGTGTCGGGATTTAACGCGCGCGCGCGATGCGCCCGGACCAGATCGGTATCGAGCAGGGCGCGCAGGTCATCGTCCGAGAGCTCCTCGATCCGGGCCAGCTCGTGCGAAGTGCGAAAGCCGTCGAAGAAGTGCACGAACGGAACGCGCGCCTCGAGCGTCGCCATTTGCGCGATGAGCGCCAGATCATGCGCCTCCTGCACCGAGCCCGAGGCAAGCAGCGCGAATCCCGTGGGTCGCACCGCCATCACGTCCTGGTGGTCGCCGAAGATGCTGAGCGCATGCGCGGCAATCGAGCGCGCGGCGACGTGCAGCACCGTGCTCGTCAGCTCGCCGGCGATCTTGTACATGTTGGGGATCATCAGGAGCAGGCCCTGCGACGCCGTGAACGTCGTCGCAAGCGCCCCGGCCTGCAGCGCGCCGTGCAGCGCGCCTGCCGCTCCACCCTCGCTCTGCATCTCGACGACGTCGGGCACGGATCCCCAGATATTGGGCCGGCCTTCGCTGGCCCACTCGTCCGCCAGCTCGGCCATCGCGGAGGACGGCGTAATCGGGAAGATCGCGCACAGCTCGTTGGTGCGATATGCGACGCTGGCGCACGCCTCGTTGCCGTCGACGATGAGCCGCGTCATGAGACGACCGCCGGTTCGGGCCGGAGCTGAATCGCGTGAACGGGGCACTGCTCGAAGCAGACAGCGCAGCCCGTGCAGCGGTCGTAATCAAAGGCGTAGCGCAGGCCTGGTCCGAGCTTGGTAATGGCACGCTCCGGGCAGGCCCCCAGGCATGCGTCGCACTCGAAACAATTGCCGCACGACAGGCAGCGCTTGGCCTCGAGCAGCGCCTCACGCTCACTAAACCCGCGTACGATCTCGCCAAAGTCGTGGAGCCGGCTCTCGAGCGCCGTGCGCGGCTGCGGCCAGGGCGCGACGCTCCGGGCGAACCAGAGCCGCAGCGCATCGAATGTCGCATCGCCCCGAATCTCCGGCTTGCGATACGTCCCCCCCCGAAGCCAGGCGTCGATATGCCGCGCGGCCTTCTTCCCGTGGCCGACCGCGACAGTGACAGTGCGCTCCGCGGGCGGCGGGACGATGTCGCCGCCGGCGAACAGACCGGCGCGCGTCGTCATCATCCGGTCATCGACGACCACGGTTCCATCGGATTCCAGACGCAGCCCGCTGACGCCCCGCAGGAAACCGGTGTCCACATCCTGACCAACCGCCATGACCACA
The DNA here is from genome assembly GCA_035251445.1 of Gemmatimonadales bacterium. Lineage (GTDB taxonomy): Bacteria > Gemmatimonadota > Gemmatimonadetes > Gemmatimonadales > GWC2-71-9 > 20CM-2-65-7. The sequence goes on along the minus strand of DATFEG010000061.1, from coordinate 16,926 downwards.
GCGTCGGCCTCGAGCGTCTCGTACTTCCCCGTCCCGCGCGCCTTGCCGTCGGAGCCGATTTCCATGATCTCGACGCGAAGCGTCCCGGCATCCATGGAGGTGATGCTGCGCAGCCAGTGGATCTTCACTCCTTCTTCCATCGCTTCATCGGCCTCAAAGCTGTGCGCGGGCATGTGCGCGTAGTCGCGCCGGTAGACGATCAACGGCTCGTGTCCCAAACGCAGTGCCGTCCGCGCGGCATCCATGGCGGTGTTCCCGCCGCCGTAGATCGCGACGCGCCGGCCCAACTTGGGCGGCGCGCCGCGGTCCGCGTCGCGCAGGTAGCTGAGGGCGTCGATCATGCGCACCGCGTCGGTGGCGGGAATGTCGACCCGCTTCGACAAATGCGCACCGACAGCGACGAATACGGCGTCGAAGCCACCTACCGACCACTCCCGCTCGAGATCCGCGACGCGGTGACCGAGCGTGATCGTGACACCCATCCGCTCGATGCGGTCGACTTCACCCGCGAGGATGTCGCGAGGCAACCGGTACGCCGGAATCCCGAAGTGCATCATGCCGCCGGCTACGGGGCCCGCGTCGCGGATTTCGACCTCGTGGCCGAAACGGCGCAGGTGATAGCCCGCCGACAGGCCGCTCGGCCCGGCACCGACGATCAGAATGCGCTTGCCCGTCGCCGGTCCCGGGTCCGGGGTCCATCCCTTCGTCAAAGCGTGATCGCCCAGAAAGCGCTCGACAGCGTGAATGCTGACCGCATCGTCGAGCTGCTTGCGGTTACAGGAGGTCTCGCACGGATGGTAGCACACCCGTCCGTGAACCGCCGGCAACGAATTGTCGTCGAGGATTTTCAGCCAGGCGTCGCGGTAGTTGCCGTTTTGGGCGAGCGTCAGCCAGGCCTGGATGTTTTCGCCGGCCGGGCAGGCCGCATTGCAGGGAGGGCGGAGGTCTACGTACTCCGGCCGTTGAATGCGAAACGGTCCCGTTCCCCGCTTCTTTGCCAGGTCCGGGACCGCGGTGAGATCACGCCTCATCCCCTAACACATCATCACCAGGGCACAGGGCGCGTGAAGTAGCCGTGAAGTTCTCTTCAGGAGCCTCGCTCAACGCATGCGCGCCACCTCGTACAGGTACTCGACGTACGACCTCACCGCGCCATCGATGCCTTGCACTTTGGGATTCGCCGACTCGATGACGTAGTACTCATCGGGCGCGTGCGCGCCGCTGCCGTGCCCCAGTCCGAAATGGCCGGCCGCGAGCTGCAGCGGCTCACCGGTGAAGACATAGCCGGGCCACGAGCCCGCGTTGCGTGGCATGCGGATCGGATTGATGCCCGAGCGCCGGTACACCGCCTCCTGCGCGCGAATCACCATCGCATCGGGTGGCGTGCTGGTCGGATCGTACCCACCCGTCATGTTCACTTCGATGTCGCCGAATCCGCGCTTCGCGAGATGCGCTTTCAGTGCCGCCAGCGCTTCAGCCGCCTTCATGTCGGGCACGAGCCGGAGGTCCAGTTTGGCAATTGCGCGATACGGCAGAATCGTCTTTCCGCCTGGCCCGGTGTAACCGCCCACCAGCCCCTCGATGTTCACCGTCGGCCGGGACATCAAAAGCTCCAGCGCTTCCTGCCACTGGACGTCACGCACCCAACGCTGGACGCCGAGCAGCCGCTTGGCCGCGTTCTCATCCAACCGCGCGGCGGCATCGGCGATCATCGCTTTCTCCGCCGCGGAAATGGGCCGAGCCTTGTCGGCGAAGCCGTCGATGGCCGGATCGTTCCCGTCCGCCGACACGAGCGTCGTGAGCGCCTGCACCAGGTGCCAGGCCGGGCTGTCGACACGCGCCTTGTTGCTCGAGTGAATGTCCTGCTTGGGACCGCGACCCCATCGCTCTCCGCTCGAGACGAGCTCGACCTCGATCACGCCCTTCGCGCCGAACGTGATGGTGACTTGACCGTCGAGCCCCTGCGAGGCGGACGGCATGAAGATGCCGGCCGATTTCTGCAGCGCTGCAAGCACTTCGGGACGGCGCACGATCTGCGGGAAATGCGGCGACCCGATCTCCTCTTCGCCTTCGGCCACGAGCACGAGATTCACGGGCGGCTTGCGATTCGCCCCGCGGATCGCGTGCAACGCGGCGAGGAGCGCGGTTTCGGGACCCTTCTGATTCACCGCGCCGCGACCCATCACGACCTTGCCAAGCCCCGGCTTGTCCACGAGCGCGGCATCCCACGGGGGCGACGACCATTCAGCGGGGTCCACCTGCTTGACGTCGTACATGAAGTAAACGCCGAGTGTCTTGGGAGCGCCCGCGTCGAGCGTGGCGAAGATGCCGGGCTGGCCGTCGCTGGGGACTTTCGTGACCTGCTGGAATCCGGCATCGCGCAGCATCCGCATCGTCAGCTCGCAGCCCTCGTTCACGCCGCGATTCTCGGCGGCGATCGACGCCTGGCGGATCCATTCCTGCAGCCGCTGGACGGTGGCATCGTGCTGGCGCTCGATTTGGGTGAAAACGGGGGCGAGGTCCGGCTGTTGCGACCATGCCACACCTGGCATGGTTAAGGCGGCGGTCGCTGCCGCCGAGTCCTGCAGGAACGTACGGCGATCCATTGAAGCCTCCGACCGGCGGTTGGCGTATGGCTGTACGTTGGTGCGACGCGTTCGCTTCTGCTAGTCCATCATGGAGTCGTTATGCTGCGTCGCGCGATAACCTCGAATCACTGGAGCTCACGTATGCGACTCGCCCTGATTGCGATTAGCGCCCTCCTACTCCCGCACACCCTGTCGTCCCAGGCGCGGCAGTATCCCCTCGAGTCCGCGACTGGTTTACGTCTCAACAACGTTGTCGCTGAGGCCGCGACGCTGGACGGCAAGAAAGGCGTTCGAGTGACAATATCCCCGGACGTTGAGCGTCAGGCTGCCGCCATGACTCCGGAGCAGCGCGCGCAGATCGAACCGCTGGCCGTAATCGAAGGAACGGATCTCTCGAACGGCATCATTGAGGCCGAAATCGCCGGAATCCCCGCACCCGGAGCCGGCGAAGGCGCGCGGGGCTTTGTCGGCATTGCGTTCCGGCTTCAGCCGGACATGCGGACCTACGACGCGTTCTATCTCCGCCCCACGAACGGCCGGGCAGAAGACCAGGAGCGGCGCAATCACACCACGCAGTACATCTCGCACCCGCAATGGCCCTGGTTCAGGCTAAGGCAGGAGACGCCGAGCAGGTATGAGTCGTATGTGGATCTGGTTCCGGGTGTCTGGACAAAGATCAAGATCGAGGTGCGCGGCGACCGGGCGCGCCTCTACGTACATGACAATCCTCAGCCCGTTCTGATCGTCAACGACGTGAAATCAGGTCCGGGCGCTCGTGGGGCTGTGGCGCTCTGGATCGGACCGGGAACAGTCGGGCACTTTCGCAATGTCGTGGTGACACCGTAATAGGGCGCATCGTCCAGGTTACTCGCCGAAACGAACGCGGCGGGTCTCCTGCTCCTGGCCCGTGGAACGCGTGAGCGACCCATACAGGTCCGGCCGGCGCGCCCGCAGCCAGCGCCTTCCGGATGACGTGGGCAGGACCGAGGCGTCGAGATCCGCCACCACCATGTGATCACCCAACGCCCGCGTCTCCGCGATGATCTCACCATAGGGATCGAGCACCATCGCGTTGCCGGTGCGAATCTCATCGTCGTCCGGGCCAATGCCGTTGCTGAACAGCAAGAACATGCCGTTGTCGTGCGCCCGGCTCGGCAGCCACCGCATGAGCCAGCCTCGTCCCTTGGGCCCGCACAGCTCGGCCTCGCACGCCGCCGGGTCCTCATTTCGACGCGCCCAGACGGCGGGGTCGATCGGCTTCATGCCGCGTGGGCTCACCGAGTTGCAGCCGCCCGTCTGGTGCGGGGAAAGCAGGATCTCGGCGCCAAGCAGCGCCGTGGCGCGGGCGTTCTCGACGATGTTGTTGTCGTAGCAGATCAGCACGCCCACCCGGCACCCGTGTGGCGTGTCGAAGACGGTGTATCGATCCCCCGCGCGGATGCTCGGGTGCTCAAAAACGTGGAGCTTGCGGTGGGATGCCCACGTTCCGTCCGGCATTGCGACGACATACGCATTGTAGACGGCGCCGTCAGACCCGCGCTCGAGCAACCCCGCGCCGATGGTCATCCCGTGCTCGCGCGACAGCTGTACGAGGTCACGGGTGCACGGCCCGTCAGGGACCGGCTCGGCCAGCGCCTCGAACGCCTGGTGCGAAAGCTTGCGAACGTGCCAGTAGCCGGTGAGGCACATCTCCGGAAAGGCGATGAGCTCCACGCCGGAGCGCGCGGCTTCGGTCACGAAGTGACGGATACGGCCGAGGTTATACGCCTTGTCGCTCGCCGCTGGTTGAAACTGGACTGTTGCCACACGGATGTCGCGCACAGAGCAGCCTATTGGGTGATCGGGACGCCATCGCGGCGCAAGTGGAGCTGCTCCCGCTCTCGCAGGGCAACGATATGCCACGCGTCCCGCGTCCTTGCCCACGTCTCTTCGTGCCGTACCGCGTTTTCCCACCGATGGGGTTGCCCCTGACCGTCCGCCAGAGTCCGATCCACGCGGTGCATGACCCTCGCCACGACCGTATCGCCTCGTATCGTGAGCGACTCGATGACAGTCCCTACGTCGCGCACTGAATGTGTTAAACGCATATCGCGGGCGATTGCCGAATCGATCCCGGGCCTCGTGAATCGCTGGCCGTTGCGCAATTCCACGAAATATGCCGGCGACAGTGTGGCGAGAAACGCCGCGAGATCGCGCCGCGCGATTCCCGAGTCTTGCTCGGCGTACCGTCGCTCGAGTTGGCGCCAGGTCTGCGCCGTGTCGGACGTGCGTGCAGGCGCGAGCGGCCCCCGCCGAGTGGGCGTCCCTACGTGGGCTTGCAAAAACGGCCGGACTCTGGACCATGCCAGCCGTGCACTGGCTGAATCGTAGACGCCGCGATTCGTCGCCACGAATCCGTGCCGAGCCTGGTACGTGAAGACTTCGATCGGCGTTCCCAGCGTGCGAAGCGTTTCGGCGAAGCGCTCAACGTCGGGCGCCGGCACAAAGGGATCTTCTGTGGCGCGATGGAACTGGACCGGCACCCGGATGAACGCGGCGAGCGACTGCGGTGACCGACGCGTGGAATCGGCGAGCGTGACGGGCGCGTAGAAAGCCACCACGGCAGCAACATCGAGGGATTGGGCGGCCACGAGGAGCGCGTTCCACCCGCCCCCGCAGAAACCGATTAACCCCACGCCCCCGGGCTGGCCGGCCGGCACGGTGCGCAGGTAAGCGATGCCGGACCGTATGTCGCGCACGAGTCGCTCCTCGCGAAATTCCGCGTCGAGACGTTGCCGGACCACGTCTCTTGGCAACCGTTGCTGCTCTTCCCAGGACATGCGAGGCAAGAAATGGAACACGTCCACCGCCAGAGCCACAAACCCCTGCCCCGCGAGCGACGCAACCGTTTCACGGATATACGGCTCCTGCAGAGCATTCGCGTGGATCAGGAGAACCGCCGGGAACCGGCCCGCGCGCGCGGGGCGGCCGAGGATCGCCGGCACTTCGTCGCTGCCGCTCGTGAAGTGGACATCGGAGAGAACGATGTCAGATTGCGGAGCTCGTCCAACGATCAGGCACGCACACAAGGAGATGCCCACGGCGACACGCATTCCTTAATGTACGCGGATCTGTTGCCGCAGGATGTCGCGCCTGAAAGCGGCCTTGCGCTCAGCGAAGCCGAGGATCGACGGCGAAGGAAACCGGGGTCGCCGTCGTAATCAGTGCGAAATCCGGATGCTCGGGGTTGATCAAGTAGTTGTATTCCACGGCGACCAGCGCACTCGGCACCCTCAGCACCGCGGAATCCCGCTGTTCGAGCCAATTGTCGCCAATAATCTGTAGCTCGGGAGGTGCGGGATACTGACGCCAATTGGACGGAAGGGAATTCGGCTCAAGCGCGGTTATCAGTGAATCGGGAATCGTTGCTTCGATAAGTCGATAGGCGGGAAGGGGAACGGTTGAGTCGAGGTGCGCCAGCATCTCTAGCGTCGCCAGGGCAATGGTGCTGGACGTGTACACGACGCGACGGCCGGCACTGGTCCAGCGACCCCCACTGCGTCTCGCCCCCTCACCGTCGAATGCCGATCCTGCATGCTTGGCCTTCACGATCCGCCAAACGGTGAGCACCTATGAGAAGACGCCGTACTCGAGCCGGTTAATCAGTCGCTCAACCTCGTGTGCGCCCGGCTCAGTTTTGGTCATGGACAGGGGGCTCGATCCGTTCAAGGCGGGAAGCGGCGACTGCAACCATTTCAGCGTCGCCCGGTTATTTCCTTCAAAGAGCTCGATAGCCTTGCCGTAGACCCGCGAGAGTCTCAGCAGACGATCGGACTCGTCAGGTTCGAGGCGGCCCGACGCTTTGCGGCGCTGCAGAGTCCGGGGAGGGATAAACAGGAGATCCGCAAGAACCTGCATCGGCAGCGCCATGAGGCGAAGGATCTTCAGCAAGGCGCTGAAGGCAAATCCCTGTTCCACCTTCTTGTGCAGTGTTGGCGTGTCAAAAGACCGAAGGCCCAGGAGGACGACGTGCGCGTTTGGTCCGCGAGATCTACGGACGGCCTGCAGATACGACTCGATCTCGGGAGTTGCCGAATGGGCCCTGGGTACCGGCGCCCCCGGCGCCGCGCGGCGTGCCATATGGCGCATACTTAGACGCCATATGGCCACGTGTCAAGGGAGCCTCGGCGATCCAGCCCCTGCTTCGCACGGCGCCAGCGATCGCTTTCCGTACGGGCAGGAGCTTGCGGATGCACACGGACGTGGTATAGTCGGGCACTCCCGAGTCGCGGACCGCACTGCACGGGACTGCGGTGATCACTCGACCTTCGCGGCGAACAACTCATCGCCTGATGCGCGCCACGGAGCCCGTAGCGTCCCGCTCGACGGGGCCCGGATCCAACCCGGAGCCGCCCACCTGTGCTACCCGCGTTCACTCCCGAACGCAGGAGGTGGCCATGAGACTTCATTCCCTCCCTGCGCTGTCTGCAGCAGTGTACCTCACCGCTTGCGCCGGCGATGCTGTGTCGCCTCCGAGGCCCGACGCCGCCAGGCCGTCGCCGGAAACCACGCCGCGAGCCGAGCTGGGTATCGCCACGCTTGGGCTCCTCATCGAGCGTCACGGCTCGACGCTCGTCCTCAAGCAGCAAGAACCCGAGTTGAGGGCGACCTCCAGCGTGAGAGCGCGCGCCGCCCAGCAAGAGCTCGCCATCGGCCATGGCGGACATGAGCTCCGCGTGATGACGGACGCATCGACCGCGATCTACGTGAAAGGCGTACGGGTGTCGTCGCTCAGTGCCGTCCCCCTACAAACGCAGCTCCTCGTTGCGGGCACGCGGCAAGGCAACAGTCTAAGGGCCAAGTTCGTGACCGACCTCAGCGGCGCTGGGCCACCGACGGCGGAACAAAGGACGATGTTCGAGAGGCGCATGCTGAATGCGACCTCGAGCTCCCCTGCGACCCCCACGATCCAACCTTCGGCCGCGGCGGCGGGGACCACATCATTATGTGTTGGCCAGGACATGGACTACGTCGACCCCAACGTCCACGAGTTCCATGGCTGTTGGGGCGGTCCGGTGGTTTCCGACAATTGGGACGTCGGCGCGGTACCCATCTTCTGCCCTCTCGTCGGCTGCTTCGTGATCGATGAGGTCTCCTTCACCTTTGCGCTCGGAGGCTGGGTCTTCGACTGGCCCTTCCGGTTCCAGGCTTCGTCGGCTTCGGGGCTCATCTACCACGTGCCCAGCGCGGTGTCGATGAACGTTACGCCCCTCCCGGCGCTCGGGACCGCATTCACCTTCTCAGGCGGCCTTGGCTTCGACTACGGCTTGAACATCGATTTCTGCCATCCGACCATCGCCATCCCTCCCGAGATCGTGTGCGACAACCTCGGCACGTTCCACCTGAGCATTCTCTCGATGATTCACCAGACTTCGCTCGCCGGACCGCTCAAGGGCACCGAGCGGCTCGAGATCGCGGAGGTGGGCTGTCCAAGCGTTGGCGTCCTCGTCATTCCCAACGTTCCGTTCGACCCGCTCGCCCTTGGTCTATGTGAAGACCTCGACCTGGTCGGGCGGCCCTTTACGACGCGCGTTACAACGGATGGAACCGGAGCTCCCAGCGTCGGGACATTCCACAGCTTCAACGGCGACGCGCAGTCGCTGACCGTAAGGCCTGACGCTCCCACGGTGGCGGTGAGCTTCAGCGAATTCTCCTGGAGCCCCCAGATGGAAATGGGGTTCTTCTTCCGGCTGAAGTCATTTGGCATCACGCTCTGGGACAGCCCGTCCATCCCCATTACGGGCGGCGCATGGCCTGCCATCAGCACACCGTTCCCCGGCCAGGACTTCACCGTGGCGACCGATCCGCTATCACCGATCGGGAACCCGAGCTACCTGTTTCAGCCCACGGTCGCAACCGTCGCCGTCTTTCCCGTCGCTCCGGCCCCGACGCAGCTGGCGATTCTATCATCGCCGACGCTGGCAGAAGGATCGCCGGTGATAGCACGGCTGACGGAGAGTTACGACGGGAGCCCAATCGCGGGGGCGCAGGTGCGCTTCGTCGTCACGAACGGCGACGGTCAGCACACCGTGTTCGCCGCCACCAATCTCAACGGGATCGTGCAGACCCTCCTCCCGAACGGTGAGCACGCCTTGTCCGTGCAGTTTGAGGAGACGGATGTCTACCTGTCGTCTTCGGCGAGCCAGGGCCCCGTGTACGTGTATCGCCCGATGACGTTCGTCATCTGGGGCGGGAACGCTGACGGGATCGTCGCCGAAGGCCGATACAATTTTTGGGGAAGTCAGTGGCACAAGCAGGTGACCGGCGGCGCGTTCAACGCCGACGCAAGCTTCAAGGGTTATGCCTTCGCGGTGAGCGATGCGTCGTGGGTCGGTGCGCCAGACAATTCGGTGCAACCACCGGCCCAGCTCGTGGAGTACATCAGCGTGATCGTAACGACGCAGACGGCGCTCGACGGCGTGAACACGGTCGGTAACGTCGCCGGTCGGGTGGTGTTGCGCGTGGAGAGTCCGTCGTCGTATGCGCCGAATCCCGGGCATCGGGCCTGGGGCGTGGTGAAGGCGCACATCGCGCCGATCAGCCTAACGGGCGCGGACGGTAGCTGATCCGATCAGGCTGCGGCAATGCGCTGATGGTTACCGCACGTGCTTTTTCAAAAACGCGATCGTTCGCTCCCACGCGAGTTTCGCGGCGGCCGCATCGTAGCGCGGGGTGGTGTCGTTGTTGAATCCGTGCTGCGTGCCGGGATAAAGATGGCGCTCGTAGGAAACGTTGGCCGCCTGCAAGGCCTTCTCGAACGCAGGCCAGCTCGCATTGATCCGCTCGTCAACCTCGGCCGACTGGATCAGGAGCGGGCACTTGATCTTCGGCACGTCCTCGGTGTTCGGCGCTGAGCCATAGAACGGCACGCCGGCGGACAGGTCGCTGCCCAGACGAGTCGCGAGATAATTCACCATGCCGCCCCCGTAGCAGAACCCCACGGCGCCGATTTTTCCCGTGACTTCGGCACGCGCCTTGAGGAATGCCGTGGCCGCGACGAAGTCCTCTCGGGTCTTGGCCTGATCGAGCTGCCGGAACAGCTCGCGCGCCTTGTCTTCGTCGCCGGGGTAGCCGCCGAGCGGGAACAGGGCGTCGGGCGCGAAGGCCACGAAGTTCTCGAGGGCGAGACGTCGCGCGATGTCTTCGATGTGCGGGTTGAGCCCGCGGTTCTCGTGGATCACGAGGATCCCCGGTGACTTGCCGGTCGCTGCCGCCGGGCGCACCAGGTAGCCGCGCATCTTGCCGGAGCCGTTCGGAGAATCGTACTCGACGTACTCCGGCGCGATCCGGGCGTCGCCGGTCCGCACGACCTGGGCCTCGACGAACTTGGGACTCAGCTGTTCGAGCAGCATCATCGCAGTGACGCCCCCGGCGGCAAACTTCGCGGCTCGATCGAGAAACGTACGGCGATCCATCCCGCCGTGAACGTACGCGTCGAAGAGGATCAGCAGTTCCTGGTCAAAATCGTGCGCAGTTTTGCGTTCCATGCGTATCACCCCAGGCGGAAGTGAAAAGTTGCCTGCTCTGCGATGGCTCTGAACCGCAATTCTACCATCGAAGACCGGCGACGTCACTTCAGCCGCTTGTACAAGGGCTTAACGTCTGCATCGTCTTTGAGGGATGCGACGACCTACATCGCCGCCGGACGGCCGCGACCCAACTCGATTGTCCACTTCGTGACCGACGGCGTCGAAAGCGCCCTCAAGCAAGCCAAGCGTCGGCGTGACCGGCGGCATCCCAGTCGTCGTCCGATTCCTGGGTTCAAGCCCCCGCGCCGCTCCGCCTAACGCTCAGCATCAGCGGCGGCGCGTAGCGCCCTCCGCTGCATGCTGTTGTAGAACCGCGCTGCGGCAGGCACTCTCATGCCATTGCAAGCACGACATTGGTACCGATTTCGTAGGCAAATCCCGCATCATCCGTGTTCATTCGCACAAGCTCAGCGCTATCACGAAGGATGGCTGCAACCAGGTGCTGGCGTCCTTCATCATCGAGCGTGCTGGACTGCGCGCTCATACTGACCAGAGCCATGGTGTTCAAGCGCGCGAATATCGACCCATCCTGGAACCGGATCGTGCGCGAGACGTGCTTCGACCGGATACCGTGAAATCCGGCCTCGCGAAGAACAGTCGCGAGAGGATCGGGCTCACCAATGGCGTGCCGACGGTCGGCGATGGGTCCGACGTGCCGTTCCGCAATACGGCGCAACTCGTGCAACACCGAAAACTCCTCGTCCGGACGCCAGGTGCTCACGCCTAATCGGCCATCCTTCACCAGGGCGCGATGCATCTCCCGGGCGGCCACGGCTCGATCCGGGAAGAACTGGAACCCTTGCTGACAGAGGACAACGTCAAACTTTTCGCCAGCGCGAAGCGGAAGGGCGCCTGCCTCGCCCTGCCTCCAATCCACTGTGGGAGTCACCCGCCGTGCGACGGTGAGCATTTGGGGATTCAGGTCGACGCCGACAACCGTCCCCGTTGAGCCGAGGCGCTCCTTTGCGAGGCGCGCAACGATCCCGGTTCCGCACGCGATATCGAGAACGCGGTCGCCTGGCCGGAGTTGAACGTCCTCGAGCAGGGGATCGACCCAAGGCTGGAAAAGCGGGCCAACGAGGGCCTGCTCATACAACTCGGGAAAAGTAGCCTGAGAGAACAGACGCTGTTCCCCACCGGCTTGTTCGGTGGACTGCGATGTACTCATGCGAATCGTGCCTCCCCCGGTTCGTACACGCGGTTGAACGAACTGCGCTTAGCTGCGGCGTGACACATTGGCCATCCCCCCCGCACCGAGCTCACGCTCGAGGCGGGTAGCGGTCGGCCAGCGCGGCCGTCAGGCGCCGAACCGCGTCGGTCTATCGCTGCCCCCTTGAGGAATGGCTGAGGGTCCGCGCGAAATTACGGGCTCGAACGCGTCCCGGCCAGCCTGCCAGCCGCGGGGCACCCGTCGCGGGAGTCAGTCGCCGAGGGTGCGGATGTCTTCCAGGTCCTTGGGCCGGCCGCTCGCCCGCTTGTTGCGGATGAACGCCGCGCGGCCGATGAACGCGACCGGGACATCGAACAGCATCCCGTCGAGCCGATCCGGCCAGTCGTCCGGAAAACTCACGCCGCTGATGGATGTCATGATGTCGATCCGGAATGGCGGAAGGCCCAGCTGAATCACCCGTTCGGATTGCGCGAAGTCCGACTCGCGGAGACTCAGCGTCTCGAGGGCGGCGCTCCGAACTCCGCGAGCGCCCGCCATACACAGGCCGCGTTGGCCGTGGTGGGCTCGACCCACACGTCGAGGTCTCCGGTGACCCGCGGCACGCGATGCGCGGCCAGCGCATGGGCTCCCACAACCAGGAAGCGGACATCGTTGCCGGTGAACGCCGCCAGCAAGTCCCGGAAATCGGCAATCACGTACTGCCGGCGTGGTCCCTGAGCGTCGCCACCACGATCGGCATCGTTGCGCGGGTGTAGCTCGGCAGGGACCGCCGGGCGAGGCGCCAGGCCTCGCGAGTCAGCTCGACGACCGCCGCCAAGCGCTGCTCCACGGTCCCGCCCATCCGCGCGTCCGCAGCCTCGGCGCTCGTCAGCGGCACGACGCGCGCGGTCATCCTGCCTCGATCCATGCTGTGATCAAGTTAACGCCCTTCGCGGCTTGCTGCCCTGCCCCAGCTCGCGTTCGAGGCGGTAGCGGTCGGCGACAGCCGTGGTGCCAGGGCCACGGCGCGTTGAACCCGCCATCGCCACGCCGTGGGCGTGCCCACCGATCTCAAGCCGCACAGCCTCGGCACTCATGGGCTCACGGAAACGAAACGGCCCGGTGCGGGGTCCAACGTCGTGTACGTCGCTTCACCCGCCGAGTGCCAGCGCGACGCCGCAGGCAACTACGAAGAGGTTCGGTCGGCGCATGACGATTGAGTGTTCGGATCCTGGTGGGAGTGCCCATTTGTCCCCATTGGGAGATGCCCCAGTCGGACTGTCCGGGGGTCACAGCCTGACGCAAGAACATATTGCACGCCTGCCACACCGACGCTAGCCTTCGCACAGCGCTGAGGGGCGCATCCAGTCCGCGGAAAGGGCCGTGCCCACCCACATGTCGTGACAACCCGACACGAACTTCTTTCAGCCCAGATGCGCGGACAACGGGCGAGCTTTGAAAGGAGTCTCGTATGTTCCCGAATCCGCAGGACGCGCTGCCCCTACCCTCTCGGCCCAGCCTCGAGCAGTACCGCAAGCTCGCCAAGGAACTCGTCAAGGCGTGTCAATCGCAGCCTCCCACAATCGGCGCCTGGGCTGACCGGTGGATGGCGTCGCTCCTCCGGGACGCCGAGCGACGACACATCGATCGCGCGGCAACGCAGGTTGAAGAATTCGCCGCGCGAACGCTTACGCGCAACGACCGAAACTGCGTGCTCGCCGACGCGCAGTTCGTGCTCGCGCGCTCGCACGGCTTCACGAGCTGGCCGGCGTTCGTCGCTCACCTGAACGCACTGCCGCACGCCGGCACCGGGACGGCCGCGTTCGAGGCCGCTGCCGAGGCCATCGTGCGCGGCGACGAGACCCAGCTGCAGCAGCTGCTGCGACACAATCCAGAGCTGATCCGCGCGCGCTCCGCGCGCGAGCATCGCGCCACCCTGCTGCACTACGTCTCGGCGAATGGTGTCGAGGGTTACCGCCAGATATCTCCGCCGAACGCCCCCCGCATCACCGAGCTGCTCCTCGCGGCCGGCGCCGAGGTCGAAGCCGAGGCCGACGTGTATGGTGGGGGCTGCACGGCGCTGGGCCTCGTGGCCACGAGTACGCCGCCGCGCGCAGCAGGCGTCCAGATCCCGGTGATCCGGGTTCTGCTCGATCATGGCGCGCAGGTGGAGCATCCCAATCTCGCCGGGCACGGCTCCGACGCGGTGTACGCCTGTCTCGCGAACGGATGCCCGGAAGCCGCGCACTACCTCGCCGACCACGGCGCGCGCGTCGGCATCGTCGGCGCGGCAGGCATCGGGCGCCTGGACGACGTGCGGCGACTTGTCGACACCGCCGAAAGCTCGAGACGCGAAATGGCGCTGCGGTATGCCGCGGGATATGGACAGCCCGGCATCGTCACGTTCCTGCTCGATCGTGGCGTAGCGATTGACGCGCACTCTGGCGACAACGAGACAGCGCTCTTCTACGCGATCCTGGGTGATCGTCTCGATGTCGTGCGACTGCTGCTCGCGCGCGGGGCGAATCCGAACACTCGCACCCAGTGGGGCAATCTCGTCGAATGCGCCATCTGGCGCGCGGCGCACGGTGGCGCTGTCGATCGCGTGGCAGCGATCATCGAAGCACTCATCGCCGCGGGCGGTCAGGCACCCGACCGCCACCCACCCGTCAACGAGACGATCGATGCGCTCCTCGCCCGCTACGGCAGTCTGGCTGACGCGACTCGATACTGGCGCGGGGAGGAGCCACGATCCTCATGACTAGCGAGGCGTCCGGGATTGGGGCAAAATCCACGCTCTTTCACCGGAGCGGACGATCCTTCTCACCGCGCTGCTGCTCGCCATTCAAGCGCCCGTTCTTCAGCAAGACGGGCTGCAATTCCGGGACCTGAACAAGAACGGCGTGCTCGATCCTTACGAGGATCGGCGCATCATGCCAGACCTGCGCGCGCGGGATCTCGTGGCACGCATGACGCTCGCGGAGAAGGCGGGCGTCATGATGCACGGCACGGCCCGCACCGCCGGCCCGATGGGCGCGGTCGGCTTTGGCCCGCAGTACGACACGGCGGCCAACCGTGCACTGATCGACAGCGTCAAAGTCAACAGCATGATCACGCGGCTCGCCGGCGATCCCGCCACGCTTGCGACACAAAACAACGCGCTGCAGCGCATCGCCGAGAATACGCGCCTCGGCATTCCGGTCACCATCAGCACCGATCCGCGACATCACTTCCAGTTCGTCGCCGGCGCGACGACACAGAACAACCGATTCTCGCAGTGGCCGGAGGCGCTTGGGTTTGGAGCCATCGGAGACACGGCCCTCGTGCGCCGCTTCGGCGACATCGCGCGGCAGGAGTATCGCGCCGTCGGCATCCACATGGCGCTCTCGCCCCAGGCCGACTTGGCGACCGAGCCGCGATGGGGCCGGATCATCGGGACATTTGGCGAGGATGCGGCGCTCGCCGAACGGCTGGTGCGGGCGTACGTCGTCGGCTTTCAGCGCGGCACGGCGGGTCTCGACACGGGCAGTGTCGTCACCGTCGTCAAGCACTGGGTCGGCTACGGCGCCGCCAAGGAAGGCTTCGATAGTCACAGCTACTACGGACGCTTCGCCGGTTTTTCCGGCAACACCCTCGACAACCACATCCGTCCGTTCCTCGGCGCATTCGCGGCGAACGCCGCCGGTGTGATGCCGACCTACTCGATCCTCGAAGGCGCCACTTGGGGCGGACGGCCAATCGAGCCCGTGGGCGCCGGCTATAACCGGCAGCTGCTGACCGACATGCTGCGCGGGCGCTACGGGTTCCGCGGCGTCGTCGTGACCGACTGGGCCGTCACGTGGGACTGCAACGAGCGCTGTAAGAATGGCGCGCCGGCGGGCCAGCGGCCGTCATTCGCTGATCTCGGCATGCCTTGGGGCGTCGAAGAGCTGTCGATGCGCGCGCGCTTCGTGAAAGCCGTCAAGGCAGGCGTGGATCAGTTCGGCGGTACCGAGCGCGCTGACATGGTGGTTGATGCGGTGCGCGCGGGCGAGCTGACGGAGGCGGAGCTCGACACCGCGGTCGTGCGCGTCCTCACACAGAAGTTCGCGCTCGGCCTGTTTGAGAACCGGTACGTGAACGTCGACGCGGCGACGCGGACCGTGGGCAACGAGGCGTTCCAGGCCGCCGGGCTGGACGCGCAGCGGCGCGCGCTGGTGCTGCTCGAGAATAAGGGCGGAGTGCTGCCGATCGCTCCGAAGCGGCCGCTGCGGGTGTACGTGCACGGCGTCTCCGCCGACGCGGCGGCACGGGAAGGCTGGACGGTCGTCACCGATCCGGGACAGGCCGAACTCGCGATCATGCGGCTGAACGCGCCGTTCGAGCAGCTCCACCCGCAATGGGTCTTTGGTCAATTCCTGCATGAGGGCAGTCTGGCATTCAAAGACGGCGATGCCGACTTCGAGGCGTTCAAGCGCGTGAGCGCCGCCGTCCCGACCATCGTCACGGTTTTCCTGGATCGCCCTGCGATTCTGACCCCGCTGCGAGATGGCGCGCGGGCGCTGATCGCGAACTTCGGTGTGAGCGACGCCGCGCTGCTCGATGTTCTTACCGGGCGCGCGCGCCCGCAGGGGAAATTGCCGTTTGAGCTCCCATCGTCGATGGCGGCCGTCGCCGCACAGCGGCCGGATTTGCCGCACGACAGCGCCAACCCGCTCTATCCAGTGGGCTTTGGCCGAAGCTATTAGGACGCCGAAGCCAAACTAGCGCGGCGCGCAATCGCGGGACAAAATCCACTCCCCCGTCACGGATCAACGAGATGGAAGTGATCGTCCAGCGCGACTACGCGCAGATGAGCAAGGTCGCCGCCCAAATCGTCGCGGAATTGCTCAACACGAAACCCAACGCCGTGCTCGGCATGGCGAC
This sequence comes from Gemmatimonadales bacterium, assembly GCA_035251445.1. Classification (GTDB taxonomy): domain Bacteria; phylum Gemmatimonadota; class Gemmatimonadetes; order Gemmatimonadales; family GWC2-71-9; genus 20CM-2-65-7. The sequence continues at coordinate 715 of DATFEG010000061.1, read as the reverse complement.
GGGCTCCACGCCGCTCGGTTTGTATCAGGAGCTCGTGCGCCTGCACAAGAAGGAACAACTCGATTTCTCGCGCGTGACGACGTTCAACCTCGACGAATACGTCGGCCTGAACGTGAATCATCCCCAGAGTTACCACTACTTCATGCACGAGCATTTCTTCAGACACGTCAACATCCCGCCGCACAACATCAACATTCCGTCCGGCACGACCAGCAACTATCCGGCGTTTTGCCAATGGTACGAGAAGCGCATCGCGGAGTGTGGCGGGATCGACCTGCAGATTCTCGGCATCGGAACGGACGGCCATATTGCATTTAACGAGCCGACGAGCTCCCTCAGCTCACGCACCCGGCTCAAGACGCTGTCCAAGCAGACGATCGATGACAACGCCCGGTTCTTCGAGCGGCGCGAGGACGTGCCGATTTACGCCATCACCATGGGCGTGGGCACGATCCTCGAGGCCCGCAAGCTGATTCTCGTCGCGAGCGGCGCGGCGAAGGCCAAAGCGATTGCGCAGGCGGTCGAAGGACCGGTCACCAGCATGGTGACCGCGAGCGCGCTGCAGCACCACAGGGACGCGATCGTGATCGTGGACGAGGAAGCCGCCGCCGGCCTGACGTTGCGGGAGTATTACGATTTCATCTATGCAGCCAAGCCCGCGGCCCCCAGGACGTAATGCGGTGCGGGTGGAGTGCGGACGTGGGTGCGGGTGGGG
>DATFEG010000046.1:0-4830 GCA_035251445.1 Gemmatimonadales bacterium | reverse complement strand
GGATTCTCGTCACGGGACAGAGCACCGGGCACATCATTACGGACAACGTCATCGTGACGGGCAACGGCGGCAACGGCGGCCCGGGGGGGAACGGGAGACCCGGCGGCAATAGCGGTTACGGGAACGACGGCGCCAGGGTGGCCGCCAACGGGACCTTGGGTGGATCCGGAGGCAGTGGCGGCGTTGGGGGCGGTGGGGGGGCGGGCGGCGGCGGCGCCGGCGGGCCGACGATCGGGGTCGTCGTGGACGCTACGAGCGCGACGAACCTGAGCGCCGGCGATCTCGCGGGGAACGTCATTACTCTCGGCGTGGCGGGCCTGGGCGGCGCCGGCGGCTGGGGCAGCAACGAGCGGTTCGCCTCGTCGGGGGCGGACGGGCTGCGAGCCGTACTGGTGGTCCATCCTTGATCACGCCCGAGCGCCCGCCGGAATCGGGTCGCAAGCGCTGAATCGTTGCGCGAACTGTGCAACTCTCGTGGTCGACGACGGGCGTCGCTCGCGGCCGACTTGACCGCCTATGTGGGGAGAAACCCCAAGAAAAGACGGCGCGGTGAGTGAGATCCCACCCACCGCGCCGTTTCCCCGGCTTTTCCGCCTTTAGATCTTCCAGCTATCCGAAGGCGTCGGCACCTTCACCTGCGCCATCACCCGATCGGCAAATCCGGCTTGCGGCGCAAACTTGGTGAGTTGAACCAGCTCGAGGATAACCTTGCGCTCGCGCTCCGCTTCGACGCGGCACAGTGAGCAATCAGCGAGATGCATGGCCCGGGCGGCGGGGAGTAAGCCTTGCGCCCAGAGCTCGATTTCGTCGGTAGTGAGATGCATAGAGATGACAGTCATTGGCTGTCCTACGGTCTGGTAAAAGGCTTGGTTTCAGTCCCGGCGATCTTCCAGGTACACCCGTAATTCATTACGTGCCCGGTGGATATAAGTTTTGACCGTCCCGAGGGGCAGCTCCAGCGTGTCCGCGATCTCCTCATACGAATAGCCTTCCACATGCCGTAGCAAAATGCATGACCGGTACTCGGGACGAAGCATGCCAATGGCCCGCTCGATCGCGGTGCCCAGCTCCCGATTCTCGACCTCGTCGAGCGGGCTCTCGGTCCGATCGCCGAGCTGGAGCGACGTCGCACGCATCTGCTCGGGCGTCTCGGCGTTCGGCGAGCCATCGAGCGACAGCGTATCGATACTCTTGCGCCGCAGGTGATCGATCGCCGCGTTGTTCGCGATCTTGAAAATCCACGAAGAGAATTTGAATTCGGGGCGATACGACTTGATGCCGTTCAGGACCTTGATGAACGTTTCCTGGGCGAGGTCTTCGGCGAGCGCGCGATCGCGCACCATCCGGTAAAGCAGCGAGAATACCGGGCGCTCGTAACGGCGCACCAGCTCGCGAAACGCGGCGTCGTGTCCTTGGTTGGCCCATGCGACGACCTGCTGATCGCTGGCGTCGCTCAGGTGGTCCGGTCTATCTTTGGCGCCTATGGCTCGTTCCTCAGCCTACGTGCGTGGCATGTTCACTGCAATCGCGCCGCGCTACGATTTCCTCAATCATCTCCTGAGTCTCAACGTGGATCGATCCTGGCGCCGAGCCGCCGTCGCCAGGCTCGGCTGGGAGGCGAAACCGGAGGGCACCTATCTGGATCTGTGCGCCGGCACCCTCGACCTCGCCGCGGAGCTTGCCGGTCGCGACGGGTTTCGTGGCCGAGTTGTCGGCGCCGATTTCGTCGTCCCGATGCTCAAGCGCGGCCGTCACAAAGCGCCCCGCACGTCACCCGTCGCCGCCGACGCGCTCGAGCTGCCGTTTCCCACAGCCCGCTTCGACGGCGCGCTCGTTGGATTTGGTGTCCGCAATCTCGCCGATCTCGACGCCGGCCTGCATGAAGCAGCGCGCGTCCTGAAGCCGGGCGCGCGCCTGGTGATTCTCGAGTTCGCCACGCCCCGCTTTGCGCCGCTGCGGGCCGTGTATCTCTTTTACTTCCGCCGCGTTCTGCCGGCCATCGGCCGGCTGGTGTCGAAACATAGAGATGCCTATACCTACCTGCCAGAGTCGGTGCTGGGGTTCCCCGAACCGGAGGCACTGTCGCAGAGACTCGTGGCGGCGGGATTCTCGCGCGTGGGCTTCGAGCGGCTGACCGGCGGGATCTGCACCGTCCACCATGGCACTCGATAACCTGCGGGAGTTCGTCGACGCGATCGACAAGGCGGGCGATCTCGTGCGCATCGAGCGGCCGGTCTCAGTGGACAAGGAGATCACCGAAATCGCCGACCGCTGCATGAAGTCACCCGGCGGCGGTCCGGCGCTGCTGTTCACTCAGCCCACGCTGCGCAGTGGCGGCGGTCCTCGGTCACGATATCCGGTCGCGGTGAATCTGTTCGGCTCGGAGCGCCGCATGTCGCTTGCGCTCGGCGTGGAGTGCCTCGACGAGGTGGGCGCGCGCATCGCGGAGCTGCTTGCGATCAAGGTGCCGGAAGGATTGCTCGGCAAGCTCGCGATGCTGCCACGGCTCGCCGAGGTCGCCAAGTTCCCGCCCAAGACGGTGGGGGGGGGCCGCGCCGCCTGCCAGGAAACGGTGATCAAAGGTGCCGACGTTGACCTCACGCAGTTTCCGGTGCCGATCTGCTGGCCCGAGGACGGCGGGCCATACATCACGCTCGGCGGTGTCATTACGAAGGATCGGGAGTCGGGAGTCAGAAACGTGGGGATGTATCGGGTGCAGATGCTGAGCAAGAACACGCTCGCGATGCACTGGCAGCGACACAAAGTCGGCGCGGCGCACTGGCGCGCGATGGCACAGCGAGGCGAGACGATGCCCGTCGCGATCGCGCTGGGAGGCGACCCCGCGAGTATCTACGCCGCTTCGGCGCCGCTGCCGCCGACGATTGACGAGTTTCTGTTCGCCGGGTTCCTGCGCGGAGAGCCCGTGCGTCTCGCGAAGGCCACCACGTCGGACCTGGGAGTACCTGCCGAAGCGGAGATTGTCATCGAAGGGCACATCGATCCGCGCGAAGACCTCGTGCTCGAGGGACCGTTCGGCGATCATACCGGCTTCTACTCGCTCGCCGACTACTATCCGAAGGTGCACGTAACGGCAGTGACGTTCCGCGACAAACCGATCTGGCCGCACACGATCGTGGGCCGCCCGCCCATGGAGGATTACTATCTGGGTCACGCGACCGAGCGCATCTTCCTGCCGCTCCTACGGCTTACGATCCCCGAGATCGTCGATCTGCACATGCCGGCCGAGGGGATTTTTCACAATCTCGTGTTCGTGAGTATCGACAAGCAGTATCCCGGCCAGGCGTACAAGGTGATGAACGGATTGTGGGGGCAGGGGTTGATGTCGCTCGCAAAGGTGATCGTGGTCGTGGATAAGGACGTCAACGTGCGCAATCCGAAGGAAGCGTGGTGGGTCGCGCTGAATCACATCGATCCCGAGCGGGACGTGCGCTTCACCATGGGGCCGATCGACGTGCTCGATCACTCGAGCCGCGGGTTTACGTACGGCTCGAAGATGGGCATCGATGCCACGCGTAAATGGAAGGAGGAAGGGTTTACGCGCGAGTGGCCGAAGCGAATCGAGATGGATCCGGAAACCAAGGCCAGGGTGGACGCGATGTGGCGCGACCTCGGCATCGAAAGGCGGCCCGGAAGATGACACCCCTGTCGCGCCGCGAATTCGCGCAGCTCACGTCGCTCGCAGCGGTAGGAGCGTTGTTTCCCAGGGCTGAGGCTGCGCCGCACGCGCAGCAGGCATTCGCGCTCGAGGAAACGACACTCGCACAGCTGCAGGACGGTATGAAGGCCGGTCGCCTGTCCGCGCGGGGCGTTGCGCGAGCATACCTCGACCGCATCGCGGCGCTCGACCGCAAGGGGCCAACGCTGCGGGCTATTCTCGAGATCAATCCCGAGGCGTTGTCAATTGCGGAGGCGATGGACGCGGAGCGCAAGAGCGGGAGGCTGCGCGGGCCGCTCCACGGGATCCCCGTCATCATCAAGGACAACATCGACACGCACGATCGGATGCAGACGACGGCCGGCTCGCTCGCCCTCGAGGGCAATATTGCCGTGCGTGATGCGTTTATCGTCGAACGGCTGCGCGCTGCGGGCGCCGTCATCATCGCGAAGGCAAACCTCTCCGAATGGGCCAACTTTCGTTCGAACCGCTCCTCGAGCGGATGGAGCGCGCGCGGGCGGCAGTGCCGGAACCCGTACGTCCTGGATCGGACGCCGTCGGGCTCGAGCTCGGGATCGGCAGTGGCCGCGAGTGCCAATCTCTGCGCCGTGGCTGTGGGCACGGAGACCGACGGGTCGATCATCAGCCCGGCGAACGCGTGCGGTATCGTAGGCATCAAGCCGACAGTCGGCCTGGTGAGTCGCGCAGGCATCATCCCGATCGCGCACAGTCAGGACACCGCGGGGCCGATGTGCCGCACCGTTGCGGACGCCGCTGCGCTGCTCACGGTCCTTGCGGGTGTCGATCCCCGCGATCCGGCAACGCGGGACGCGGAGAGTCACATCGCGACGGATTACACGACATTTCTCGATCCGGCGGGGGGGGGCCTCGGGGGCCTCAAGGGCGCGCGGATCGGCGTCCAGGCGCGGACCGGCAATAACCCGATCGTGGACAATGTGCTGGAGCAGGCGGTTGCGACGCTCAAGGCGCAGGGCGCCGAGGTTGTGGATCCTGCGCCGATCGAGACGGCAGGGCAACTGGGGACGGCTGAACGGGACGTGCTGCAATACGAGTTCAAGGCCGATCTCAACGCGTACCTCGCCACCATGCCGCCCAACGTGAAGTCCCGCACACTGGCCGACGTCATCGCCTTC
>DATFEG010000135.1:0-10215 GCA_035251445.1 Gemmatimonadales bacterium | reverse complement strand
TGCGGAGACGGTGGCCATCAGCTTCCTCAACATGCGCATATCGAGCTCCATATGTTCGTTGGTCTGGGGGTCGCAAACACTTCTCCGCTAATACCCGGAACTCCGCAGAAGGACAATCCAGACAGCATTAGTCCTTTCTAGCCCTGGGAGTGAGGACGGGTAGATTGGTGGTCGGTCGAACCAGGAGTCGCCGTGTGGTACGTGGGTTTGGGCGCGATCATCATCGCGATTGGTTTGGTGCGCGGGAGTTCCGTATTTCTGGGGGACTTCACCGTACTCAGCGTGCTGTTTGATGCTGTCGGTGCCGCCACGGTCATTCGCGGTTTGTTCTCGATCAAACGTTCCTCCTCCGTAAAGCGCCCCCCACCCCCTCCGGGGGCGTCTACGCAGACGCCCTGAGCTCCCGCTGCAGGCTCGCGTCGCCAACATCGGACCGCGTGAGCGCAGGCGGCGACTGCGCTTCGGCCTGGCTGCAGGTGGAATCAGCATCATCGCCGCGGTCTTGCTGATCGCCGGTGCGGCATCGCCCCGCTGGCGATTGGCGCTTTTTGTCCCGCTGTTCCTGGCCGCTTTGGGATACTTCCAGGCGCGCGACAAGACATGAGTGCGACTGGCCGCGCGCGGTCAGCGCGACATGGATTCAGGCGCGGAGAGGATCGGTGACGACGCCGAGCGCGCGCGTATCAGACGACGGGCGCGGGCGGTGTACCTCAAGTCCTTTCTTGCGGCCGGGGTCCTTACCGCGGTAGCGTTCATCTTCTAGGCATGATTCGTAAACTGCCGTCCGGCAAATACCGGCTGTACTCGAGAAAGAAGGATCCGCGTACGGGTAAGCGCCGCAATCTGGGCACGTTCTCGAGCCGCGCAGCTGCCGTGCAGCACGAGCGCGCCGTGCAGTATTTCAAACGTCACTGAGGCTATTCGATGCCGGGACGCCGCCAAACCTATGAGGCCGATGAAATCACGGTCACGTTCGACCCCGACGTGTGCATTCACTCGGGGGTCTGCGTGATGGGCCTGCCGGACGTATTCGATATCAAGCGCAAGCGCTGGATTCGGCCGGAGCTGCAGCCGCCCGATGTCGTAGCCGCGCAGGTGATGCGCTGTCCGTCGGGAGCGCTGCAGTTCGTCCGAAAAGGCGCGGACGAGCAAGGCTAGATGCCGACCTACGAATACAAGTGCGCGAACGGCCACCTGTTTGAAAGAACGTTCTCCCGCATCATCAGCCAACGCCACGCCAAATGCCCCGTGTGCGGCAAGCGGGCGGAGCGGCAGATCTCGGGTGGCACGGGCATAGTCTTCAAGGGCTCCGGCTTTTATCACACCGACTACAAGACGAAGCAGCAAGCGCCGGAGAAGGCTGAGAAGACGGAGAAGATGGAGAAGTCCGACAAGGCGGCGTCCGCCCCTGCCGCGGCGAAGAAGAAAGACTCCAGCTCCGACAAGTGAAGGCATTGGACGCTATCCGCGCGGCGCTGGTCCAGGCGGCGTCACGTCTGGGCGCGCCCAACGTCGAGGTCGCGCTCGAGCGGCCGCGTGACGCGACGCACGGTGATCTCGCGACCAATCTCGCGCTCGCGCTGGCGAAGACGCTGGGCGAGAAGCCCCGCGCGATCGCCGAGCGCCTGGTCGCCAACCTCGAGCTGCCATCCGGCCTCGTGCGGAAAATCGAAATCGCGGGGCCCGGATTCGTCAATTTCTTCCTCGCGGACGCCCAGGTCGTCAGCGCACTGCCTGCGATCCTGGCGGCGGGCCCTGATTACGGAAAGAGCGACGGGGGCCGTGGGGCGCCGATCAACGTCGAATTCGTCTCGGCCAATCCCACCGGTCCGCTCCACGTCGGACACGGCCGCCAGGCGGCTCTCGGCGACGCGATCGCCGCATTGCTCGAGTGGACCGGCTGGAAAGTGACCCGCGAGTTTTACTACAACGACGCGGGCGGACAAATCATGAATTTGGCGCGCAGCGTCCAGGCGCGCGTGCGCCAGGCGCGCGGCCTTCCCGCCGAAATCCCCGAGCAGGGTTATCAGGGCGACTACATCCGTGAGATCGCGGAACGCTACGCCGTGGAGAACCCGAGTGATCCTGAGGGTGGCGACCTGGATGCCGTGCGCCGGTTTGCCGTGGGTGTGCTCCGCGCCGAGCAGGACCGCGACCTTCAGGCGTTCGGCGTGAAGTTCGACGTCTACTTCCTCGAATCCTCGCTCTACACGGATGGCAAGGTGGACGAGACGATGCGCCGGCTCGTGGCCGCAGGGCACACCTACGAGCAGGACGGGGCGCTCTGGCTCAAAACGACGGATTTCGGCGACGACAAAGATCGCGTCATGCGCAAGAGCGCCGAGAAAGGCAGCGACTACACCTATTTCCTGCCGGACGTCGCCTATCACGTGACGAAGTGGGAGCGTGGCTTCCGGCACGCGATCAACGTGCAGGGTGCCGATCATCACGGGACCATGGCGCGGGTGCGGATCGGTTTGCAGGCGCTGGAGATGGAGATTCCGCCAGGCTATCCCGAATACGTGCTGCACCAGATGGTCACCGTCATGCGTCGGGGGGAAGAGGTCAAACTCTCCAAACGGGCCGGGAGCTACATGACGGTGCGGGAGCTGGTGGAAGAGGTAGGGCGCGACGCCGTCCGTTACTTCTATCTGATGCGCCGCGGTGAGACGCACTTCGTATTCGACGTCGACCTCGCCAAGAGCCAGACTGACGAGAATCCGGTGTTCTACGTGCAAATGGCGCACGCGCGGATGACGGGGATCTTTCGCGTCGCGGGCCGGGACTCCGCGAGTGTGCGCGCCGAGGGCGTCGACCTCGGCGTGTTGACACAGCCCGAAGAGGCCGAGCTGATCAAGGAGCTGGCCGACTTCCCGACGGTGGTCGGGAGTGCGGCGGCCGCGCGCGAACCCCACCGGCTCACGGGTTATCTCGAGGGACTGGCCCGGATCGCGCACGCATGGTATCACAAGTACCGCGTGCTGGGTGAGCCGGAGGAGGCGGCGCGGCTCGTGCTGGCGCGCGCGGTGCGGCAGGTGCTGGCGAACGGTCTCACTCTTTTGGGGATTCGCGCCCCGGAACGGATGTAGCGTGGGTCTGCTGGTGGTCGGCTCCATTGCGCTCGACTCCGTGATCACGCCGTTCGGCGAGACCGCCGACACCCTCGGCGGTGCCGCGGTGTTCTTCGCGATGGCGGGCGCAGTGCTTCACCCCGTCCAAGTCGTCGGTGTCGTCGGCGGCGATTTCCCCGAGTCGCATCTCATCGCGCTCGCGAAGCGCGGCGTCGATCTGGCTGGCGTAGAGCGGCAAAAAGGCGAGTCGTTTCGCTGGAAAGCCCGCTACTCCTACGATCTGAACAGCCGCGAAACGCTTGAGACACGCCTGGGTGTGTTTGCCGAGTTCCGGCCGCGCATTCCCGAGAAGTTCCGGAATGCGAAGTACGTCTTCCTCGGCAACATCGACCCCGAGCTGCAGCTCAGCGTCCTCGACCAGGTGAAAGATCCCACCCTCGTCGCCTGCGACACCATGAACTACTGGATCCAGGGGAAGAAGGACGTCCTGCTCGAGCTGCTCCGCCACATCGACATTCTGATGGTGAACGATTCGGAAGCCCGGGAGCTGTCGGGCGACTGGAACATCTACCGCGCGGCGCACTGGATTCTCGGCCGCGGCCCCAAGATGGTGGTGATCAAACAGGGCGATCACGGAGCGCTGCTCGTCGATCCCGAGACCATTTTCAAAGTGCCGGCCTATCCACTCCAAGAGGTATTTGATCCGACGGGCGCCGGCGACGCGTTCGCCGGCGGCTTCATGGCGCACGCCGCGCGCACCAGCGACCTCGCGTTCCCCAACCTGCGGCGCGCCATGGTGTACGGGTCCGCCATGGGATCACTCGCCGTGGAAGCGTTCGGCGTGCAACGGCTGGAAACCGTGACGCTCCAGGAGGTGCGGGGACGGGTAAAAGCATTCCGCGACCTCGTTCATTTTTCGCTGGACGGGGAGGAGGCGTGAGCTCCCCGACGCAGGACCGCTATGCCGATGCCGGGGTGAGTCTCGATACGGCCGAAGAAGCGAAACGCCGCATCGCCGAGCTGGTCCGCACCACCCGCACGCCGCTCGCGCGGGGCAACGTCGGGGGCTTCGGTGGCATGGTGCGCGTTCCGGAAGATGTCAAGCAGCCCCTGCTCGTGATGTCGACGGACGGTGTGGGAACCAAGGTCCTCGTGGCCGCAGCCGCCAACGTGCACGACACGGTGGGTGAGGATCTCGTCAATCACTGCGTCAACGACATCCTGGTGCATGGCGCGACGCCGCTCGCCTTTCTCGATTACATCGCGACGGGCAATCTGGTCCCGGAAACGGCCGCGCAGATTGTCGAGGGTGTCGCGCGCGCCTGCCGCGCGCACGACATGACGCTCGCCGGAGGGGAAACGGCGCAGCTCCCCGATCTCTATGCGCCGGGACACTACGATCTGGCCGGCTCGATCGTGGGGGTGGTGGAGGAGGATCAAGCGATTCATGGGGATCGTGTGACAGCCGGCGATCAATTGATCGGCTATGCGTCCACCGGTCTCCATACCAACGGCTACACCCTCGCGCGCAAGATCGTCTTCGAGTGGATGAAACTCCGCATTGATGACCCGTTTCCCGAGACCGGCCGCAGCGTGGCGGAAGTGCTACTTGCGGTCCATCGCAGTTACGCGGCGGCGCTGACCCCGGTGCTGTCGCGCGTCCATGCACTGGCGCACATCACGGGCGGGGGGATTCCGGGGAACCTGAGCCGGGTCTTGCCTGCGGGCACGGAAGCGCTCGTCAAAGCGGGCAGCTGGCCCTGGCTGCCGCTGTTTCGCGTCCTGATGCGCGGCGGCCAGGTCACGCGCGACGAGATGCGGCGCGTGTTCAATCTCGGCATCGGACTGATCGCCGTCGTTGCGCGCGACGACGTGGAAGCCGCGATGCGCGCAGCGGAGCGGGCGAAGGTGGAGGCGTGGGTCATCGGCGAAATTCGCGCCGCCAGCAACACCTCGCAGGCAACCACTGTCCGCTTTGAAGAGAGATAGCGAGCGGGAAGCCGCCGCGATGCGCCGCGCGCTGGAGCTGGCGTGGCGGGGATGGGGCCACGTGTCTCCCAACCCGCTGGTCGGCGCGGTGCTGTTGCGTGGAGACGAAGTCGTAGCAGAAGGATGGCATGCGGTGTTCGGCGGTCCGCACGCCGAGGTCCACGCGCTCACCAGCGCGGGGGACAAAGCGCGGGGCGCGACACTCGTCGTCAACCTCGAGCCCTGCGCGCATCACGGCAAGACACCCCCGTGTACCGACGCGATCCGCAACGCCGGCGTCCGCCGCGTCGTGGCCGCAGTGCGGGATCCCGATCTTGATGCGCGTGGCGGCGTGGAATTGCTCAAGCGGGCCGGCATCGAGACACACATCGGCCTGCTCGCCGAAGAGGCCGCGGGGCAGAACGCGGCCTTCCTCTCGACCCGCCTGCAGACGGACCGCCCCTTCGTCGCCCTCAAACTGGCGACGTCGATCGATGGACGCATCGCGGACGCCGGTGGCAGCTCGCGGTGGATTTCGGGGCCCGAGGCGCGCGAGTATGTCCACTGGCTGCGCGCCGGGTTCGACGCGATTGCCGTCGGCGGCACCACCGCGCTCACCGATAATCCGCAGCTGACGGCCCGCGGCGGCGTGACGCCGCGTCGGCCGCCCGTCCGCGTCGTGTTCGACCGGCGGGCGATGCTCAACCTCGGTGTCTCGCTCGTGCAAACGGCGCGCGAAATACCGACGTGGATCGTCGCCTCCCCCCAGGCGCCCGCGGCGAACGTTTCGGTGCTGGAAGGCAATGGCGTGCGCGTCTTCCGGCCGGAAACGGTGGCGCAAGGGTTCGCCCAGCTGCGGCTCGCCGGGATCCAGTCCTTGTTATGTGAAGGGGGCGGCGCGCTCGGGGCCAAACTGCTCGTCGAGGGGCTCGTCGATAGGCTGTACTGGATCCAGGCGCCGGTGTGGCTGGGCGAAGGCGCAGTGCCCGCCTTCCCAGGGGTTCCAGCGTTCGCGCTTACCGAAGCGCCGCGCTGGGCCGTCGTGGAGCGACGTGCTCTCGGCTCTGATACATTATTGGTCTTGGATCGACGGCTATGTTTACCGGAATCGTAAGCGCGGTGGGACGGATCGAGTCCATTTCCCCCAACGGGGGAAGCGGGAAGGGGGACGGGGGACGGGTACTGCGCATCCGTGCCCCGTATCGAGGTTTGAAGAAGGGTGAGAGCATCGCGATCAACGGTGCGTGCCTCACCGTCGAGAAGGTCACGAAGGGCTCGTTTACGGTCCACGCGGTGCGGACGACGCTCGGACGCACGCTCATCGGCGAGTGGCAGAAGGGCGGTACCGTCAATCTCGAGCGAGCGGTACGCGCGGCCGATTTGATGGGCGGCCACATCGTCCAGGGGCACGTGGACGGCGTCGGGACGGTGGAGCGAGTGGCGGAGGCCGACGATGCATTGCTCGTGGATATCCGCGTGCCGCAGACGGTCGTAGAGACCACGGTGTTGCACGGTTCGATTACGCTCGACGGGGTCAGCTTGACGGTGAACGACTTGACGCCGTCTGGTTTTGTGCAGGTGTCGCTCGTGCCGTTCACGCGCGAGCACACAACATTGGGGACGTTGACACAAGGTGACCGGGTGCACGTCGAAGCTGACGTGCTTGGGAAATACGTGAGGCAGCTATGCCGTTCAGTGCGGTAGAACAGGCAATCGCCGATATTCGCGCGGGCAAGCTCGTCATCGTCGCGGATGACGAACGTCGCGAAAACGAGGGTGATCTGATCGGGGCGGCCGAAAAGGTGAGCCCCGCGATGATCAACTTCATGGCGACGCATGCCCGAGGCCTGATCTGCATGCCGCTCACCCCGGAGCGGTGCGACGCGCTCGGTCTCCCGCAGATGACCGAGCACAACAGCGAATCGCACGAGACCGCCTTCACGGTCAGCATCGACGCCGCGGCGCGCTTCGGCGTGACCACGGGGATCTCCGCTGCCGACCGCGCTGCCACGATCCGCGTGGCGATCGATCCCTCCACGGTCCCGAGCGATCTGCGCCGCCCCGGACACGTCTTTCCGCTGCGCGCGCGTCCCGGTGGCGTGCTCCAGCGGGTCGGGCAGACCGAGGGGAGCATCGATCTCGCCCGGCTCGCCGGGCTGTATCCGGCCGGCGTGATCTGCGAGATCCTCAATTCCGACGGCTCGATGGCGCGCCGGCCCGATCTCGAGAATTTCGCCAGGCAGCACCATTTGACGTTCATCACCGTGGCGCAGCTCGTGGCGTACCGTCTCAAGCACGAGCGCCTCGTGCACCGGGTGGCTCAGGCGCGGTTACCGACGCCGTTCGGTGAATTCCGCATCGTCGGATACCGCAACGACGTGGATGACGCCGAGCACATCGCGCTGGTCTACGGCGACGTCGCCGGCAAACAACGCATTCTGGTCCGCATGCACTCCAAGTGTCTCACCGGCGATGTGTTCGGCTCGGCGCGGTGCGATTGTGGCTGGCAGCTGCACAGCGCGTTGCGCATGATCGCGCAGGAAGGCGCCGGCGTCGTCGTGTATCTCGACCAGGAAGGACGGGGGATCGGGCTCCTCAACAAGCTCAAGGCGTACGAGCTCCAGGACGAGGGGCACGACACCGTCGAAGCCAACGAAAAGCTCGGCTTCAAGCCGGATCTCCGAAACTACGGAATCGGCGCGCAGATTCTGCTCGATCAGGGACTCTCGTCGATCCGGGTGTTGACCAACAACCCGATGAAGCTGGTGGGCCTGGAGGGATACGGGCTCGAGATCGTCGAGCGGCTGCCGATCGTGCCGGCGCCGTCCGACGAGAATCGCGCCTATCTCGACGTCAAGCGGGACAAGCTCGGCCACTTTCTCACTCACTGAGCGTGCCACACCGTCCACCGCCCGCCGCGCGCACGTCCACCCGCCCGCGGCGCGTGGCGATTGTCGTCAGTCGCTTTCACGGATCGATCACGAACCAGCTGCTCGATGCCGCGCGCAAGGCGTTGCGTCAGGGCGGCGTCGCCGACAGCAATGTCGACGTGACGTGGGTCCCCGGCGCGTTCGAGCTTCCCGTCGTCGCGGAAGCCGCGGCTGCGAGCGAGCGCTATGACGCCATCGTAGCGCTCGGCTGCGTGATTCGCGGCGAGACGCCGCATTTCGAGTACGTGGCGGGCGAGGCGGCGCGCGGTCTGGGCAACGTGGCGCTGGCCCATCGCATCGCCGTCGGGTTCGGGATACTGACCACGGAGACCGAGACTCAGGCGTTGGCGCGCGTCGGGAAAGGGGCCGAGGCGGCGCAGGCGGCCCTCGAGACCGCGGACGCGCTGGAGAAGCTCGGTGCAGCGCCCCGAGACTAAGGCGCGGGCCCGCGCCCTCCAGGTACTCTATGCGTGGGAGCTTTCCGGTGAACCCTCGATCGAGGCGGTCATCGCGCGCGTGGCGGGGATCTACGGCCGCGCGCCGAGAGGGTATGACCGCGGCGCAGACCTCGCCGCCAAAGCCATCGCGGGGCGGCCCGAGTTCGACCGGCGCATCAAGGAGGCGGCCGAGCATTGGCGGCTGGAGCGCGTAGGCGTCGTGGAGCGGAATATTCTCCGACTCGCGCTCGCCGAGTTGGACGAGGCCGCCACGCCGTCACGGGTTGTCATCGACGAAGCAGTGAAACTCGCGCACTGGTTTGCCGGGTCCCGCGCGCCGGCCTTCATTAACGGCGTTCTCGATGCGGTCGCGCGCGAGACCGGCGCGCTGTGAGGATCCTGCTCGTCAACTGGAACGACCGGCAGAATCCACACGCGGGCGGCGCCGAGATTCACCTGCACGAGCTCTTCGGGCGCATCGCGTCCTGGGGCGGGACCCATGAGCTGGATCTCATCGCGAGCGGCTGGCCGGGCTGCGCGCCGCGAGCCGTCGTGGATGGGATCAACGTCAGACGAGTAGGAGGACGGCACAGCTTCGCGTTGCGGGCGCGCGGCACGGTGCGGGAGGCACTGCGGGAGAAGACGTACGACGTTGTCGTCGAAGACATTAACAAGGTACCCCTCTATCTGCCGACTCTGACGTCGTTGCCCCTTGTGGCGATCGTACCGCACCTGTTTGGGACGACTGCGTTCACCGAAGCCAGTATGCCGCTCGCTACCGTGGTCTGGGGCTCCGAGTTCCCGATTCCCTGGATCTACCGGCGCGCCGGATTCCATGCGATTTCCGAGAGCACGCGGGACGACCTGGTCCGGCGCGGCATTCCGGCAGAACGGATCGTGGTCATTCATCCGGGCGTAGATTCGCAGCTCTATCGACCCGACCCGGCCACGCCACGCGCTACACGCCCCACGTTCTTGTACCTAGGCCGATTGAAGCGTTATAAAGGAGTGGAGTACGCTCTGCGGGGGATTGCCGCGGCGCGCCAGGTTCGGCCGGACCTGTCCCTCGACATTTGCGGTCAAGGTGACGATCGACCGCGTCTCGAGCGCGTGGCGCGGGATCTGGGCCTCGGCGACGCCGTGCGGTTCCGCGGATTCGTGGCGGAAGAGGAAAAGCGCATGTTGCTGCGGCGCGCGTGGGCGGTGGTGTTCCCCAGTCCCAAGGAAGGGTGGGGCATCACCAACGTCGAAGCGGCCGCGTCCGGCACGCCCGCACTGGCCTCGGACAGTCCGGGGTTGCGGGAATCGGTGCGACAGGGGATGACGGGCTATCTCGTGCCCCATGGTGATTGGCGCGCGCTCGCCGATCGCATGGTGGCACTCGCGTCGGAGCCCGCGTTGGTGGAACGACTGGGGCGGGCGGCGCGCCAGTTTGCGGAAGGGCTGTCGTGGGATGCGGCGGCACAGGCCACCCTGGCACATCTGCAGCGGACCATGGACGAACGGCAACGAAAGGATTGAGGAGATGCGGGTAACCATCACCGCCCGTCATACCGAGATCGACGATGAGCTGCGCGCGCACGCGCGCGAGCTGGTCGAGAAGGTGGCCAAGCTCGCGCGGCGCCCGCACCATGCACAGGTGACCTTCAGTGAGGATCACGGCGAGGCGGAAGTGGAGATCGAAGTTCACACGCCCCGGGGTCGCCTGCACGTGGCGAAGTCGTCCGCGGCGGATCTGCGTTCCGCGCTGGATCGGGCGATCGCGCGCGTCAAACGCCAGCTGCTCGATGAAAAAGAAACGTCGCGTCC
>DATFEG010000113.1:0-18374 GCA_035251445.1 Gemmatimonadales bacterium | reverse complement strand
CCCTTGGTCGAGTGGAGCGTGAGGAGATTGACGCGGCTGTGCGCTCGCGCCGGTCCCGCCTCCTCGGAGGCTGAGAGGGCGACACGCTCGAGCAGCGCATCGATGCTGTCTCCAAGTGACCCCTTCTCATCCACCAACGCGCGGAGGCGTGCCACCGCAGACGCGTAGCGCTGCGTGGGATCGCGCTGCGCCCGCAGCCGGCCCATGAGCTTGTGCCCGCCGAGCCGTTCGATGATCTGGTCAAGCGCGGGCATGTCAGGGGTGCGAGTGGCCGCGTAGAACTCGAGCGCGTCGCTGTACGGCCCGAGCGCGCGGAATCGCCCGATATCGAACAGGGTTTTCCGCTCCCCGCTCACTGCTCCCTGCTCCAACGCGAGGGCCACCGACAAATAATCGAGCAAATCGGCTCGTACGGCCTTGCGAGCTCTCGCCACGCGCTGCTTCTCGAGCTCCCGATAGACGTGCGCCAACGTTACCGCGTCGTCGAGCGCATGATGCGCTCGTCCACAGTCGATGCCGAGACGGTGCGCGACGTCTCCCTGGGACGCGCTCTCGCGCGACAGCGAGCGCGCCAGGAGCAACGTGTCGTAGAACGTGAGCGTCTCGACGCCCGGCTGGTCCTGGGCGAGACGGCGCAGCACCGGAATGTCGAAGCGCTGGCCGTTGTGCGCGATCAACACATCGTCGCCCACGAACGCGCGGAATTGGGGGAACACCTCGTGGAATGTCGGTGCGCCGGCGACGTCGGCATCGGTGTAGCCATGGATCTGCGTCGCGCGTGGCGAAATCGCACGATAGGGATTCACCAGCGTGTGGAAGCGGTCCACGATGGAGCCGTTCACAACGCGCGCCGCCCCGATCTCGACAACGCCGCACGTCTCGACCTCGTTGTCGGTCGTCTCGAAGTCAAACGTGACGTAGCGCGGCAGTGTGGTATCGAGATCGCGAGCATGCATGAGCTGCAAGGCTTTGAAGACCGTCAACGCGTCCCGGCCCTGCATACGGGCCCTGAGGAGCATGACACCGGGCGGAATGGTCGTGCTGTCGACCTGAAGCTCTTCGGCAAGCTTTACGGCATCGGGCCACGTCACGGGATCGGTGAGCTCGTCGTGCCGCTCCTCGAGCTTGTTGCGATAGGGTCCGACCGTTTGCGACAGGATTTCCTCGATCACGGTGGGCAGCGTGGTGTGCGCGCGCGGCAGGGCGCGCAGGTTTTCAACCTGATAGATGAGCCGCCACAGCTTCTTGGTGTCGGGGTCCTCGCGGGGGCGGCGTGCGGCGAGTCGGCGCAAAGAGGTCAGGAATGGCTCCGTCTCCTCCAGGGCTGCTTCGACCTCCTGGAGGAAATGCTCCGACAGCACGATCCGGGCGAACGCGTGGAGGGCGCCGGCGTCGTCCGGCATGCGCACGATGCGCAGCGCCGCTACACAATAGCCGATGACGGCATCCTCGATCAGCGAGCGACCGCGCGCGAGCCGGCAGGGAATGCCCGCGCGCAGCAGCCGTCCTTCCAGGTACTCGCCGAGCCGGTGCTTGCGGTAGAGAATCGCGGCGTGCGGATCGGGATCGGCGAGCAGGTCGGCGATCAGCCACGTCGCTTCGTGGTGTTCATCGCGGAAGGTCTGGACGTCGACTTCGTGCGCCGAGTCGGCGTCGGCCGTGAGCTGCTTCTGAAACAGCCGCGGATTCGAGGCGAGCACGCGTCGCGCCGTTTCAAAGATTTGGCGCGAGCAGCGCCAGTTCTTGTCGAGAATGATCGGTTCGACGTCGTAGTCGCGGCGGAAACGCTCCAGCACGTACGGATCGGCGCCGGTCCACGCGAAGATCGATTGCTCGTCGTCGCCGACGACGAACAAGTTCCCGTGGTGCGCCGCGAGACGCTTCAACAGGTCGTACTGGACTGCGTTGACGTCCTGAAACTCGTCGACCAGCAGGTAATCCCACCGGGCGGCGATCGTATCGGCGAGCTCGCCGTTGGTACGGAGCAGATGCTCCGCTTTGACGATCAGATCATCGAAGTCCACCATGTTGCGGTGCCCGAGCCAGGCGCCATACTCGCGATACAGCCGCGCCTCGTCGGGTGCGAGCTGATATTGCTGCAGCCGGTGTCGGCCAAACCGATTCAGCGTGCCACCGCGTCGCTCCGCCGGAACGCGCAGCCGGTGCAAGATCACATCCTGATACTGCTCGTCCGCGACGCCAAATCCCTTTTTCAAACCGGCTTGCTCGGGGAATTCACGCAGCAGCGCGAGACAGAAGGCGTGGATAGTGCCACGCTGCACGTCATGCGTGAGACGCGACGCGATCTCTTCGGCGGCGCGGTTGGTGAATGTGACGGCGCAGATGCGGTGTGGATCGAACCCCTGATCGACGAGATGCTGGATGCGCGAGGTGAGGCAGAATGTCTTGCCGGCGCCGGGACCGGCGACGACGAGCACCGGGCCCAGCGGCGCTTCGATGGCACGGAGCTGTTGGGCGAGAGGAGTTAGAGGCATCGTACCACGCACCTAGTTAAAGAACACCACCGACACCAGAACAAACAGCGGAACCAATATCCCCACGCTGTACAGCATGTAGCCGAAGAACGATGGCATCTTCACGCCGTTCTCCTCGGCGATCGCGCGGACCATGAAGTTGGGTGCATTGCCGATGTAGGTGTTGGCCCCCATGAACACTGCGCCGGTAGATATCGCCGCCAGAATGCGCGCCCCCTCGGGGTCGCTCGCCAGCGCTCCGATGTAGAGACCGTGCGCCTGCAGTCCTTCGAGCCCCGCAGCGGCCGCGGCAAACGCGAGATACGTCGGCGCATTGTCGAGCACGCTCGACAGCGCACCGGTCGCCCAAAAGAATTGGGCCGGCGTGTGCAGCGCGAAGTCGGGTCGCTGCGCCCACGCGTTCAGCATTTCCAGCACGGGCGCCATCGTCGCGAAGATCCCCGCAAACAGTACCACCACCTCCACGAGCGGGCCGAACGTAAAGACGTTCAGCGTGCGGCGCTCTTTGGACCCGGCGTAATAGCCGATGAGCGCAAGAGCGACGATCACAACCTCTCGACCGGGTGGTGAGATCAAGATCGTGACGATGACTCCCGCGAGCATGAGCATCTCGATCGCACCGTCGATGCGCAGCGGCTCGTGTTCCAAGACCTCTTCATGCTGCGCCCCCGGCAACTCCCGCTCATCGCGATTCAGCGCCACCTGATCCCACACGTTGAATATCACGAGCACGCCGGCATTCATGAGGAGCCACTGGGGCCACAGTGCGAGGGTCCAGGTGAACGGCACGCCCCTGAGAAAACCGAGCAGCAGTGGCGGGTCGCCGATGGGCGTGAGGGCACCGCCGCAGTTCGCGGCGACAAAAATGAAGAAGATAACGATGTGCGCGACGCGCTTGCGCCGCTTGTTGGCGCGCAGCAGCGGTCGGATCAACAACACCGATGCACCGGTGGTGCCCAGGACATTCGCGAGCACGGCGCCGATGCCGAGCATGCCGGTGTTCACGAGTGGCGTGCCGGACAGCGAGCCGCGAATATGAATTCCGCTCGTGATGACAAAAAGGGCGCCAATCACGATGATGAAGCTCATGTACTCGCGCATCTTTTCGGTGAGGAGATGCGGATCGGATCGCGCGAGATAAATGAGGACTGGCGCCGAGAACAGCGTTACAACGTGGGCTTTATTGCGCGTGCGGTGCCACCACGCGGGGGCCGCGAGGGGTAGCACCGCGATCGCGAGCAGCAACAGCACAAAAGGAATGGCGAGCATGGCAAGCAAGATGAGGAACAAGGGTCTAAGGCGCGAGTAGGACTCCCGAAACCTTGGAGATCATATGAATGACTATCTGGCCCAGCGACTCGACGGCGCTCGTGACCTGTATTTGCTTGCCCTGGCGGTGGGCGAGCGTGGGGAGGGAACCGGCCCGGACGGCTTCGGCTCGCTGATCCGCGAAGCGCGCATCCATTTCGTGAGCGTTATAGAGGAAGCCAGGCTTGCAGGCCTGGATATTCGTGATATTCAGGATATGCTCGCGACGCATACCGTCGACCTGATGGATACGGTGCGCCCCGATCTGCGCGAACGCTTAGAGGAGCTGATGCGAAGCCGAGCCCATCCGCGGTAATGCTGCAGGAATCGGCGATCATCGTTGGCGCTGGGCCGATCGGCCTGGCGTGCGCGATCTCAGCCAAACGCCGCGGCATCGATCCTCTCGTCATCGATGCTGGTGCGCTCGCCAACTCGATCGTCCGCTACCCGATTGGCATGACGTTCTTCACGACGCCCGAACGCCTCGAAATCGGCAGTCATCCGCTGGTATGTGCAGGGGCAAAAGCGACGCGCGAGGAGGCGTTGAAATACTATCGCGGCGTCGCACGTGCAGAAGGACTGCGAGTTCAGACCTACACCAAACTCGTCGATGCAGACCATGTCGAGACCAGGTTTGGGGTCGAACCGATAACCTGGGACAAGCTTGTCCTCGCGACCGGATTTTTCGATCAACCCAATTGGCTCGGCGTTCCTGGCGAAGACCTGCCGCACGTCCATCACTATTTCGACGAGGCGCACCTGTCATACGGGCGCGATGTCGTAGTGGTCGGCGGCAAGAACTCGGCCGTCGAAGCGGCGCTGCAACTGTTTCGCGCCGGCGCCCGTACTACGACCATCATCTACCGCGGCAAGACGTGGCCCAAGAGCGTGAAGTACTGGCTGCGGCCTGATCTCGAAAACCGCATCAAAGCCGGCGAGATCGAGGCCCGGCTCGGCAGCAACGTTGTCGCAATCACTGAGCGCGACGTGCTGGTGCGAGGGGCGCTCGGGAACGAGGAGCGGATTCCGGCCGATCGTGTGTATCCGCTCATCGGATTCCGGCCCGATTTCGAGCTGTTCACGCGCATCGGCATCGTGGTTGACCCGGAGACCGGACGGCCCGAGATCGATCATGAGACACTGGAGACGACAGTTCCGGGCGTCCATGTGGCCGGGAGCGTGACCGCCGGTCTCAAGATTTCCGAGATTTTCATAGAGAATGGGCGCTTCGATGGGGAGAAGATTTTCGGCACGCCTGAGGAGCGCGAGCGGGCCCAGGTCCTTTACCAGGGGGTCAGAAGGGAAACGGGGGAGTAGTCCCTTCCCATTCGAACTCCCGGAGCTAACTTGCCACCTATGTCCGAACTCCGCGACGCACTAGCGGAATCCCTCGGCCCTCTGTATCGGATCGAGCGCGAAGTCCGGCCGGTAGGGGAATACCGGCTGTTCGTGGCAACCCAATCGCAGGACGGCACGGAGCTGCTCATCAAGGTCCTGCCGGCCTCACTCTCACTTGGTATCAACGATCTCCAGTTCGAGCGGGCGATCCTCTTGCTCGCCGAGAAGCTCAAACATCCGAATCTGGTGCTGGCCCGCGGCGGCGGTCGCGCGGGCTCGTTCGTGTACCACACGCGACCCTTTGTGCCGGGTACCACGCTGCGCGCCTGGATCGGCAACAACGGTCCCATTCCACTGGCGCGCGCCGTGGAGATCCTGCGGGCCGTCCTCGCAGGCCTGGAGCACGCGCACGCCGCCGGTATCGCGCACGGTGAATTGAAGGCCGAGAATGTGTTGCTCGCCGAGCAGGGCGTGCTCGTCGCCGATACCGGCATCGCGACCGCGCTAGGCAAGCCGGCGACGGCACGAAACGATATGGCGGCCGTGCAGGCGCTCGCGCGCGAGATGCTTACGGGAAAGAAGCCCACCATCGGCGAGGAACCGCTCGAGCGCACCCGCTCGCTGCCGTTGTGGCTCAGCGAGTGGATGCGATCACGATGGACGGATGCAGGGCGCGCGCTGGCGGGCATGCGACCCCCGCCACCCTCTAGCTCCCAATCTTCTCAGCTCTTCGCCTAATCGCGCGCAGCCACATCCGGCGGATCAGTCCGCTCCCCAGTCGAATCGTCCACCAGTAAAACCCGAAGTTGCGTTGCGTGCGGGGATCGCTTGCCCATACGCGGGTTTCGGTATGGACGACGCACAACGCCAGTGCGGTAGGGGTGACGCGGAAATTCATGACCCCTTTGGCGTGCCCCGGCGCGGTGATCGTGCGGAATTCGTCAGGATTCGCCGGCGGCGTGGCCCCACGTGGCGCGACCACAATTCTGCCGATAACTATCTCGTGGGGCGATTCCGCGAGCAGCAAAAACCCGCTCCGCAACGCGACATCGAGAATCGGTTGATCGCGCGGAGGATTCAGGATTCCTGGAGGGATGTGGCGGCCCAAGCGCCGCAGCCACGTCAACGCGCGAAACAAGCGAATCTCTTGCGCCGTAACTTCGCGGATCGCGCGCCACGCCGCCTCGGCGGGCGCCAGCACCGCAATGCGATGGATCTCCCGGAACTGCCACGCGGGAGCGAAGTTGTCGATTAGCGCCACTCGACCCTCATTCCTCGGAGCATTTGTGTTGCATCGCAACCTGAGTTTAATCGCGCTCGCGGCCGCGAGCATACTCGGAGCTCCCCCTTCCGTCAGCGCACAGGGCGCATTCGGAAGCGGGCTCGTCATCAGCGGCCGTGAAGTCGTGGTCGGTCAACCCGGCAACACGTACGGACCGGGCGTCGTCTACTTCTACCGCCAGGATGCCAAAGGTGCGTGGACTGTGGGGACGAAGGTGACTCGGAGCGGCGCGACAAATGGCGATGGCTTCGGCTCGGCCATCGCGCTCGACGGCAACACGCTGCTCGTGGGTTCTGAGAAGGCCGATTCCGGCGCCGGCGCGGTCTACATCTTCACGCGGAACGCGACCGGCTGGCAGGAGACCGGGCGGCTGACCCCGCAGGGCTTGCAGGCGGGCGACGGATTCGGCGCCGGCATTGTGCTCGCCGGCGACCGGGCCTACGTCTCCACGGGAGCGAACCGCCGGCGCGGCGCCGTGTTCGTGTTCCGCAGGAGCGGTGACGCGTGGACTCCCGAGACGACAATCACTCCCGTGGACACGATGCCGAACCCCTCGTTCGGCCAAGCCGTCGCCGTATCCGGCAACCGCCTCATGATCGGCGCGTCCCGCGCCGACTCCGCGACGGGGGCAGTCTTTGTGTACAGTCGCGATGCCTCCGGTAACTGGAAACTGGACGTGCGTCTCTCACCGCCCGGACCCATGACAGGACGGAACAGCCAGTTTGGATCGTCGATTGTGTTGCGCGGCGACACGGCGATGATCGGCGCGACGAACGATCGCGCCGCGGGCGCGGTCTGGATCTTCCGCCGTGACAGCACGAGCGGCCAATGGCTGCCAGCAGGGCGCGTTCTACCATTCGACGGGTCGTTCGGGACGCGGTTCGGGTCGGCGATCGCCGAGGTGGGGAACGAGCTATGGGTCGGTGCCGTTGGCGCAAATGAGTTCCAGGGCCGCGTCTATCGCTTCACGCGCGATTCAACGGGTGTTCCGACGGCCCTCAAAATGGGACTCCCGACACTCGTCGGTGGCGATCGCTTCGGCGGCAAGATCGTATCGAGTGGCGGGCTCGTCGCCATCAGAGTGGACAATCAGGACTACGGCGAGGGCGGTGTCGCGCTCTATTCGCGTCGCGCGAACGGCGCGTGGCAGCCGGCCGGCCATCTCGTCGGTGACGTGACGACGCTCGCCGCGATCACGGGCGCCGAACGCGAGTGCGCGACCGGGAAGGTCCAGATCTTCGACTGCAATCAGGTCGACCTGATGTCATTCCTCCCGGTCGCGGCGATGGGCGGCAAGCGTGGCGTGCAACTGAGCAGCCTGTGGGGTTGGGACGATCCCGAGACGGGCAAGGCGTATGTGATCGTCGGACGCGTGGATGGCACGGCGTTCGTCGACATCACAAATCCGACGCGCCCGCTCTACCTCGGCGAGCTGCCGAAGACAGCGTCGTCCCCCGGGTCGTTCTGGCGTGAGATGAAGACGTACAAGCACTACGCGTACATTGTGGCCGACGGGTCGCGCAGCCACGGCATGCAGGTGTTCGATCTTCATCGGCTCCGCGGTTTGAATGGAGCGAAGCCACAGACGTTCACGGTCGACGCGCACTACACCAACGCGCACAGCGTGCACGACATCGTCGTCGACACCATCAGCGGCTTCATTTATCTCACCGGCTCCAACGCCGGCGGCGAGATGTGCGGCGGCGGGCTGCACATGGTCGACGTCCGCGAGCCGGTGAAGCCCAAATTCGCGGGCTGCTTTGCCGATCCGCAGACCGGCCGCCAGGGCACCGGGTACACGCACGACGCGCAATGCATCGTCTATCGCGGCCCGACGACGAAGTATCAGGGACGCCAGATCTGTTTTGGGTGGAACGAGACGCATCTCTCGGTCGCGGACGTCACCGATAAGGCACGGCCCGTCGCGGTTTCGCGCGCAACGTACCCCAACGTCGGGTACGCGCACCAGGGCTGGATTACCGACGATCACCGCTACATCTACCAGGACGACGAGCTCGATGAAATCGAGGGGCTCGTGGACGGTACGCGCACACTCATCTGGGACGTCAGCGACCTCGAGAATCCGGTGCTCGCGGGACAATACATCGCGAAGAACAAGGCGATCGACCACAACCTCTTCCTGGTCGGCAATACGATGTATCAGTCGAACTACACGAGCGGCTTGCGCGTGCTCGACATCACCGACCGGCTGAAGCCCAGGGAGATCGGCCACTTCGACACGCATCCGGTGGGGACCGACGAGCCCGAATTCGCGGGGACGTGGGGGAACTACCCCTTCTTCAAGAGCGGCGTGGTAGCGGTGACGAGCATGCAGGAGGGGCTGTTCATCTTGAAGGCTCGGCCGACGGCGCCCGTACCGTGAAGCTCTTGTTTGCGGTAGTGCTAGCGGTTGATGCGCTGTTCGGTCCAACCCCTTCGCTGCGCTCAGGGCAGGCTGTCCAACCGTCTGACCGTCCAACGGTTTTGGTGTACGTGGCCAATCAGGCATCCGGCAAGGTGACCGTGATCGATGCGTCCAGCGACACCGTAGTCGCCACGGTTGATTTCACAGCGCTGGGTTTCTCGGCCAACCCCAAGCCGCATCACATCGTGGTCGAGCCCGACGGCTCGTATTGGTACGTGTCGCTCGTCGGCGCCAACGCGGTCGTAAAGCTCGATCGCGCGAACCGTGTCGTGGCAAAAGCCGAAACCGTGACCCCGGGGTTGTTGGCGCTCGATCCCAGGCGGGATGTGTTGTATTCGACGCGCTCGATGTCCGCGGTCAACGCCCCCGCACGGATCGCGGTGATCAATCGCAAGACGATGCAGCCGGAGGAAGTGGAGGTGCTGGTACCGCGCCCGCACGGGTTGGCCGTGGCGCCTGATGGACGGCATGCCTACGTCGCCAGCCTGGGCGCGAACCAGATCGCCGTCTACGATGCGCAGCGCGAGCACGTCGGCATCGTGGACGTGCCGGGCGGCGACACCAGTCAGGTGCTGGTGCAAGTCGCGGTTTCCCCGGACGGCCGCACCCTCGTTGCCACCGCGCAGATCACAGGCAAACTGCTCGTCTTCGACCTTGCCGATCCGGTGAAGCCGAAGTTCGTGCGGTCGGTCACTACGGGTGAGTGGCCCTGGCTGGTCTCGTTCACGCCCGACGGCAGAGAAGTCTGGGTCCCGAATCAGCTGTCCAATGACGTCACGGTGATCGATGCCCAGGGTTGGAGCGTGATCACGACGGTAAAGGGCGAATTCGCCCAGCCGGATGGTATCGGCATCTCGGGCGACGGGCGTCTCGTGTTCGTCGCGAATCACAACACGAGCCATGTGATGAACATGGGCGGCATCAAGATGGCGATGCCGGCGTCCGCGACCACGGCCGCGGCGGGTCGCGTGATCGTGATCGACGCGCGCCGCCGCGAGGTCGTGCGCCGCATCGACACCGCGCCGGATGGCGCAGGCTTGGGAATCGCGGGAGGGAAGCCCTGAGGCTGGTCGCGGCGGCGCTCTTAGCGACCGCCGCGTGCTCGCCTCGCGCACGATCGACCGCCGCATCGCCTCTTGACCGCCCGACCGCCGCCGTTGCTTTTGACCGCCAGGTTTCTCCTTTCCAAGTCCTCGACTCCACGGGACGCGGCTACGGTCTTCCATTCCTCGGCGGTTTCGAGCACCCCCGCCCGCAGCTGCTGGACATCGATGGCGATCGAGCCGTCGATCTGTTCATTCAGGAGGAGTCCGGGCGGTTGATGCTTTTTCAGCGCACGGCCGACAATTGGAAACTGGCGACTGACGACTTCCAAACCATCGATATCGGTGAGTGGTACCGCTTTGTCGATCTCGACGGCGACAGTCTCTACGATCTCTTTGCCGAGTCTCCGCTCAGCTATATCCGCTACTACCGCAACACCGGCACGCGCACCGCGCCGTTGCTCGTGATGGCAGTGGATACGGTGAGGGACATCCAGGGTACGGCGATCTACGCCGATCGGCAGAACATCGCGCAGTTCGCGGACGTCGATTGCAACGGCAAGCTGGACATGCTGCTCGGCCGAATCGACGGAACCATCACGCAATACGAGCTACAGGGTCTGGACTCTGCGCGCGGTCCACGATTTCGCTTGATAACGGAGCGGTTTCAAGACATTCAGATCGTCGGGACGCGCACCCCAAGCCTGCACGGCGCCAATACGATGGCCGTGTTCGATATAGATGCGGACGGAGATCAGGACATTCTCTGGGGCGACTTCTTCGAGCCGGGTCTCCTGTGGCTGCGCAATCAGGGCACGTGCGCGCAACCCGACTTCCACGGCGAGCGGATCCCGTTCCCACCGCAACAACCGATAGAAACCAGCGGCTACAACGCTCCCGCGTTTGGCGATCTGACCACCCCCCCCGATGGGCGTGCCGACGTCGTGGTCGGAGTGCTCGGCGGAGCGTTCAATCCCATCAAGACCAGCGCGGCGAATCTCTATCGCATCGAGCAGACGGCGGTCGGGGCGTGGACCGTCATTACCACCCACGTGCTGGACGCGATCGACCTCGGCACCGAGTCGATCCCCGCGTTCGGGGACATCGATCGCGACGGTGATCTCGATCTCGTCGTGGGCACCAAGATCGAGCCCGCCAACACCCGAAGCGGTGCAGTGTACTGGTTCGAGAACGTCGGGTCGCGCGCGGCGCCGAGGTTGGAGCTGCGTGGGCACCTCACCGTCCTGCCCGCTTTCCATGACGCCCCGGCGCTCGGTGATCTGGACGCCGACGGTCTGCCTGATCTCCTCATCGGCCAGTTCCAGGACGCAGTGGCATGGTACCGTAACACGGGCACGGGCGGCGCGGGACGTTTCGAGCTCGTGGACTCGGCCGTGGTGCGCCTGCCGCGCGGCAGCAACGGCGTCCCCGAGCTCCATGACATCGATCGCGACGGTGATCTCGATCTCTTCTTGGGCGACGCGGCAGGGCGCATTGCGTTCTTCCGGAACGCCGGCAACTCACGGTTACCGAACTTCATACTGGCGAGCGAGGACTACCTCGCCGCGCGTGCGGGCCGCCGAGCCGTGCCGCGCTTCGTGGATCTCGACGGCGACGGGGTGGCCGAACTCGTGGTCGGGACGGAGCAGGGAGGCGTGCCCCCAGTTTTTCGCGGACTCATGCGCGACTCCAGTCTCGCGCGTACGCTGCCACTGTTGCCGTCATATGCGGCGCCGGTTTTTGCGGAGCTGTGGGGGGGCGCGGGGAGGGACTTGTTTGTCGGGAATGAAGGCGGCGGAATCTTCTATTATCGGCGAAGAGACTCGCGTAGTAATCCACCCAAGTAGTTAGCCCGTCGTCTCACCCCAGAAGCCGTTTTCTCGGACGATTCCGTGCGTTCGGGTTTGTCTCTAATGTGAGGCCGGAGTTACTCCACTCTAACTGGAGGCAGTCCATGTTTGCCGCCCTAGCGGTGATTCTTCTGGTAGCCTGGCTACTTGGCTATATCGTCTTCCACGTCACGGGAGGCCTGATTCATCTCCTGCTCGTGGTCGCCCTCGTTGCCTTCATTTGGCAACTCGTTGCTGGACGACGCAGGACCAGCGTGTAGGACCGTATCACCCAAACCTCACAGGAGCAGATCATGGCCCGAAACAACCGCTCATCGAGAACCCGGCAGCGTTCCAGCACGGGCAGATTCGTGTCCAAGGGAAGCCGGGGCGGCTCGCGGGCACGCGGAAGTCGTTCCCGTGGTTCCCGCGGATCCCGCAACCGGTCCTCGATGTAATTTCGCGGTAGTTAGGAGCCAATCGAGCGGCGTGCAGCAGGACGCCGCTTGATTCGCTCCATCACCTGAGGAAGAGAACATGGCACGCAGAAAACAGATCAGTTCGAAGCAGGGCGGTGTCCACCGCAGCAAGAACGCGGCGCGCCGCGGGGAGAAGAGTGGAGCACGCGCCAGGCGCTCCCTGATCTCCCGGCTGAAGTTCTGGTAAGACTATTAGAGCGGGCAGAGCCCCGCCGCTCCGCAGCTCATATAGCCGACCGGGCCACGCCGGGAGTGGAGTGTGGCCCGTTTATTTGTTCTTGTGACACTAGGCGGGTCACAAACCCGTATGGCAACCGTCCCTTCTCTCGAGCTGAACGAATGTTCAAGCCTGTCATGACGCTAGCCGCGGTGGGGTTGGTAGGCCTCGTGCTCTGGAAGCTCGCTGCGGGGCTCCTCCTGCCCATCTTCTTCTTTGTGCTCAAAATCGCGCTTATCGCCGGCCTGGTTCTCCTGGCGTTCTGGTGGTTCAATAAGCGGGATCGGAAAAAGGACACCCCTCCGGTGTCCGAGTAAACACACTCCCCCTTACGAGGGGGTGTCTGGGCCGACACAATCGAGGCGCGCCAAGCACGGATCTCGCTTGGCGCGCCTCCTGCTTTTCCCTCTGTCAAAAGGGGGGGCTATGAGCTACTGGAAAGGTCTATTGGTAGCGATCGCGTTCGACTTCGCCTGGATCATGGTGAGTCCGTCACTCGTCGCGGGTCCTGAGCCCGTCGCTCACGCGCCCCACGCGGTGACGAACCTGGACGCGAGGGTTTTTGCTATGACAACGACGCCCGAAGACGCGCAGCTCGACCGGGCGGGTCGGTTGGAGGACTCGCTCATGGTGTATCTGCAGAGTCACGAAGAGGATGTGGCGGCCATGGTGAACCTGGCACGCATGTACGTTGAGCATGGCTGGTATGAAGCAGCCATCAATCCGCTCGCGCGGGCGCTGGAGCTCGATCCTAGCAGACGTGCTGGATGGTCGCTGCTGGATCGCGCGCTCAAACAGGCTGGCAAGGCGCAGATTACGGATGCAGAACTCACGAAACGGGCGCGCCAGTTTGAAGAGGCGGTGAGGTACTGGGGACACGGCTGTTGAAAAGCGGCGGCGTGATGAAGCGGCGGCGTGATGAAACGGCGGCGTGATGAAGCGGCGGCGTGATGAAACGGCGGCGTGATGAAACGGCGGCGTGATGAAACGGCGGCGTGATGAAACGCCGCCATATTACCTCGCCGCCGTCTTATCTCGGCGCCCTTACTGATCCACCCACGTACTCCGCACATCATACGTCACGTTATAAACCAGCTGATTGATCAGCCGACCATAGGCATCGTTCGGATCCTTGGCCGAGAATGACGGCGTTCCACCCACAAACGAGAAGCCGCCGATGCTCTCCGTTTCCGAGGAGCTGCGCCGCCACATCACGCCACCAGTCCGCGTATTGACGAGCCACACTGACAGCTCGACCGTGACGGTTGCTTTCATGGACGGCGACAAGCCGACGGCCAGTCCGCCCTGTGGCTTGATGTTCGAGATTTTGAGATGGCCGAAGAACGCGACGGGGCAGCCGTTGGTGTCGGCCGCACTCTTGAAGACACGTGCGGAATCGGCGGCGGTGAATTCACGCATCTCGATGCCGCTTTGCGCGGCCAGGACGTACTCCTCGAACCGCCGGGTTGCGAACTCGTGGAGATTCCCCTTCGCGTTGTCCACGGCAAAGACGAACACGCCGATGTTCCTGTGTGGAACGAGATCCAGCGTCGGCGGGAGCAGCACACGCTGGCGGGGAGGTCGGCGCGAACCGCCGCAGCCGAACATCATCAGAATGACGACGTAGCAGATGAAAACGCGTATGGCAGGCATACGGTCCTCCGAGGCTGGGAGCTCGGAGCACAACATAATGAACGACTCTCTAAAGGATGGTGGATCTGCGTCACACAATGCTCGCCCATTGTGATTTCAGACCCTAGCGGTGCCTACTGTCTCGCGGGTGTCTGCCGGACGGGCTCTCGTTCGAAGCGCTGTGTGGGGACGATCGGGGGCAGGGGCTGAGCCCGTATGTAGGCGACCACCTTCCAAATTGCGCCCGGGGACATCACACCGCCGTACGCCGGCATGCCGCGCGGCCGTCCGTAAAAAATCGAGTGGTACACCGCGCCATCGGTGCCGCCGTAGCGCCAGCGGCCGTCGACGAGACTCGGTCCCGCCCAACCGAGGGCACCGCCGCCGTGGCACCCGTCGCAATTCATCGTACTGAAAATCCTCGCACCATCCGCGACCGATGCGGAATCGGTCGGAAAGGGGTTGGTCATTTCAGCGGCCGGCGGCTGACTTGCTCCCGCGGCGACGTGGTTCGGGTAGCGGATCGAAGGAGGCGGGCCACCCTCGGTCCCGCGATCATCGCAGGCCACGAGCAAAGCCACGAGCCCCACGCACGACGCACGACGCACGACGCACGGCCTCATAGGCCCACGCACGACGCACGACGCACGACGCACGACGCACGGTATCACAGACCGAAAATCCAAACCATGCCCCCTTGACTCGTGTACCGTGCAAGATCGGGCGCAAAGTCCGCCGGTGGGCGGAGGTCGGCGGGATCGTCGGATCGCACGTCGCCCGCAAGCAGGAACCAGTCGCCGCCGATCCCCGCGTACACAGCGACATACTGTTTCCCGTCAGGGCCGCGAAATGTGATCGGCGCGCCTACCACGCCCGATCCGACCTTGAACTTCCACACCTCCCGGCCGGTGCGGATGTCGAGGGCCTTGAACCAGCCGTCGAGCGTTCCGTAGAAAGCGATGTCCCCGGCCGTGACGACGGTCCCGCTCCACACGGGAAACTTCTCCTTGACTTCCCACATTTTGCGGCCGCGGGCAGCGTCCCACGCGATGAAGCTGCCGAGATGACCCCCGGGTCCCGGGACGTATGGCGTCGTCGCTCCGATGAACGGGGTCGCGGGGATACGCGTGACCTGCATCGCCTCGAAGCTCATGCAGAGATTGTTCGTCGCCGAATAGAACAGGCCAGTGCGGGGAGAGTACGCCGATGCCGAGACGGGACTCTTTCCGCCCTCGAGACTCGGACAGATGCCTGTGATGTTGCCGCGGGAGGCCCCGGTGGTCTTGGCCGTATCGACGATGGGCACGCCCGTCCGGCGGTCCACGCCCTTCGCCCACGTCACATGAGCGAACGGCTCGGCCACGAGCAGCTCGCCGCTCGCGCGATCGATGGTGTAAGCGAATCCGTTCTTGTTGAACGTCACCAGGACTTTTCGCATGCGTCCGCCCACGACCAGATCCGTAAGGATCATCTCGGCGTTCGCGTCGTAGTCCCAGCTGTCGTTGGGCGTGAACTGATATGCCCACACCAGCGCGCCGTCGCTGGGACGGCGCGCGAGCACGCTGTTACTCCACTTGTTTTCGCCGGGCCGCTGCTCGCGGTTGTAGGGACCGGGATTCCCCGTGCCGAAGTAGATGAGATCGAGCTGGGGGTCGTACGAGATCCAGCCCCACACCGGCGCACCGCCGCGCCGCCACGAGTCGCCGCTCCACGTGGAAACGCCCAGGTTGGCGCCGCCGGTAAAGACGCCTGGCCGCACGATCATCAACGAGTCCGGACCCATGTTGTGCGCGGTCCACAGAATCCTGCCGGTCGCGAGGTCCAGGGCCTTCACCCAACCGTAGATGCCGAACTCGCCGCCGGACGGACCGACGAGCACGCGATTGCGCGCGATGAACGGCGCCATCGGAGTCGTCTCGCCCTGGCCCATATCGGCGATCTGGGTCTTCCACACCTCACGGCCGGTGTTCGCATCGACGGCGACCGTGTGCCCATCGAGGAGGTTGTACACGATCTTGCCGGCCGCGTAGACCGCGCCACGATTGATTGCGTCACAGCAGGCGACGCCCACCGCGGTCGGGTTCACGTCGGGCCGGTATTTCCATCTGAGCGGATAGCCTTCGCGGGTCAAATCGAAGGCGTAGAGCACGTTGGGATAAGGCGTGACCACGTACATCGTACTTCCGACAACCAGCGGTTGTCCTTCGTGACCGCCGAGCACGCCGGTCGAAAAACTCCACAGCGCCTTGAGCCGCGTGACGTTGGTGCGATCGATCTGCGCGAGGGTGCTGTAGCGCGTTGAGGCGTAATCCTTGCCCGGCATCGTCCACTGCCCGTCGTCCTGGGGCGGCGTACCTTGCAGGAAGCCGAGAAAAATGAGAGCCGTCAACGGCCATCGCATGTGCGTAATGATAGCAGTATGAGAACTCTCTCATAAGTCGCCAGCCCTGCTCCGCTTTTCGCTCTTCGCGCGTTCCTTCTCCCGAATACGACATCGTCACATCACTCTTTCGGGAGGAACACGTCATGAGGAAGCATCTTGCAGCTCTCGGACTCGCGGTCGCGGTCGCCGCTGCCTGCGAACCCAACCGCAACATCACGGACCCGGACGCGTCGCTCCTGGCGCGTGCCGAGCGCGACGACGACGATCGCGGCCCGCGCGCGGTCTACACGATCACCAATCAAGTGAGCGGCAATGCGGTCGCCGTCTTCGCGCGCGCGGCCGACGGTACGCTCACGCCGGCCGGCACGTTCGCAACGGGCGGCACGGGCACCGGTGCCGGGCTCGGCTCGCAGGGCGCCGTCACGGTGAGCAATGACGGACGCTTGGTATTCGCGGTGAACGCCGGCTCCAACGACGTCTCGGTCCTGCGCGTCGGATCGACCGGCCTGTCGCTGCTCAGCCGCACGCCGTCCGGCGGCACGCTGCCCACGAGCATCACGGTCTACCAAAACGTCGTCTATGTGCTGAACGCGGGTGGCGCGGGGAACATCACCGGCTTCACGCTCCGCAATGACGGTGGTCTCACGCCGATCGCGGGTTCCACGAAGTCGCTGTCCGGATCAGCCACCGATCCCGCGCAGGTGTCGTTCAGCCCGGACGGGCGGCAGCTCGCGGTGACCGAGAAGGCCACGAACCTGATCGACGTCTACCCCGTCGCTCAGGACGGCGTCGCAGGCGAGCGCGAGTCGTTCCCGTCAGCCGGCGGCACGCCGTTCGGGTTCGCGTTCGGGCCGCGCAAGCTGCTGTTCGTTTCAGAGGCTGCGGCCCCCGGATCGGCATCATCATACGTGCTCAATCGCAGCGGCAACCTGCGCCTGGTCAGTGGCGTCGTCGCTACCCATCAAGGGGCGCCCTGCTGGGCGGTCGTAACGGCGGACGGTCGGTTCGGATACACGGGCAACGGGGCGGGCTCTGTTTCCGGTTTCAACATCCGGCCCAACGGCGAAGTCCGTTTGTTCGCCGACAACGGCGCGACTGCGGTGATCGCCGGCGGCGTCAACGATATCGCGCTCAGCGCGAACAGCCGGTTCCTGTACGCGCTGAAGACGGGCGGCGCACAGGAGATCCATGCGTTCCGCATTCAGAACGATGGCAGCCTCACGGCGCTGGGACCGGTCGGCGGCCTGCCGGCGGGCACGCGCGGCCTCGCGGCATTCTAATCCAATTACTCACTCGAGAAGGACAGCACCATGTCACCACGTAGATCCATACTCGTCAGCACGGCCCTCGTCGCGAGCGGCCTGCTCTGGTATCTGTTTCGGCCCGACGCGCTCGTGATCAGCAAGACGGTCAATGAGCCCTTCCCCGCGGCGCAGGAATCGCAGATGGAGGAACCATCGATGGGGCAATCGTCGATGGGGGAGGGATCCGGGATGGCTCGCTCGTCGATGGGGAATTCGTCGGCGATGGGCGGGTCATCCGGAATGGCGCGCTCGTCGATGAGCAATTCATCGGCGATGGGCGTTGTTCACGAAGCCGGGCAGATGGCGAATGAAGAGGAGCCCGTTCGACTCGCCCATGGCCGGTTCCATACCAATGCGCACGAGACGAAAGGCGTCGCGACCATCTACCAGCTCGACGACGGCCGCCGTGTGCTGCGGTTGACGGAGTTCAGCACGTCGAATGGCCCCGACGTCCGCGTGTATCTCGTGGCCGCGGCTGACGTGCAGGAAGAGGACGCCGCGAAGCGCGCCGGAATCGTGGATCTGGGAGCCTTGAAAGGAAACATCGGCGACCAGAACTACGATGTGCCTGAAGGGCTCGATCTGAGCAAATACCGCGCGGTGTCGATCTGGTGCCGCCGGTTCAGCGTGAACTTCGGT
>DATFEG010000004.1:0-24256 GCA_035251445.1 Gemmatimonadales bacterium | reverse complement strand
GTGGAGATGCGGCTCGGGCAGGTATACCTCAACGGGCGCGCGCTCGAAGAACCATACGTCCAGCGTCTGGACCCGCTCCACGATGGGTTCGACCCCGAATTCAATTGGCAGCGCGAGCATCTCGTGCAACGGACCGACGATCAGCGCCGCCGCTATCATCCCACGCGCGATACGTGGGGCCCGCTGCGCGTTCCGATGGGAAAGTACTTCGTATTGGGCGACAACCGCGACAACTCGGCGGATTCCCGCTACTGGGGGTTTGTCGATGCGACCGCAGTGAAGGGTCGCCCGCTCGTCGTCTACTTTAGTTACAACCGGGGTACGAGCGACGCGTTACCCTGGCTGACCGACATTCGCTGGGGCCGGCTCGGTTCGCTGATTCATTAGTTGTGGTAGCTTCCGCTTAAACAGGAGTAGCCACCCAATGCAATTGAATACGGCGAGGCGCGCATCATTCGATGAGGGATCTCTGGATCAGTATCTACGGGAAATCAGCCAGTATCCGCTGATCACGCGTGAGGAAGAAGTCACGCTGGCGCAGCGGATCAAGCAGAACGATCCAGAGGCGCTCGACAAGCTGGTGCGTTCTAACCTGCGGTTCGTCGTCTCCGTCGCCAAGAAATACCAGAATCAGGGCGTCGCCCTGTCCGATCTGATCAACGAGGGCAATCTCGGCCTGATTCGTGCGGCCCACAAATTCGACGAGACAAAAGGCATCAAATTCATCTCCTACGCGGTCTGGTGGATTCGCCAGGCGATCCTGCAGGCGCTCGCCGAGCAGTCGCGCATCGTGCGGGTGCCGCTGAACCGCGCGGGGACACTGCACCGCATTGGCAAACGTTCGGCAACATTGCTCCAGGAGCTCGGTCGCGAGCCGACCGTCCAAGAGATTTCGGAGGGGATGGACATCTCCGAAGAGGAAGTCGCCAAGACACTGTCGATTTCACAGGCCCATCTCTCGCTCGACGCACCGCTCACACCGGGCGAAGACAACAAGCTGCTGGATTATCTCCCCGACACCACGAATCCCGGCCCCGACGACGAGATCTTCGAGCACGCGCTGACCGAGTCGATCGAGTCGGTCCTCGCTACGTTGAAAGAGCGCGAAGCGCGAATTCTCCGGCTGTACTTCGGTCTTGAGGGCCAGGAGCCGATGACGCTGGAGGAGATCGGGTCCCAGCTCGGCATCACGCGCGAGCGTGTGCGGCAGCTGAAGGAAAAAGCGCTGGCCAGGCTTCGTCACGTCTCGAGGGCTAGGGCGCTGGAGAGCTTCCTCTCGTAACGCGGGAAACGTGCAACGGGAAACGGGAAACGTGAGTAATTCCGTTTCCCGTTTCTCGTTTCCCGTCGTCTTGACGTCCGACGGCTCGGTGTGCCTCTTTGAAACGTGGACCACTCTATCTCGGGGGCGCGGATGACGGGCCGCAAAGCACTGGTATTCCTTCTGGCGACGGTTGCCTGTAGTGACAGTAGCGGCCCAGGCGGCCCCAGCTTTCCGACGATCCCCTCAGCCATCGTGACCCAGTTTTGCATCCGGGCTCAGGTTGTCCCTCCGCAAACAAGGAGTGGGTCACTCGCGACAACGGACTGCCACAACGGACCCGGCACGCCCTACTATGAGATTTATCGCGTGCGCGTTGCGAGCAGCACCGCGGTGACGTTTACGATGACGTCGGATTTCGACAGCTACCTCGCTCTGGTTCGCATCGACGACGTGAACGACCCCCAGGGCTCAGACGTGCTGCTTGCCGAAGACGACGACAGCGCTGGCAACCTGGATGCGCGACTCAGCTTCACCCTGGAGCCGGACACCGAGTACTTCATTTTCGTCACCGCGATCGATGTGACGGAAACGGGAAACTATTCGCTGGCGATGACTAGCTAATACGGAGCACGGAGCACGGAGCAGTTTGCTCCCTGCTCCGTGCTCCCTGCTCCCTCTATATTTCCCGCCCTATGGCCTCTCAGTCCTCATTCGATGTATCAACCGGCGCTGACCTCCAAGAGGTCGATAACGCTGTTAACCAGGCAAGCAAGGAAGTCGCTCAGCGCTACGACTTTAAGGGCTCGAAGGCGTCGATTGCGTTCGATCGGACCAACGCCACGCTGACCCTCGTCGCCGACGACGATTTCAAGATGAAAGCGCTGTTCGACGTGTTGCAATCGAAGATGATCAAGCGCGGCGTCCCGGTGAAAAACATGGAGCTGGGCACGATCACCCCGGCCGCCAACGACACGGTGCGCCGGGAGATCAAGCTGACGCAGGGGATTCCCCAGGAAAAGGCGAAAGCGATCGTGAAGGCAATCAAGGACAAGAAGTTCAAAAAAGCCCAGGCCTCGATTCAAGGCGAAGAAATCCGGGTACAGGCCCCTTCCAAGGACGAGCTGCAGGAAGTCATCGCCTTCCTCCGAGGAGAGGACTTCGGCATCGAGCTCAAGTTCGGGAACTACCGCGGATGAAGCTGGGCGTCATCTCCCTTGGCTGCGACAAGGCGACGGTGGACTCCGAGCGACTCGTCGGTGAGTTGGTGGGCCACGGCGCCGTCATCACGCCGGAGCTGCCTTCGGCGGACGTCATCATCGTCAACACCTGCGGCTTCATCGATGCGGCGAAGCAGGAGTCGATCGATGCGATGCTGGAGGCCGCCAAGCTCAAGTCGCAGGGCGTCAAAGCCGTTGTCGCGGTGGGCTGTCTGATTCAGCGCTACAAGCAGGAGCTTACCAAAGAGATCCCCGAGATCGATCTCATGCTCGGGTTCTCGGAGCTGCATCACCTCGTGCCAGAGCTGGCTCAGCGCGGTCTAATCGACGATCCGGTTGCGAAGCATCCCGGGGTGCGGCAGTTCCTCGGCGACCAATCCCATGTACGCTATCTGAAAATCTCGGAAGGTTGCGATCACACCTGCGCCTTTTGCGCCATCCCGTTGATGCGCGGCAAGCACCGCTCGGAACCGCTCACACGGCTGGTCCAGGAAGCGCAGCAGCTCGAGGCGCAGGGAGCGAAGGAGGTCAATCTCGTCGCTCAGGATCTCGGTCATTGGGGTCGGGATCTAGGAGTTGGGAGTCCGAAACTGCCCGATCTGCTCGAGGCACTGTTGCGCGAGACGTCGGTGCCCTGGTTCCGGCTTCTCTACGTCTATTCGGCCGGAATAAGTGAACGGCTGGTCGAGCTGATGGCGCGGGAGTCGCGGATCGTGCCGTATATCGATATGCCGATCCAGCACGCCACCGATCGAATGCTGGAACGGATGCGCCGGCCCGAGCGCATCCGCACGTTGCGCGAGAAGCTTGCCTGGCTGCGCGGCGCGATTCCCGATCTCGCAATTCGGACCACGTGCCTCGTTGGATTCCCGGGTGAGACGGAGGACGAGTTCCGTGCGCTGCTCGCGTTTCTCGAAGAAGCGCAGTTCGACCGCATGGGCGCGTTCGCGTACTCTCCGCAGGAAGGCACGCGTGCTTGTAACTACGAAGACGATGTGAATGACGACGTCAAAAGGGAACGTCTAGAAGAAATCGTCGAAGTACAACGTAGCATCTCTGCCGAACGTCTCGAGCGATTCGTCGGACGCGAAGTGCAGGTGCTTGTCGACAGCCTGGAAACGGAGAACGGCATCACGGCCGGGCGCGTGCAGTGGCAGGCGGATGACGTCGATGGGCTGACATACCTGGAGCGGGGTGGCTGGGCGCAACCGGGAGATTTCGTGCGCGCCCGCATCACCGCGAGCGAGGACTACGACTTCCAGGCGGCCGCGCTGACGTGACACGATCCCCCGAGCTGTTCGACCGGGCGAAGCGAGTGCTGCCCGGTGGCGTGAATTCACCAGTGCGGGCGTTCCGGGCAGTCGGCGGAGCGCCCTTTTTTGTCGCGCGCGGGCGCGGCTCGCGCCTCACCGATGTCGACGGTCGCGAATACCTGGATTACGTCTGCTCGTGGGGTGCGCTGATCCTGGGACATGCGCATCCCGCCGTACTCGCCGCCGTCACCACGGCTGCCGAGCGCGGATGGACGTACGGCGCGCCGTGCGAGGCCGAAGTGGAGCTCGCCGAGGAAGTCCGGCGGCGGATGCCCTCCCTCGAGATGATGCGGTTCGTCAACAGCGGAACCGAAGCCACAATGGCGGCGGTCCGGCTGGCGCGCGCGGCAACCGGGCGCGAGCTCATCATCAAGTTCGACGGCTGCTATCACGGTCACGCGGACAGCTTCCTGGTCAAGGCTGGATCGGGCGTCGCGACGCTCGGCCTGCCCGACAGTCCCGGGGTGCCAGCCGGGCTGGCGCGCCTCACACTCACCGCGCCGTTCAATGACGCGGGGACGGTCGCGGATCTGTTTCGCAAGCATGCGGACCAGATCGCAGCGATCATCGTGGAGCCGTATGTGGGGAACGCGGGATTCATCGCGCCTGAGCCGGACTTCCACGCGGCGCTGCGATCGCTGTGCGACCGGCACGGCGCCTTGCTGATCTTTGATGAAGTGATGACCGGATTCCGCGTAGCCGCCGGTGGCGCGCAGCAGCGGCTCGCTGTCAGACCCGATATCACGACGCTGGGCAAGATCGTGGGTGGCGGTTTTCCGGTCGGCGTGTACGGCGGTCGGGTTGACCTGATGAAGCGAGTCGCACCCGAGGGGCCGGTGTATCAGGCGGGGACACTCTCCGGCAACCCGGTCGCGATGGCGGCCGGCCTGGCCACGTTGCGAGAAACGGCGCAGC
Source organism: Gemmatimonadales bacterium (assembly GCA_035251445.1). Taxonomy (GTDB): domain Bacteria; phylum Gemmatimonadota; class Gemmatimonadetes; order Gemmatimonadales; family GWC2-71-9; genus 20CM-2-65-7. The sequence goes on along the minus strand of DATFEG010000004.1, from coordinate 19,547 downwards.
CCGGCTTCTACGAAGAGCTGGAGGGGCGCACGAACAGGCTCGGTGCCGGACTGGCGGCAGTGGCCGCCGGCCACGGTGTTCCACTCACGGTGAGTCACGCGGGATCTATGTGGGGTCTCTTCTTCACGGCGGGCCCGGTGCATAGCTACGACGACGCACGGCAGACCGACACGGCATTGTTTGCGCGCTGGCACAAGGCCGCGTTGGCACGCGGAGTATTTCTGGCGCCGTCGTCCTTTGAAGCGGGATTCGTGTCGAGCGCGCACTCGGACGCAGACATCGATTTCACGATCCGCGAGCTCGATGCGGCACTGGGCGAAGCGCGCAATAGCTAGCGGCGCGCTGCTCGCGGCGCTGGGCTGTCCGCGGCGCACAACGCCTCCGCCGGCAGCGGGCGCAGGAGCGCCGGAGCTCCGGATTGGTCTCGTGGTCGGCGCCGCGCTCGTGTCAATTGGCGGAACGGAAGGCGGCGAGCTTTTCGTCACCGAAGCCGCGAGCGGCACGCCCATCGGCTCGATTCCCGCGGGAGTGCGCTGGGTGGTCGTTCCCGACTCGGCCGATTCCCTGCGAGTGCGAATCACCAAACCCGACAGCAGCCGCAGCGACGCGCTGCGAGGCATCGCCGTCGTCAACGTGACGGAAAATCACTTCGTGGTCGCCAATCGCCGCCGCTATCGCGGGCGGATCAACGTCTCGTCGAATCGCGGCGGTTTGACGCTAGTGAACCGGCTCGACGTCGAGAGCTACGTCGCGGGCGTCGTCAGACCGGAGATCGGCGCGCGCCGCGACGACGAGAAAGCCGCGGTGCTCGCCCAGGCGATCGTGTCGCGGACATTCGCGTTAAAGAACCGCGGACGCTGGGAGTCGCTGGGGTTCGATGCGTACGCCGACACTCGTGACCAGGTGTATCTGGGCGTGGCTGTCGAAAGTCCGCAGGTGTGGGATGCGGTGCGTGCGACTGCAGGCCAGGTGTTGCGGTACGACGGCCAGCTGATCGACGCGTACTTCCACTCGACGTGCGGGTCCAGCACAGCGGGCGTCGACGAGGCGTTCGCTACCGCGCGGACTCGTCCATATTTGCGGCCCGTCTCCGATGATCGCGGTAGCGGCCATTTCTACTGCGACATCTCGCCGCGATTCCGCTGGCGTGAAGAATGGGATGCCGCGAAACTGCGCGCTATATTGTCGCGAACGCTGCCCGATGACACTCTCCAGCGCATCACGGACGTCATCGTGAGTCGTACTACCAGAACGGGACGGGTTGGCGAGCTGCGGGTCGTGTTCGAGCGCGGCGACATGCGCATTCCCGCATCTGATGTGCGATCGGTGCTACGGCCCGAACCCGATCGGCAGCTTGCCAGCACGGCATTTCAACTGACAGTCTCCAAGGCCAACGGTGCAGTCTCTCGGATCGTGGCCGCGGGTGCCGGATCAGGACATGGGATCGGAATGTGCCAATGGGGGGCGATTGGACGGGCGCGGGCCGGGCAGGACTATCGGACGATTCTCACGACATACTTTCCGGGGACGAAGCTTGAGCGCATCTACTAAGACGGTCGGACGGCCGGACGGCCGGACGGCCATAACGGTGTTGGGTTTCGCGGCGTTGTTGGCCGTCGGGCCGTCCGGCCGTCTGGCCGCCCAAGGCGTCCTCAACGAGTTCTCCTCCGAGAACCTGCGGCTGTCGGGCATCCAGCTCGACATTGGCGTGCTGGGTGCGACGCAGCTGACCGGCACGACGGTTGGAGGACTGCGGCTCGATTTCGGCCGGATCGCTCCGCGCGCGCGACTGATGCTGGGTCTTTCGTACTTCAAGTCGGAATTCGATGCCGAGGCGCGCGGCGAGTTCGAGGCGGCGCTGGACAGCATCATCGTCGATCCCTCGGGGGACGATATAATCAGCGTTGGGCGCATCGCACTCGGCGATTTCGTCGGCGACATCGACGTGCAATACGTCTTTCCACAGGGCCATGGAATCACTGCCTATATGGGGGCCGGTTTGAGCGTTCACCTGCGCAATGGCAGTGGCCCGGCAATCGATGGGACTTTTGTCGAAGACGCCCTGGACGTCGTCACCGCGGGACTGAATGGGATGATTGGTTTCGAGTTCAATCTCAATCGTGCGATACGCTTTACGCTCGAGGGTCGAGGCGTGCTCGCGAGCGGTCTGCAAACCGTGAGTCTGCGGACGGGGCTGATGTTCCGGCTGCCTGCCGGGAGAGAGCCAGCCGCGGGTAGCACGCGGTGAACGATCCGATCCGGGTGGGCGTGATCGGCGCCGGCGCGATTTCGCAGGTCGCGCACTTGCCGGTGTTGCGCCGACTGCCCGGCGTCGAAGTCGCTGCGATCTGCGACAACGACGTCGGGAAAGCGCAGGCCCTGGCGGCTCGATTCGATGTGAAGGACACGTACGACGACATCGAGGAAGTGTTGCGGTACGCCAACGTCGATGTTGTCGTGATCTGCACGCCGAACCACCTGCACGAGATCCACGTGACGTCCGCGCTCGCTGCCGGAGCTCATGTATTGTGCGAGCGACCGCTCTCCCTGACGCTGGCGGGGGTGGAGCGCGTGCTCGCCGCGAGCGACAAGTATGGCAAGCGCGTCATGGTGGGCATGAATCATCGCTTCCGGTCGGATGTCCAAGCCATACGTGGGTTTCTCGCGGGCGGGGATCTGGGCGGCCTGCAGGCCGTGCGCGGCGGGTGGTATACGTTCCAACCATCGCGCCAGATGCTGGGCTGGCGATTGCGGCGCAACGAAGCGGGTGGCGGCGCGATGCTCGATCTCGGGTTGCCGCTCATCGACCTTGGCTTGTGGTTGTCCGGCTGGCCCGCTCCCAAGCGCATTTCCGCGCATCTCACGCGCGGCAGCCGGGACGGCGTTGAGGACATGGGATCCGCGCTCCTCGTCCTCGAAAACGGCGTGTCGATAGCCGTGGACGTGAGCTGGCGGCATCTGGGAGAAGGGGAGCGGTTCTGGTTCGATATTCTCGGTGCACGCGGATCCGCGATGATCCAGCCGCTGCGCATTTTTCGGGAGCAGCACGGCGCCGCCGTCGACGTCACGCCGACGGGCGCGACGGGTCGCGAAACACAGTTCATTCAATCATATCGCGCCGAGTGGATGTATTTCCTTGCGGTGATCAAGGGGGACGTCAACGCGCCGCCGCCCCGTGACCAGCTCGCGCTCCAGCGGGTACTCGAGGCGATTTACCGCTCGGCTGACGAAGGGCGCGACGTCTTGTTGTGACCCGCCGTCGTCTGTGGCTGCTCGTGGTGATCGGGGCGATCGCGCTCACCGCCAGCTATCCGCCGTTCCCGCTGCCAGTTTTGAGTTTCCTCGCGATCACACCCGTCGCCCTGCTCGTCCGGCAAGCGATCCTCGACAACGACTATCGCAAGGCGTTTCGCTGGGGTTGGTGGTACGGACTCGTGACGAACGCCCTGGTGCTCTATTGGATGATCGTCGCGCTGTGGCATTTCACGCCGTTCTCGGCGCTCGGCTACCTCGCAACGATTGCGATTCTTGGATTGTTGACCGCCGTGACGTTCTGGTTTACTGCCCGGCTCTGCCTCACCGCCCCGCGCGTGCCGCTGTGGATCGCGCTCCCCGTTACATGGACCGCACTCGAATGGCTCGTCGGACACCTCGGCGACATTCGCTTCCCGTGGCTGGGCCTCGGCACGTCACTGGCCGACGCGCCGGTCTTGATCCAGTGGGCGGATATCGCCGGCGCCCGAGGCATCACGCTGTGGCTGGCGTGGTGCAACGTCATGCTTGTGGAAGCGGCAGTGGACGTGCGTCGTGCGTCGTACGTCGTGCGTCGGCTCGCCCCAGTCTTCGCAACGATCATCGCAGCGCTGGCGTACGGGATGTGGCGCATGAAGACGTTGCCTGTGCGCGATGCCGGCGTCATCGGGATGGTGCAGCCCAACGAAGCCTTCAGCGAAAAATGGGATCCGGAGCACGCGGACAGCGTCATGAACACGTTGTTTTCGCTGTCGCGTCGTCTCCTGGCCGGCTCCCCCGTGCCACAGCTTCTCGTCTGGCCAGAGGCTGCGATTCCAGGCTACTTCCTCAATCACCCACAGTGGGATCGAACAATCAGCCAGTTCGTGGCCGAACACCGCGTTCCCCTGATGACCGGTGGTCTCCACGCCGAGCCGGAGGAAGCGCCGGTCAGCGGCTTTCGCATCTTCAACGCCGCCTTCTACTACGATTCGACAGGCGACCGAACGCGCTATCCCATTTACGCCAAGCATTATCTCGTCCCCGTGACGGAGCGAGTGCCATTTTTTCCTGTCCGTCTCTTCCGCGCGATTCCGGGGTTGGCCCGCTGGTCGGGCGGCTTTCGCCCCGGGCGAGACTTTCCCGTGTATGCGTCGCCGATTGGCAGATTTGGCGTTGTCATCTGCTATGAGTCAGCGTTCGAGGACGCGCCGCGCTACTATCGGAGGCAGGGTGCCGATTTTCTCATCAATGTGACGAACGACGCGTGGTTTGGGACCACCACCGCACCGGCGCAACATGCGTCGCATTTGGTGCTGCGCGCGATCGAGACGCGGATGGGGGTGGCGCGCGCGGCGAATTCCGGGATTACCGAATTCGTGGACCCACTCGGCGGAGCCTATGCGCAGACCAAGTTGAACGAAATGGCATCCGTCGTGGGGGTGCTGCGCACGAGCGACGTCATCCCCCTGTACGTGCGGCTCGGCGACTGGGTCGGGACGATTGTGGTGGTGCTGACGGTGGCCGGTATCGCGCTCCTCGTGAGACGTCGCTTCGCGCCATGACGCGCGTCGGCGTGGACGTGGGCGGGACGTTCACCGATCTCGTCGCAGTCAGACCCGACGGGACGCTGGAGATTCGTAAGGTCGCGAGCACTCCCCGAGATCCGAGCATCGGCATGTTTCGAGCGCTCGATGCGCTAGGGGCTAGGGGCTCGGGACTTGGGGCTCGGGGACCGCTAGCCCCCAATCCCGAACCCCTAGCCCCGATTGACGTTCTCGTCCACGGTACCACCGTCGCGACGAACGCGCTGCTCGAGCGTCGCGGCGCTCGCGTGGTCCTGGTCACAACGGCCGGATTCGAAGACCTGCTCTGGCTCAGGCGTCAGGATCGTGCGGCCCTGTATGATCTGGCACGGGATCATCCACCGCCGCTCGTGGCGCGTGAGGACGTGATCGGCGTGCACGAGCGCATGGGACCGGATGGCCCCGTTCTGGACCTCACCGAGCAAGAGGTCGAACGCGTCACAGCCGTGGTAAAGCACCTCGCGCCGGAGTCGGTCGCGATCGCGCTGTTGTTCGCGTTCCGGCATCCAGGCCCGGAAGAGCGGATTGCGGGCGCGCTGCGTGCGGCGCTTCCCGATATTCCGGTCGCGGCGAGTCACGAGGTATTGCCCTTCTTCCGCGAGTACGAGCGCACCAGCACCACGACGGCCGAGGCGTATCTGCGTCCCAAAGTCGGGGCGTACGTCAGGAAGACGGCGGAGCTGAGCATGCAACGCGGCGTTCGCTCGTACTACATGATGACTTCGAGCGGCGGCTCACTTGCTCCGGATGACGCGGCCGAAAGCGCCGCGAGCCTTGCCCTCTCCGGCCCCGCGGGTGGGGTGCTCGCCGCGAGCTCGCTCATTCCGTGTTTGGGCAGTGACCGGCGAGACCTGTTGACTCTCGATATGGGCGGGACCAGCGCAGATGCGAGCCTCGTTCATGCCCACGGCGACCGGAATAGTGGCCCGGCGCAGATTGAGGGCGCGGAAGTAATCGCCGGCGTCCCGCTCGCCCTTCCCGCAATTCTGATCGAGACGGTCAGCGCAGGTGGCGGGAGCATAGCGGCCATCGACGAGGGCGGTGCGCTTCGGGTTGGCCCCCGCAGCGCCGGTGCCGTGCCCGGGCCGGCTTGCTACGGGCGTGGCGGCACCGAGCCTACTGTCACGGACGCCTGTCTCGTTCTGGGTTGGCTCGATCCTGACAATCCCCTCGCGGAGTCGGTGCGTCTGGATCGCGGGATGGCGGAACGGGCGGTCGCGACGCTGGGTGGTGACGTTGGGGGCATGGCCGCCGGGATCGTCGCCGTCGCTACCGCCGTCATGGCACGCGCGCTCAAGCGCGTCAGCGTGGCGCGCGGTCTCGACCCGCGGGACATGGCGTTGGTACCGTTCGGTGGCGCGGGCCCGTTGTTCGGGTGCGCCCTCGCGGATACGCTCGGGATGTCCCGCATAATCATCCCACCGCACCCGGGGGTGTTCAGTGCTCTGGGTCTCGCGATGGCGCCGGAACGGACAGATATCCTGGCATCCTTCCACGCCCGTCTGGAGGATCTCGACGCCGAGACGCTGGGGCGCGCCTTCGCGCAAGTTTATCCGCGGGATCTGGTGGAGCGGTCGGATGTGACGATCTCCAAGTACGTCGATTGTCGCTTCGCCGGTCAGGGTTATGAGGTCACAGTCGAGGCACTCCGGGATGAGCCCGAGTTCATCGAACGGGCATTCCTGGACGCCCATGTCGCGCGACATGGTCACGCGGATCCCGGGCAATCGATCGAGGTTGTGAACCTGCGCCTCGTCGCCATGAGAAATCACGCGACCACGCGGCTCCCGTTCGCACGAAACGCTCCGGGGGGGGAGAGCGTGGTACGGCCGGGCCGACGCGAGATCCTGACGCGTGATCGTGAACGCGTCGACGCCCGCGTGTATCCGCTGGACGACTTGCCGGCGAACGTGCGGGTTGACGGTCCGGCGGTCCTGGCCGGACGCGATGCGACCGCCCTCGTCGAGCCCGGTTGGCACGCGACGACATTGGAAACGGCCGTAATGGTGCTCGAGCGCGCATGACACTTGACGCGGTCGGCCTCGAGGTCATGGCCCACGCCTTCGCGTCTATCGCCGAGGAAATGGGGCTCGTGCTGGTGCGCAGCGCGTTATCGCCGAACATCCGTGAGCGCCGGGATGCGTCCGCCGCGTTGTTCGACTCCGACGGCGAGATGATCGCGCAGGCTGCGCACATTCCCGTCCACCTGGGCGCGCTCGCCGACGCCGTGGGGGCGGTGCGAAGCCTCGAGCCCCGACCGGGCGAGCTGTTCCTGCTCAACGATCCGTATGCCGGAGGAAGTCACCTGCCCGATCTGACGCTGATCGGCGCCATCGACATCGATGGCCGGGTCGGTGGTTACAGCGTCGTGCGCGCGCATCATTCAGATGTCGGTGGGATGACCCCGGGCAGTATGCCGGCCGGCGCAAGGGAGCTGTACCAAGAGGGCCTTGTCATCCCGCCCTCGCGATTCACGCCCGAGCTGGAGCGCCTGCTGCTCGCGAACGTGCGCACGCCCCTGATGCGGCGTGGCGATCTCGCGGCGCAGCGGGCGGCAGTCGAGCGCGGTGCTGGTGGGTTGCGCGCGCTCACGCGGCGCTACGGCTGGGACGCGCTGCGCGACGCCATGCGCGAGCTGCTCGCCTATGCCGAGCGTCGGACAAGAGCCGTGCTGGGAAAAATGTCTGTCGTTGGGACGGCGATCGACTATCTCGAAGGCGACGGCGTGATCGACGACGATCTCGAGATCCGCGTTGCGGTCCATACTGCCGACGGTGTGTTTCATGCCGACTTCACGGGAACGCGCGATGCCGCGCCCGGCAACGTCAACTGTCCTCTGGCAGTGACTCGCTCTGCCGTGCTCTTCGTTGTGCGCACGCTGTTGCATGGCGATGTGCCGATGAATGGGGGCGTGTCGCGGGCGATCCGCGTGACCGCGCCTCTGGGGTGTCTCGTGAACGCGCGCCCGCCGAGCGCCGTAGCGGCGGGCAACGTCGAGACATCGCAGCGCATCGCGGACACGGTGTTTCGCGCGCTCGCAGCGGGGGGCTGCATCGTCCCGGCACAGGGGCAGGGGACCATGAATAATGTGACCTTTGGAGGGAGCGGGGAGGCGGGAGCGGGGAGCTGGACCTATTACGAGACCATTGGTGGAGGCCAGGGGGCGAGTAAGGGCGCGAATGGGCCCTCAGGTGTGCACGTTGGCATGTCGAACACGTTGAATACTCCGATCGAAGTGCTCGAGCTCGAGCATCCGCTGCGCGTGCGTACCTATGCGCTCCGCCGCGGAAGCGCGGGACGGGGGACGTGGGACGGGGGGGACGGTGTGGTCCGGGAGTTCCAAGCGCTGGCGCCCATGGAGGCGACGCTGCTGACGGAACGGCGCCGACACGGGCCGGCTGGAGCGGGGCACGGAGTGGATGGGGCACCGGGTAGTAATTCACTGAACGGTCAGACCGTATCGTCCAAGGCGACGCTGCGCCTCAGGGCCGGCGACATCCTGCGCATCGAAACCCCCGGTGGCGGCGGGTGGGGTTCACCGAAAGGACCGACGCAATGATCTGGTTTTGGCTCGTAATCGTGGGCGTGCTGGGCGGCCTCGTCTCCGGGTTGTTCGGGGTCGGCGGCGCGATCGTCATCGTTCCCGGGCTGGTGCTGGTGGCTCACGTGTCGCAACACACGGCACACGGGACCTCGCTTGCGGCGCTGGCCATCCCCATCGGCATCATCGTCGGGGCGCTGCAGTACTACAAACGGGGCGAGGTCAACCTCGCTTATGCTGCCGTGATCGCCGTCGGTTTGATTGTGGGTGCGTACGTCGGCGCCCGGCTGGCCGGATCGGTGTCCGATGTCATGCTACGGAAGGCTTTTGGTGCGTTCCTCCTGCTGGTTTCGGCAAAGCTGCTACTGTCATGATCATGAGAACGTGGATCTCAGCTCTCGTCCTCAGCGGTGCGGCTCCGGCCGCACTCGCCCAAACGCCCGTTCTGCCCGCCTGGCTGGCTGGTTGCTGGCAAGGCCGTGGAAATCGCGAAAGCTTCGAGATGTGGATGCCGCCCGCGGGAGGGATGATGCTCGGCGCGAGCCGAACCATCGTCGGTGGCACGGTTCGAGAGTATGAGCAGCTGCTGATCAAGCTGGAGAATGGGAAGCTCATCTTTACGGCGACGCCGTCGGGTCAGCAGACCGCGTCATTCACCTCTACGAGCGTGACCGACACGAGCTTTGTCGTGGAGAATCCTCAGCACGATTTCCCGCAGCGAATCAGCTATCATCGACGGGGGGCGGGGGCTGATTCCCTCATCGCCCAAGTCGAGGGACCGGCCGGAAGCGCAGGGGGGACGCGACTTATCATCTTCACGATGCAGCGGACGGGCTGCACCGCGTTCTAGAGACTCGCGGTCTCCGCCAGTTGGCGCTGAAAAATCCGTCCCTCGATAAAGAGCTTGAACAGGTCGCGGTCGAGCTGTCCGTCCTGCACTTCATCGGTCATGATGTCGAGTGCCCGATCACTGGACACGGCGCGTTTGTACGGCCGGTCCTGAGCAGTCAACGCATCGTAGATGTCGCTGATCGTCATCATGCGAGTCTGCACCGAGATCGCGTCGCCCGTAATGCGACGGGGATACCCTCGCCCGTCGAGCTTCTCGTGGTGTCCATACGCGATGAGCGGGACCTGCTGCAGCTCGCGCGTCCACGGAATGCGTTGCAGGAACTGATACGTGTGGGTCACGTGGCTCTCGATCTCGTGCCGCTCGGCATCGTCCAGACTGCCCTTGCGGATGGTGAGATAGCGAATCTCATCGGGTGAAAGGTACGGCTCCCTTTCTCCATCGAGCGCTGCATAGGTGCGCTTGGACCACGCCTTCAGCTCCTCGAAGCTGCCGTCCGGAAGAATCGTCGGTTCGTTGGCCTGCAACACGATCTCGAGGAAGCGATCCAGTTCCTTCAAGTCCTGCTCGTGCGCCGCTTCCAGCTCCTTCACAAAACCCTCATAGCCCTTGTGACCGTGCTGTTCCAGGAATTCGGCGCGCTTGCGCCAGAACTCGCGCTCGGCCGTTCGACGAATGAAGGCATGACGATGCCGTACGAGGCCGAGATCGGATGGATAGAGCTTTTTGGCCTTCACGAGCACCTGCTCGCGCACGCCGACCTTGCCGAAGTCGTGTAGCAGAGCGGCGTACCGGAGCTCCCGCAGTTGCTCGCGTGAGAATTTGATGCTGCTATATGGACCATCGCCTGCCCGGTCCACAATCTCGGCGAGGCTCACCGTCATTCCCGCAACCCGTCCGCTGTGGCCGTACGTGGTCGGATCGCGCTGCTCGATGGCGTGCACCGCCGCAAGCACGAACCCCTCGAACAGCCTCTCGATATCCTCGTAGAGGCGACTGTTTTCGATGGCGACGGCCGCCTGCCCCGCAAGGGCAGTCACGAGCTCGACCGTACGCTTGGAGTACGGCACGACTTGTCTTTCAACGTCCGCCGGCGTCGCCAGAGCCGCTTCGAAGTTGCGCTTGCGATTGATGAGCTGCAGTACGCCGATGATTTCGTCCTGGTGATCCTTCATCGGGATCACAAGCATCGATTTCGAGCGGTAGCCATACCGTTCGTCGAATGACCGGTTGATGGAGTATTCGACGTCGGGAGGCAGGAAATAGGCGTCGTCCAGGACGAGTGGCTCGCCGGTCACCGCGCAGTAGCCCGCGAGGCTGGTCCGATCGACGGGGATCGTAAACTCGACGAACGGCGCGTCCGGTTTCGAGAACGTCTGCGCCAGCCGAAACCGCAGGCGCTTGGTGCCTTCCTCATTGAGCTCGACGAGGTACAGACTCCCCGCGTCCGACTGGGTGATGCGGCGCGATTGGGTGAGGATCAATTCGAGGAGTGTTTTGACATCCCGCTCCGTGCCAAGCGCCACGCCGATGCGCGTCAACTCGCCGATTTCGCGCGCCCGCTGGGCGGCTTCGCCGCGCGCGCGGGCGGTCTCGGCGCGGGCGGCGGCCTCACGGAATCCGGCGCGGATCGCCACGAGCAAGCCCCGCGTGCTGGCGGGATTGCTCAGGAATCCGGACAGGAATTCGGTGGGCAGTCCTTCCGGGACGTCGGTCTCGCCATCGCGGCCCAGCGCGACGATCGCGCCTCCCGCGTCCACAAACGAGCGCAGAACGTCCACCGGAAACGCGGAGCGGCTCTCACCATCGAGCAGGAACACGGTGGGCCGGTCGTCCACCGAGAGATCGCGCCATTGGCGGACGGGCCGGACTTCCACCTGCGCCGTGTCGAGCGCAGGTGCGACAGCGTCGGGCCGCCACATCGGCGGATGCAGCAGGAGGTACCTCATGGTGCCGTCGCTCTGGCGAGACGGCCCAAGGGGGCGACCCTTAGGAGCGCTTGACCCGCTGCAGGCCTTCCTGAGCCTCAGCGTATTCGGGGAAAATCGTCAACGCCTGGGTGTACATGTCCACCGCCTTGTCGGTTTCTCCGCGGTCCTGATAGAGCAACGCGCGCGAGTAGTAGGTCAGCGCCTCCGTCGGGATCTTGCGCTCCGAGCGCTGGTCCGATCCGCGGCTCCCCCCTCCCCGTTCCAGCGGCGGCAAATTCGCATCCTTCATCAAGCGCTCGGAAACGTTCCGAATCAGATCGAACAAGTGATCGCGCTGCGCGCGATCGGATTCGGTTTTGACGATCTCGGACGTCTCGGTATTGACCAGACGAACGTCGATGCGGAAGTCCCCGTAGAAATCGATGAACGTTCCCATCACCATGTAGCGCGCGCCGGTGACCTTACCGACACGGACAATCGTAGCGGAGTCGATACGCCCCTGGGCGCCGAGGTTCTGCTCGCCCAGCAGCTGCGTGATCTGGTCCCGCTCGACGACCCGCGCGGCCGGATTGCGGGCCAGCTCCGAGATCATCATCCCCGCGATGCCGCGCTCCAACGCATCGAAGTTTTCCTTGGCCTGGCCAAATGAGCCGCTGTTGGTGAATGGCAGCACGGCGATTCCGGGCCGCGTATCCCCAGTCCGCTGCTGCGCCCCGAGCAGGGCCGGAACGAGGTTCAACACCGTCACGATCGCGCGCACGTGCATAGGTACTCCTCGAGTCACAGGGTCACCTTCATGCCTTCCTGGGCCGCGACGACCTCGAGCGGCTGGCGACGCGATTTCGCGAACTTCCGCGCCGCTGCCAGCAAGGCATCCATTTCCTTATCGCCATGCTCAGGCTCGTGATGGAATAGCACGAGCTTCTTGGCGCCGGCGTCCTGGGCCAGGGCCACCGCTTCTTCATACGTCGAGTGTCCCCAGCCGCGGTGTCGCTCCAGCTCCGTCGGCGTGTACATGGCGTCGTGAATCAGAAGATCCACGTCCTTCAGAAACGCCACGAAATCGCGCCGCCAGGTACCGGACACGTCGTACAGCCCGCCCGGCCCCAATTCGTTGTCCGTCACATACGCGATGCTCGGTGACCGCGCTTTCGCCGGCGTGAGCCGGAAGCCCAACGTTGTGCCGGGGTGCCGCAGCTTGACGGTCCGCACCCGGAACTCACCAATCGAGAAATCGTCCGTATCCACCTGTTGCACCGTCAGCTGCGCCGAAAGAGCGTCGAGCGGCACGGGGAACACGGCGGGATCCATCTGCTGCCGCAGGATGGCTTCGAGCGACGTGGTCCCCTGCCGCGATCCCCAGATACGCACCGTATTTCCCGGCGCGAAAAACGGTTTGAAGTGCGGGAGTCCCTGGATGTGATCCCAGTGCGCATGCGAGAGGAGGATCTCGACTTTCGCGGCACCGTTCTTCTTCGCTTCGAGCTCGAGCCCCAGCGCTCGAATCCCGGTACCCGCGTCGAGCACGACCAGTTGCCCCCCGGAGCCCTCCACCGCGACGCATGGCGTATTGCCGCCGTAGCGCGCGGTGGCAGGCCCCGGAGTCGGAATACTGCCCCGAGTACCCCAAAACGTCACCGTGTAGGCCATGCGTTTCGACACGACGAAGTTGGGCTAAGTTACGGGGAATCAGTCACGTAGACCGTGACGCGCCTCACGACCTTCCAGCCGCCTGCTCCAGCGCGCCGCGATCGCGAATCACGATGTCCTTGCGACTGACATCGATCATTCCTTTATCGACCAGCTCCCGCATCGTGCGCGACACGGTCTCGCGTGACGATCCGATCATCTGAGCGATAGTGTGGTGGGTGAGGCGGCGCGTGATGCGCTGACCGTCGGTCTCGTCGGCGAGATCGAGCAGCAACTGCGCGACGCGGCCATGGACATCGAGCAGCACGAGGCTGCCGACTTTCTCGTCCACCCGCCGCAGCCGGCGGGACAGCTCGCGCAGCAGCGCCAGCGCGATGCCGGGGGAGTGCTCGAGAATTCCCTGGAAATCTTCACGCCGCAGCACGATCAGCGTCGAGTCTTCCATGGCGATGACGTGTGCGGACCGCGGCTCGTCATCGATGAGCGCCATCTCGCCGAAGAACTCGCCTTCGCCGAGCACGGAGAGAATGACCTCGCGGCCGTCTTCTCCGATGAGGACGACCTTCACTTGCCCCTTCGCGACGACGTACAGCGCGTCGCCGGGATCGTCTTCGAACAGGATGACGGAATTCTTGGGGTAGGCTCGGTCGCGAGCGACTTCTACCACCCGCTGCAGGTCGATCGCAGCGAGCTGGCTGAACAGCGGAACCTTCTGTAGCACCTCGGCAGGGGACACTCGAACGCTCCTTGGTTCGCGCTCAGCTTCGGTTCGCGCTCAGCTTATGGTGTCGCGCTTCGTGTGTCAATCGAAGCGCAGCCCCGAGTCTTGCCAGCAAGTTGATGTGCCAGTTATATTTCCGCGCTTCGTTCCGTCCGACATTCAGCAAGGATACGTGCAGTGAAACCCGGGATTCACCCCAAATACCAACGGGCGACCGTCCAGTGCGCGTGTGGAAACACGTTCATCACCCGCTCGACGACCCCCGTGATCCACGTCGAAATCTGCGCCGCCTGCCATCCCTTCTTCACAGGCAAGCAGAAGCTTGTCGATACCGCCGGCCGCGTGGAGCGCTTCCGCCAGAAGTACGGAACCAAGGTTCCTCCCGGAGCGAGCTAAGTCCGTGGAGGCCCGACTCCGCCAAGCGCTCGCGCGGGCGGAGGAGGTCGCGCGGCAGTTGGCCGACCCCGAAACCGCGCGGAACCCGGCCAAACTCAAGCAACTCGGACGAGAGCACGCCCAGCTCGATGCCATCCGCCAGGCCCACCAGCGCCGGGAGCGGCTGGCCATCGAGTTGGAGCAGTCGCGAGAGGTGCTGGCCGACAAAGACCCCGAGCTGTCGCAGCTCGCGCGCGCCGATGTCGAACGCATCCGGCCGGAAATCGATCGGCTCGATACCGAATTGGCCGAGCTGCTCACGCCCAGCGATCCGTTCGATGACCGCGACGCCATCGTAGAGATCCGTGCCGGCACGGGCGGCGACGAGGCGGCGCTGTTCGCCTCCGATCTGTTCCGCATGTATACGCGCTTCTCCGAGCGGCGCGGCTGGAAGGTCGAAATCCTCTCCATCTCCCAAGGAACGCTCGGTGGCCTCAAGGAAGCCGTCTTCGCGGCGCGCGGTGCCAAAGCCTACGGCACGCTGCGCTACGAGTCCGGCGTGCATCGCGTGCAGCGTGTGCCCGTGACGGAACAGCAGGGTCGCATTCATACGTCGGCAGCCACCGTCGCTGTGCTTCCCGAAGCCGAAGAGGTGGACGTCAAGATCGAGGATAAGGATCTGCGCATCGATGTCTTTCGCTCGGGGGGTCCCGGGGGACAGAGCGTCAATACGACCGACAGCGCAGTCCGCGTGACGCACATCCCCACCGGCCTCGAAGTGAAGTGCCAGGATCAAAAGTCGCAGCTGCAAAACAAGATCAAGGCGCTCGACATTCTTCGCTCGCGCTTGCTCGATCGCATGGTCGCCGAGCAAGAGGCGGCGCGCGCGCGCGAACGACGGGCGCAGGTCGGAACGGGCGACCGCTCGCAGAAGGTGCGCACGTACAACTTTCCGCAGAACCGCGTCACCGATCATCGCATTCACTTTACCACGCACAACATCGACCAAGTGATGGACGGGCGGCTCGACGAGCTGATCACGGCGCTCAGGAGCGCGCAGGAAAAGGAGAGACTGTCTGCGTAAGACTGAGGCGGTCAAGCAACAACTGCGGCGGTCAAGAGACGACTCCGGCGGTCAAGAGACGACTGCGGCGGTCTGGGCGGCAATCTCAGGTCAATCGGTCGGCGAGGCATGGTTGCGACGCGACGAGCCAAAACCCCCTGAGTTGGAGGCAAGGTTCCGAGACGCAGTAGCCCAATTGGAACGCGGGGTTCCGTTTGCATATGCGGTGGGCTCCGTCGGATTTCGCATCCTCGATTTGAAGATCGACCCTCGCGCCCTGATCCCGCGGCCCGAAACAGAGGGACTCGTAGAGCTCGTGTTACGGAAAGTCGGGAAACGGGAAACGGGAAACGGGAAACGTGGGGGGGGGCTGGCGGCCGATATCGGCACGGGTTCGGGCTGTATCGCGTTGTCGCTGGCCGTCGAAGGCCAGTTCGAGAAGGTCATTGCGGTGGAGCAATCTCGGGCGGCAGCCGCACTCGCACGTGAGAACGTCGAGCGCATTGATCCAGCTACTCCAGTCGAAATCCGCGAAGGCAGCTTGCTCGAACCCTTGTTGGAGAAGGGGGAGCGCTTCCGCGCGATCGTGGCAAATCCACCCTACCTCACGATCGACGAGTATGAGGAACTCGATTCGTCGGTCCGACATTTTGAACCTCGTGAGGCGCTGGTGAGCGGCTCCGATGGACTCGACGCTATTCGTGCTCTGTTTGCCGGCGCGCGATCCCTGCTCGAGCCTGGCGGCCTGTTAGCGCTGGAAATTGATGAACGGCGCGCGGATGCGATTCGGGAGCTGGGTAAAGACTTCGGATGGGATGTCGAGATTCATCTGGACTTGTTCAACTGTCCACGGTACGCGCTGTCGGTTGCATACCAAGAGGAGGATCGGTGCTCGAAGAAAAAGCCGAAGATTTAGGGCGCGTACTCGGCCAGACCGAAGAGTACAAGGCGTTGCGACGCGCCACCGAAGCGCTGCGCGACGATCAGGCTGTACAGAAAGTGCTGGCAGAGGCCGAGCGACTGGCGCAGGAGATCGAACGGGTCGCGCAGCAGGGGAAAGAGCCGACGAAGGAGCAGGCCGAGCAGTATGACACTGCGTTCCAGAGCGCGCAGGGAAACCCGGTCTACCAGCAGTGGGTGGCGGCGCAGGCGAACTTCGAAAAACTCATGGCGCGGATTAATGCCCGCATCTACGAGGGCATCAAAAAGGGCGCCGCGAGCCCCATTATCACTCTTGGCTAGGAAATTGGAGTTGGGAGCCGGGAGTTCGGGGATCTTCATCGTGGTGGAAGGTCCAGAAGGCGCCGGCAAATCGACGCTGGTGCGCTGGCTCGGCACAATGCTGCGCGGCGAGGGCCGCGAGGCGTTGACGGTGCGCGAGCCGGGTGGGACGCCGATCGCCGAAGCGGCCCGCAAGCTCGCGTTGAAGTCGCGCCATGATCGCGCCTACGCTGCCGAGCTTTTCCTCTTCCTCGCGGCCCGCGCTGACCTGGTCGAGCGAGTGATCCGGCCCGCGCTGGCGTCAGGTCAGATCGTCATCGCCGACCGGTTCGGGCTCTCGACCCTGGCCTACCAGGTCGCCGGGCGCGGCCTATCGCCCGAGGACGTGGGGGCGGCCCTGCGGGTGGCTACGGGGGGGCTGACGCCCGATTTGACGCTCGTCCTGGACGTCCCGGTTAGCCTGGGGCGGCAGCGCCAGAAGGCCTCCGGAAAGGCGCAAGACCGTATCGAGCGCGAGGATGACGCCTTTCACACACGGGTTCGTGACGCCTACAGTAGGGCATCCGGGCCCGGGATTGTTCATATTGATGCTAGCCAGCCGAAGAAGGCTGTTCAGGAAACCGCGTGGCGGGAGATGGCCGCGCTCACTGCGGGAAGGGACGCTCTATCCATGAGAGGCACAGCATGATTCGTCGTAAGCGGTCCGTCATCGCCGTCGTCGCATTGGCCGCGCTCGTCAGCGGCGGTTGGTTCCTGCAGCGCAGTACCGAGCCGGCCGGGTCGGTCTACAAGCAGGCGCGGCTGTTCGACGATGTGCTCGCGCACGTCGCCGACTACTACGTCGATTCACTCGACGAGCGCCGGCTCTATCAGATGGCGATCGACGGCATGCTCGATCAGCTGGGCGATCCCTACTCGGTGTTCCTCAAGCCCGAAGACTTCCGCCAGCTGTCCGAAGCCACGACAGGCAACTACTCAGGGCTGGGGATTCAGATCGACGTGCGCGATGGCTGGATTACCGTCGTGGCCCCGCTCCCCGATACGCCGGCGGAGCGCGCGGGCATCCAGACGGGCGATCGTATCGTCGAGCTCGACGGTCGTTCGACGGAAGGGTGGAAACAGGATCAGGCCGTGAAAGAGCTGCGCGGTCCGGTTGGCTCAACGGCCGAGCTGACGATCCGGCGGTTGGGCGTGGATCAGACGATGACGTTCTCGCTGAAGCGCGCGACGATTCACATCCGTTCCGTGCAGATCGCCATGATGCTGAACGACCACGTCGGGTACATCTCGCTCAATCCCGTCAGCGAGAACTCGACGCGCGAAGTCGCGCAGGCGATGGACACGCTGCTCAAACAGGGCATGAAGTCGATGATCTGGGATCTGCGCAACAATCCGGGCGGCTTGCTCGATCAGGGCGTCGCGGTGACGGATCTGTTCCTCGACCCCGGCAAGGAGATCGTCCAGACGCGCGGCCGCGCCCCGGGCTCATCGCACGAGTACAGCGATTCCAAGCCGCAGCAGTGGCCACAGCTGCCGGTGGTCGTCATCGTGAACGGCGGCTCGGCCAGCGCCGCGGAGATCATCGCCGGCGCGCTCCAGGATCACGACCGTGCCGTGTTGATCGGGACGCCGACATTCGGGAAAGGTCTGGTGCAGTCTTTCTGGCGTCTCACTCCCGAGACCGGGCTCAAGCTCACGACGGCGCGCTGGTATACGCCCAGCGGCCGGACGATTCAACGCACCACGCGCACCGAGGCGGAGCAAGAAGCGCAGGTGATCGCGGCGCAGCGCGGCCAGGACGCAAAGCTCGACTCGACGGCCATCTTTCGCACCGATGCCGGCCGCATCGTGTACGGTGGTGGCGGCATTCGACCGGACATCTATGTGGTTGCCGATACCTTTACGACCGCGGAGCGCAATTTCATCCGCGCACTCGGCGAGAAGGCGCCGCTCTACCGCGATGCGCTGGTGACCTATGCGCTCGAGCTCAAGGAAGCGAAACGGCTGACCAGCCAGAGCTTCACGGTCTCGCCCGCCATGGTCGATGAGATCATTCGGCGGATGCGCGCCAAAGGTGCGGATCTTTCCGACAGCGTGGTCCTCGGCGCGCGGTCGTTGATCGCGCAGGAGATCGGCTACGAGTCCGCCCGGTACGTCTTTGGACGCGGTGCCGAGTTCCGGCGCCGCATGTCGGATGATCTACAAGTGCAGCGCGCACTCGCGCTCGCAGACGGCGCGAAAACGCCTCAGGACCTCCTCTCGATGGCGGCGCAGTCCACACCGTCGACCATCCGCAATCGGTGAAATCTCAGTCTTCCCGCGCGATCGGGCTCATCGGGCCCGGTCGCGCGGGAGTTGGACTGGCGCTGGCGCTGGCTCGAACGGACTATTCCGTCCGCCTCCACGGTCGAAAGAAGAAAGTTGTTCCTCCGCCGCTCACCCTGACGGTGGGCGACGGCAGCACCCCTCCCCCCTGGATCAATGACACGCCCGTCGTCATCCTCGCCGTTCGGGATGACGCGATCAAACCGCTGGCGGAGTCGCTGGCCCGCTCGCGCGCGGTCGACGAGCGGCACGTCGTGCTACACCTCTCGGGTGTTCAGGGCCAGGAGGCGCTGGGGCCGCTGGTCGGCACACGAGCCGCCCTCGGCTCACTGCATCCGCTGCAAACGATCGTCGAGCCGGAGCAGGCACCGCAGCGCCTCAAAGGGGCCTGGGCGGCGGTGGAAGGAATGCCCCGCGCGGTGGAGGCGGGAGAGCAGCTCGCGCGCGACGTGGGGATGCGGCCGTTTCGCATCACGACCAAGGCCAAGGCTATTTATCACGCCGGGGCGGTGTTTGCGTCGAATTATCTGGTCGTCGTCGAGGCTGTCGCCCAGCGATTGCTGCGGCACGCCGGGTTGTCGGATGCCGACGCGTGGGCGGCGCTGCGCCCGCTGGTGGAAGGGACGATCGAGAACCTGACCCGCTACGAGCCGCGTGAAGCGCTCACCGGCCCAGTCGTCCGCGGTGATACCGCGACGATCGCGCGCCATCTCGAATCGTTGACGGTGGATGATGCGAAACTGTACCGCGCGTTAGGACGTGCAGCGCTCGAGCTGGCGCAGAAACAGGGGATGGACGAGGGGACTGCGGAAAATGTCGCCGCCGCGCTCGCTACTGATCTACCACCCGTGTTCCGGCCGGCAGCGAGAACTTGAATTCGCTCGTGGCAATCGAGCGATTGACCACGAGATTTCGCAGCGCGATCGTGCGCTCTTGACCGCCGGATTCGACGATCGCGATCCGCCGCACTAGTCCGTCTTTCCTGCTGATCCAGACCGTCGCTGCTGTATAGCCAAGGTCCGTCGCGCGCGGTGTCAGCGCGATCACGTCGAC
>DATFEG010000088.1:0-13406 GCA_035251445.1 Gemmatimonadales bacterium | reverse complement strand
GTCCTGCTTTCCGGCTGGGTACTGCGGCCTGATCGGGTGGCCGGGAAGGCCGCGATAGTCGAGGTGCAACAAGGAACGGGACGCGTGATCCTGTTTGGACTGCGGCCGCAGTATCGCGGGCAGAGTATGGCTACCTACCCTTTATTGTTCAACAGCTTACGGAGATCACAGCGCCCGTGAGGTGTTAATCCTTGCCGCGTGTGGGGCCAATTCCCAATGTTGACGGCCATATGAAGGTGGCGTTTCGAGTAGCCGCAATCCTGCTCTGCGCCGCGCCCCTCGGTCGCGGCCTTTTTGCACAGCAACTGCCCGTCTCGCCGGATAGCCTGGAGCTGCGCGGCGTCGAGCTGCGCTACATCCTGCCCGAGCCCCTCTTCGACAACATGACTGTCGAACCGGTCAAGGCCCTGTACGTCAACGCATGGGCGTTCGGCTCGAGCAAACTGTGGCGCCTCGTAAGTCTCGCTGATTCTACCGAGATCAACGCACTCGTGATCGACGTGAAGGACGACACTGGGTGTCTGCTGTATCCCTCGGAAGTGAAGGTGGCGCAGGACATCGGGGCGACGAAGTGCGTGCGCACGCGCGACGTGCGTTCCCGTCTCGACACCCTCCGCGCGCACGACATCTACGCCATCGCCCGAATCGTCGTCGCCAAGGATCCCTTGCTGGCGGAGCGTAAAGGGCGGTGGTCGGTACAACACCGCGATGGTGGTTTGTGGCGCGACCGTATCGGGAGCGCCTGGGTGGATGCGTACAACGACTCGGTCTGGATCTACGCCGCGCAGCTCGCCGATGAGGCGGTCCGGCTCGGCTTCGACGAAGTGCAGTTCGACTACGTGCGTTTCCCCGACGAGCCGAAGGAAGCAATGGCGCTGGCAATCCTTCCGGCACGCAAGGCGGGTGAGTCGCAGCGCGCCGGCGTTCAGGCCGGCATCGCGATTCTCGTCAATCGCGTTCAGCCGCTGGGTGTGCCGATTACGTTCGATATCTTCGGCCTGACGGCGTCCGCCACCGGCGATCTCGGCATCGGGCAGGTGTGGGAAGACTTCATCACCGTCGCCGACGTGGTTCTGCCGATGGTGTATCCGAGCCATTACTATCGCGGCAGCTACGGGTTGGCATGGCCCAACGCCGAGCCATACCGGGTGGTTCGCAATGCCCTACGCGAAGCGATAGAGCGGTCACGCCCCCACGCGAACGCCGCCATGATCCGGCCCTATCTGCAGGCGTTCACGCTGGGGCGCCGCAAGCCGCGCTACACGCCGCACGAGATCCGCGAGCAGATCCGCGCCACCGAAGAGCTGGGAATCGACACGTGGGTGTTGTGGAATCCGCGCAGCGTGTACCAGCGCGAGTCACTCCGTCCCTACCGCAGCACGACCGTTCCGGGCGCAGCGCAGTAGTATCTATATTTCCCGCCCATGAAAAGTCTCTGGATTGTTTTTGCCTTGGCTGGCGCCGTCGGCGCATGCTCTGATCCCGGCGGCGTCGATCCCGATGCTGTTGCCGGACCCGAGCTGCATGCGGTCCGCGCCGCGCTCGATTCCGCGTTTCTCAACGACACCACGCTGGACTCTTCATTTGCCGGCAGCAGCGGGCTGTACGCGCAGATGTCGGCTCTGGTCTTCCCGTTCATCGATCGCGCGTCGTACCTCGTCGCGGGAAGCGATACGACGCGGCTCGTGGGCATCGAATTCGATATCGATGCCACGCAAGACAGCGTCCACATCACGAGCAATTTGACGGCGATTCTCGCCTGGAATGGCTACGATTCGACGACCAACACCGTCGACACTGTTTTCTTCCTGCTCGGATCAGGCCGCGCTCCGGTCAACGACACGCTGTGGAATCGATTTACACTCGACACCACCGGCACCGGCACCGGCTTCGTGATCCATCAGGCCCCGAGCGGCAGCGTAACCAAGTCGCAATCGACCGGCGGACATCTCCGGACCACCGCGAGTCAGTTCGGGAGCGGCCAGACGTTAGGGGGTGGGGGCGTGACGTTCACAGTGTACCGGGGGCGCGTGAGTGGCGAGTTCGCGATCACAGCGGCTTCGAGCTCGGCGAAAGATTTCAGCACTGACGCGCGTGCTCTCAAGGTGAAACTGCGCGGCAACCTATGAGGAAGAGCTCTCCAGCACCATGCTACCTCGCCCACCGGCCGATGCTCTTCACGACGGACAAGCCGCTGGCGGCCCTGGGCGCGGTACTGCATGATGGCGACCTGGCGGAGGCGATCCTCGATCGCCTCCTGGAGCGAGGCAGGCATATGCGCGGCCGCTCCTACCGCACGCGACACCTTATAAAGGAGGAGGACGACCACTCCGAAGAACCTGCGAACCCGGTGTAACCGCCTGCGCCGAGGGGACAGAATTTAGAGAAAAACGGGGACAAAATTGAGAGAACTCACAAAAAACACGCCGACGCACCGGGTGCAGCAAGAACTGCTGAGCGGCCCATTCACTCATGGATCCAGTAAACCTCGACTTCTGGTGACTCAACATGGAGCGTGAGGCTAACACCGGTCGCCGACCTCTCAGTCGGCACGTAGCTAAATGAGTGTGGTAGCACGTACTCACTGAGCCACAATCTCACTGTAGAGAAGGGAACTCGCAGCTCTGCGTGAGGTGATTTTAGAAGAAGGACTGCTTCATCGACCGGGTCCGGACCCCTACGCAGCACCAAGTTCTCCAGTCCGACCACACGACTGGCGGCTCTGAGGCGATGGTTTTCGCGCTCTTGCCCTGTCAGTGTTCTACAGGCGACCCTCAAGGTGCCAACGTCCGCTGCAGCTTTGCACTCAAGAGGCTTCTCGAGCTTTGACAGCAAGCGAATCGCTTCATTCACGTCAACCGGAGCCTGAGATGGACCTACGACATATTTCGGCGGAGGTGCGATTCTCAGGTTCGTGCTCAGCACCAGAAGTGTGAGCTCAGCCGCGCGGTGATTAGAGTCCATTGTAAGACGATCTTCTTTCACACAAACGCCTTTCACACAAACGCCCCGGTTGCGCGACACAATGGCTATAATGCGTCGGCCTCCCCGTCTACGGTCGTAGTTCGAATTTCCACAACGGGTGTGCCACCGGTGTGGACGTCCTTGAACGCACCATCGGAAGCCAAGAAGCCACCAACAACAGTAAAACTGATCTCTCCCTGCACGACGCGCTCGTACTCGGTGGCCAGAAATGAGTGATCAACGTCACAATCCGCGTTACCGAGGCAAGCGATCGAATTCGCGCTCGCCGCTCGAGCAGCATTAGCCGCGAATAGCCCGGGAAGGAATCCAAGAGGCACGCTCACAAGCCAGTGCGGTGCTCCCCGAAAACTGGTCCAATGGCCATCATTGAACCAGTGAGGGAGCGATGACCCGGACGAAGTACACCCAGGAGCAGATCCTCGCCGTGCTGACAGAAGCCGAGGCGGGGGCGTCGGTGCAGGATCTCATCCGCAAACATGGGATGGGCGCGGACACGCTTTACCGCTGGAAGCGTTTGTACGGCGGTCTCCAACGCGAAGAGCTGCAGCGGGTCCGGGCGCTGGAGGAAGGGAATCGCCGCTTGAAGCGCGTGATCGCCGACCAGGCCCTCAACCTCCAGCTGCTTCAGGATAAGTTGGGAAAACGCTCGTGACGGCCGCTGCGCGGCGCGCGGTCGTCGCCGAATGGCGCGCCGCGGCCGGCCTGAGTGAGCGGCGGGCCTGTCGCTTTCTGGGATGCGAACGCTTGAGCCAGCGCTATCACGCACACCGCGCGCAGCCCGCGGGCTTACGCGAACGTCTGACGGAGCTCGCGGCGGTGCGGCCGCGATGGGGCTACCGGCGCTTCTGGGTGCTCCTGCGGCGCGAGGGATACGCGACGTGTGTATCGGCTGTACCGCGAGGCGGGCCTAGCGGTGAGGCGGCGGCGGCGCAAGCGAACCGCGGTCGCGCGTCGACCCCTTCCACCAGCGACGCGGCCGAACGAGCGGTGGTCGATGGACTTTGTGCATGATCGGCTGATCAACGGGCGGTGGTTTCGCAGCTTGACGATCGTGGACGATTTCGCACGCGAGTGTTTGGCGATCGAAGGGGACACGTCCCTCGCGAGCACGCGCGTGGTAGAGGTCCTCACGCAGCTCGCCCACGCGCGACCCCTGGCCCGCACGATCGTCGTGGACAACGGGCCGGAGTTTGCGGGTCGGGTGCTCGGTGCCTGGGCGTATCGCCGCGGCATCACGTTGGCCTTCATTCAGCCGGGGAAGCCAACGCAGAATGCGTTTATCGAGAGCTTCAACAGTCGCCTGCGGGACGAGTGTTTGAACGCCCATTGGTTTGTGACGGTGGCCGAAGCGCAGCTCACAATCGAAGACTGGCGGGACGACTACAATACCCAACATCCCCACGGCTCACTCGGCCGTCGCACTCCGAGCGAATTTGCCGCCCAGTGGAAGGAGGTCACCCCATCCTTTGACATCGTAAAATTACGATCGAAAACTGGACCAGAAATGGGGAGCACCGCAGACCTGAAATGGATGGACGCGGAGCTTCTTGTCGGTAATTGTTACCGTTACCAAACCGTTGCACCGCATCGTGTTATGATCACACGCCTTGTCACGGACCCATGATTTCCAGCACTCCCCGCAGTGGGGGCGATATGGACAGCAACACTACTGCTATTCCGTTACACCTCCCCACCTGAAATCCTAAAGAGTGAGGAATGAAATAGCTTGCGTAGACGCGGCGAAGATCTGATTCGCTTATCCTGAGACATTCGCCCGCTCCCTCGATTGCCAGTGGAAATCCAGCCATAAGGAGGTTTCTGATGTCCGGCGCGGACAAGTGCTGATCGAACATCTTCGCCCACTCATTCTTCAATGCCGCCTCGAACTCGTCGGGTGTGCTTGAGCAATCAATGCGAACGACATCTGACACCGCACTTGCCTTACAAAAAAGAGGCTTGGGAAGATTAGCCAAATGTTTGACTGCTGACCAATCGTCTAGCTCGTCGCCATCGGGTAGGAATACCCACCGACGCGCAGACTGCTCCGCTTCCAATGATCCGCGTAGTATGATCAAGGCTGCCTTCGCTACGGCTTCGGGATCGTTCGTCGGTATCATGTCACGTATTGAAACTCGCATTCCCAAGATGAACGCCAAGTGGAGGCACAAGCACCGGGTACAATGCGCGCTCATACGTCTGGTGGAAAAAGCGGGTTTGTATCAAACTCAGCGAAGCCACTTACACAGTTGGCCCTTCCATGGAAATGTCTAGAGGCGCCAGGCAAGCTCGCGGGCGATAACCATAGTATTGTTGCATCGTAATAGGCAGAATTCTGCAACTGGTAATCTAGCTTATAGGTGATTAACCCGCCTGCAATAATTGGCTTTTCCGCAGCCCCTATTAACGTTCCGAGCCAGTAACTCATACCGGTGTTTGTTCCGCACTTCCAGCCCTTCTTGATAAGGAAGCGCAGCCGTCCCGAGACGACTTCAGGTTTACCGACTTCAACGAATCCCTTGTTCCAATACCCTTCCCGTGCATGCCGTTCATCGGTCGTCAAGCTTAGCCCATGTCTCCAACTACTAGTCATACCCATGCTCTCCATGACATTGCGTAAACCACCGTCAAGCGCGAGCTGGATGAAAACACCACAGTTCCCAACCTCCACACCGTCCATATAGCACATAGACCGCCCGGAGCTCCAGCTCGCACTAGCCTGGGTGACGGCGTCCGAGCGTTCCCTTGCATAAAACAGTTCACTTTTATCCATTCCATCCGGATCACGCCCGTTGGTGGGATTTCCGTCGCCATACGCGTACAGATTTGCGCCCCCCGCGTAGCCGATTCGATCCTCCTGGACGAACCGCTGCACTGACGGATCGTAGAAGCGTGAGCGTAAGAAATCGAACCCGATCTCGCTATCATACTCGCGTCCCGTCCACCGATAGCGAACCGAGAAGGGGGACGAGCCAGCGCTATCGATCACGGTCCCATACGCGTCATATCGCCAGCTCGCGATCCACGTTCCATCACGTTTGGTCAATCCCCGCACGCTACCCAGGGGGTCGTGGACGACGTAGTAGTGCGAACCGTCACTGTAGCGTCGAATGGCCACCAGATTGTCGGTCTCTAGCCCCCGCGTGTAACCGAGCGTGAGCGTCCCCGCGCTATCGGCTTCCGCGATCACTTCACCACCTCGGTAGATCATGCGGAGATACCCCGCACCGGCACCCGAGTACACCCGCTTGACAATTCTGCGTCCGAGCACGTCGTAGGCATAACGCGCGACAAGCGTCCCGTTTTGCCGGACTTCGACGAGCCGATCGAGCGCGTCATAGACGTGCTTCCACGCGGGCGATCCGCTGGTGACGCTATCGAGATTGCCCGCGCGATCATATCTGTACGCGACGCTGCCTCGCAGCGTCAGCCGCGTGGTCGTAGGATCGAATGTGCGCGACTCTGCATTTGGGGTGATGTTCCCGTCCGGATCAAAGGCATAGGTTGCTGCTCCCAACAATGCCCCGTTCTTTCGGTGTGTCACTGCGGTAACCCGGCCCCAGCCATCATGCGTGAGCGAATCCGCCGTGTTCACCGATGGCCCGCCGCTCCCTTGCTGCTCGCTCCAGAGAGCTTGCAACTGGATGTCCGGCATCGTCTGATCGACCTGCCACCGTCCGACGGTAACGGTCGCTTGAGCGGTTGAGAGATCGATGAGCTTTCCCACATTATCCCATGCCGGAACCACCGAGTAATCGGCGTTGGAATCGGGGTTGGAGGCATAGTCGATGTACGGCCCCACGTACCGCCCCCGCGCATCGATCGTCCACCGCAAGGTATCCGCGAAGGGCGTGATGATGGTGTTGAGCACGGCACGCACCCCGTCGTAGCCCAACAGCCAAGTCCCCAGTACATCCGTGATCGTGCTGTCGCGACCGTGGCGATCGTAGAGATACGTCGTAGCCCGAGCGCCTTGGACGGCGTCGGTGAGGACGAAGGCGGTATCGGCGACGAGGAATCCCTGCTTGTTGTATGTCCAGCGAACCTCAGGATTCACGCCTCCGATTGCATCGACGTAGCCGTCGATCCAAGCGCGCGTGAGCTGATCGGCAGGCCCCGCTAGCCCACCATAGCTGCGCCGATACGTCCCGACACCGGGGACAATACTGGCCGTGTCCCGACCGCGAGCGTCGTAGCGGTGCTCGATCAGATAGCCACGCCGCGTCCAGTGATAGCGCTGGTTACCGGCCACGTCGTAGCGGAAACTGTCGACCACGGCGGCACTGTCGGCAAAGGGCCACCGCTTGCGCAGGCGCCCGAGACCATCGAACGCGTAGCGGGTACGCTTATTCTGAGTGGGTATGTGTGCGTCACCCGACATGCGGAGCGTGTCACGACCAAGTCGGTCATAGAAGTGACTGACCCGCGGGAGACGATTCGTCCATCCGGGTGGAGCATTGCATGGCGCGACGCAGTTGTCTGTGCGCTCACCGTGTGCCGAGTCAACTCGATTAAAGACGTCGTAAGAGATCAATGTGCGTTGCCACTGTACGGTGTCAGGAACGAGAGGCTCCCCCGACAGCTTCACGGTGAGCTTGCGCCGCGACTCCGTGCGTCGCCCGTAGGCATCGTAGAAATTCGTCGCGAGCACGACGCCTGCCGTGTTGGTGACGTCCTTGAGGTTCTTCCAGATCGGATCGTAGGTGTACACCGTCCAGCCGCTTTGCCCGGGCTGCTGCAGCTGCGATAGGAGTCCTTCAGTTGTGTACTGATACTCGGTCGTGTCGCTCGTCGTGTCGGTCGCCGGTGTCATGACGATCGTCACTGCGCCCGCAGCATTGTAGCCAATCGTCGTGGCCTTGCCCAAGGGGTTCACTCGCTTGTTGACGCGGTTACTCGCGTCGTACCCCAGACTGTCGAGCCGGACAACCTCGCCGCCGGGGCGAATTCGGTAGGTCTTCACAAGTCGACCGAGAGCATCATAGGTCGAGTAAACCCGCGAGGAATCGGCGACAATTCCTTCGAGCCAGAGTACGCGCCCGTCGGGCGAGTACGCCGCGCGCGACATCGTGCCCAAACTGTCCCAGGTTCGCAGCGGTTGGCCCCAGCGATTCAACCCCGCCCGTGTCCAGAAGCCGCGGGTGTCGCGCATGTATCCAAACACGCTGTCTGCCGACACGAGCGTATCGAGTCCGCGCAGCACCTGCGGCCGGCTCGTAATTACCGCCGAGACCGGCGTCGACCCGGTCTCTGGGAGGACAGCCGGAAGCGTGGTCTGCGTTGCCCGGCGCCGCGCGTCATAGCTGAACGTCGTGGTCTGCCCCAGTGCGTCACTTTGGCTCTGCAACACCATCGTATTGCCGCCGCCATACGACGTGTAGGCGAACGCCCCGGTGGCTGCCGTCGCCGGGGGCGAAGCGAGCGAGTCGTAGACGAGCTGATTCGAGGCATTGATGGTCACCTTTGACTGGCGTCCGCCCGGATCGGTAATGGTCGTGAGCTTGGGAGGATTGCCGACGTATGTGAAAGTGAGGCGCTTGTTCAGTGGATCCATGATCGAATCGATGCGATCGACGGTGGCATACTTGATCCGCGTGGTGTTGCCGAAGCAATCGGTAGCAGCCGTCTGCCTTCCCTGTGCGTCGAAGACAATCTTGGCGATAAACCCGCAGCCCGAGAACGCCGAACGCAGGTGCCATTCAGTTCCAGTCCAGATGAGTTGTTGACGAGAACCGGGGGGCGAGAGATATATGCTGTCCCATCCCCGATGAATCGTCGCGGTCCCGGTCGGTCCGATGACCAGCATGTCGCTGCCGGCGGGGTCCAATCGCAAGACGCCGCCAACGAACCACCCCGAGCCATACGCAGAGGTACGCCGGTCGACGATAACGGCCTCGACGGAGTCCGTGGTCACCTTTACCGTCGCCCCCGAAGTCACGCTCACCTCGACCTTGAGCCACTTCCGCGCGGCTCGCGGGAACGTCGACCCCGAAAAGTCGCCCTGGAGCGTCACACGGCAGCGCCGCTCCGTGCCCGCCAGACACACGGGACTCGACACGGCGAGCGAGTCCAATCGCACGTTGTTGCTATCGACCAGCACGGTCTTGATCTGATCGGGATTCCCGGCGGGCCACGTCAGCTCGATATCGACATTCACGAGCGCGCGCGGATAGGACTGCCGCGTCGAATACACGAGGCCGGCCGAGCGTGCTGCCCCGAGCGAGAAGTAGGCGGGTGTCGCAAACCCCGTCTCGACCTCGCCCCCCACAACAGAGGACTCGAGCGGCATGCCTCCGAACGACACGATCGGCGGGCCGCTATTGTCGAGCAGCACCTGACGCGTGATCGATGTACATCCGGCATTGATATGACAGATCCTAACGAACAGCGCCTTCGGCACACCAGGCGAGAGCTCAGGCGCGGCGTCCACCTCCCACTCGGCAAGCCGGCTATTCCAGCGCGCGAGCTTCGTGACGGTATCGCTCCCCAGCTTGACCACCAGCGTGGTGGTGTCAACGGGAACGTCGGCGCTATAGGTGAGGAGAATGAGCGGAGTGCGCGTATGCAGGAGCGCAGTGTCTGGGGCGGCCGTTACAGCGGGCGCAATGAGCTGCAGCGTTGGAGGAGTCGTCACGACCTTGTACCCGTCATCCTGATACAGGTCGTTCTCCATGTGTGCCTTTATCTGCCCGCCGGACGCTCCCACGCTGTAGATCACGGTTAGCGTGACTGAGGCTCCATTTGAAAGCGACTTCGAGGTGGGCCAGATGTTGGTACATGTAACGCCGCCTGTCGAAAGACAAGTGAATTCGAAGGTATCGGTGCCGCCTGTCTGATTCGTCGCGAGGAAGGTCACAATGTGGCCGCTCGAGTTTTTCGGACGGTCCGGTTCGTAATCTCCATCCGGGGTCACTGTGACGCGTGGGTCACAGCTCGGGCAGTCAGGACCTTGGCCAGCAAGTGGCCGGCTCCCGATGGACAATGCGATGATGATCAGGTGAGCAACGAAGGCGACGCCGTAGCGCGTATGCACGAATAGCTCCGGTCAATGACCGGGAGACGGTAGGGCACGCGCCGTGCCAAGAGTCGATTGTCACCGCCCGGTGTTTTACAACGACTTACGCTATTCGAGCAGGAGGGAAAAATCCGGCAAGTGTTTCAGCAGTCTACGGATTGTTTCACGAGTCCGGGAATTGTTTCTCGCTTCCCGGTAGTTGATCGGCATAAGTGCTGGAGGTGGGACGGGCTGTGAGGTTCGTCCGGAATTCAGCAGGACTTTCCGAACTTTCCAGGTCTCGCTCGGACAACGATTTGCGGCTGCTATTCCGCCAATTGTTTCAAAAGTCCGCTGTTTGTTTCAAAGTCCACTCACGCCGCTTTCGGTTAGCAGTCTCCAAACGCTCCTGAAACCAGAAGTCCGACCACACTTTCTTCTTCTCTTTTCGCAGGGAGATGTGCGAAACAGCAAGATGCCGCCACAGCGTCGTACGACTGATACCCAGCGCCCGCGCCGCGCGACCGGCGTGCCAGCCGTTCGCATCGAGTGCCTCAAGCATCTCGGGGCCCGACGGGTACTCAGGTTCGCGTTTCCAAAAGCGGTGAAAGCGGCGTCGCCTCATCTTACCTCCCTGCCAACTCCGTCTCGGGCTCCCACGCCGTGATGTACCCCGTGATCGCCGACGCGGCCACCGTGTAGGGATTCGCCAAATAGAGCTGTCCCGGTCCCGATCGTCCCGGAAAATTGCGGTTGATTGCGCTAATCGTGACTTCCTCGCGCGTCTTCGAGACGCCGGGCCCCGCGTTTATGCACGCCCCACAGGACGGCTCCAGAAACGTCGCCCCCACGCGCTGAAACACGTCCAGGTAGCCCCGTTCATCGCAGTACCGCTTCACATCCTGTGATCCGCACTGGATAAAGAAGCGCACCCACGGCGCGACGCGCTCCCCGCGCGCCGCCGCGTCGGAGAGGACACGCGCGTACATGTCCATGTCTTCCTTCTTCCCCGCCGTGCACGAGCCGGCATACGCGATGTCGACCTTGATCCGCTGCGCGACTTCGTCGATGTAGAGCCCGTTCCCGGGGTCGCCGGGCAGCGCGACCATCGGGCGAATACCACCCGCGTCGATTTCGATGACCTCGCAATACTCGGCGTCGGAATCGCTCGCCAAGCCGGCGCACAGTCGCTCCGCATCCCGGCGCGCCATCGCGCGATAGTCCATCAGGTAGTCGACGGTCTTCGCATCCGGCGCCACATACCCCGTGAAGCCGCCAACCTCGGCCGTCATATTGGTCATGGTGGCGCGCTCGTCTACCGACAGCGCCTCGACAGCATCGCCACAGTACTCCACCAGTTTGCCGATCGCCTTGCCGGTTTTGACGTACGGGTGGCGCAAAACCTCGAGCATGAAGTCCTTGGCGGTCACATTGGCGGGCTTCTTGCCGCGGATGACGATTTTCACCGTCTCCGGCACCTGCAACCGCACATCCTTCGTGATCCACGAATTGAAGATCGCGGTGGTCCCGACACCGAACGCGATGCAGCCGACGGCGCCCGCATGCGGCGTATGCGAATCGGAGCCGATGATTACCTGCCCCGGCAACGCGTGGGCTTCGAGAATCTTCGAGTGACAGATCGCCTCGGAGCCATGGTGGCCGAGCCGCAGCTCGCCGTAGAGCTTGATCCCCTGCGCGGTGGCGAACTCGCGCTGCTTCTTCTCGAGCTGCAGCGCGACGTCGAGCAGGCCTTCCTTGACGCGCTCGGCGGTCATCGCCTCCGGCAGGAACGTGAGGTGGTCTCGGAACATCAGAATCGAGGCCGGATCGTTGACCTTGGCGTTTTTGCCGACCAGCTGCTCGAAAAAGATCGCCGCCATCGGCGTCACGTACTCATGGCTGAAACGGATGTCGGTCAGAACGAAGCCTTCATCGCCGGGCTTCACGGCTGGTACGCCAATCTTGTTCTTCGCGGGATCGACGACCCACCGGCGCGCCAGGATCTTTTCGCCCAGGGTCATGGGACGTGGCGGCGTCTCGGGCGGATGCAGTACCACCTCACCCTTCAGCCGCGCCATGTTGTAATTGAACAGCCCACCATGCTCGATGATGCCGCGGGTGATCTCTCCTTCACCTCTCGTGAAGATCGCCAGGGGTATGCTTTCGCCTCGGCGCACTTTCTCGAGCAGCGAGAAGTCGGTCGTCGTCAGCACGCCGAGATTTTGACAGTTCTCGCGGTAGATCCGCTCGATGCTTTCGGCCACGACCAGCTTGATGCCGGCGCACATCTCGGCGTACGGTGACTGTTCGCGCGAAGAGCCTTTCCCGCGGCGCTTCCCGCTGACCGCCGCGACGAACCCGCCGCGCTTCACCGAGCCGCGCGTGACGGGAAACTCGTCCCGGCACTTCAAGCCGAGGTAGGGGAATTCGCCCAGCGTTTCGTCGTAGTAGTAGCAGATGTAAGCCGGAGTGATTTCGTCGGTCGAGATGTCATCGCGAAGCTTGTGGGCCCCCCCCGGTGACCAGGTGGGATTGTTCCCGGCCAGCTGGTCGCGCACGAACGCCGGATCCTCGGTCAAGTAGAGGATCCGGCCAGCCAATCGCACATTCGGCTCGCGCATGCGCGAAGTATCACCCCTTGCCTGTGGACGAGCAAGGCGATTTTCTTGGAGGCTCATGCTTTTTCCCGCGCTGTTCATCCTTCAGGCCACATTTCAAAGTCCGCGCGTGCTGGAAAGCTCCGGCGTCGCGATCAGCCGCCAATACCGCGGCGTCGTGTGGACGCATAATGACTCCGGCGACGGTCCCTATCTGTACGCGACCGACTTGACCGGCGCCGATCGCGGCTTTCTGCTGGTCTCCGGCGCCGACGCATTCGATTGGGAAGACATGGCGCTAGGCGTTTGCCCGATTCCGTTCGACGCCATCTCGTGCCTCTACCTCGCGGATGCGGGTGACAACATCGGGGTGCGACCGTTTGTCACACTGTATGCGCTGCCCGAGCCGGTGCCGCCTGACCGACCCGGCGACACGCTGCGATCCACGAGCGCTCCTGCGATCCTGCGAGTCAGCTATCCCGATGGTCCGAAAGACGTCGAGGCAATCTTCGTGTCGCCGCGCGACACCGCCGCGTACCTCGTGAGTAAGGGCCGCAGCGGATCGATCAAGGTGTACAGGGTTGGGAGCCAGGCTTGGAATGCCGCCAAACCGGGAGCAACGGGTGATCCCGTGATGGCCACGGTTGTGCAGACCCTCGATATCAAGCCGAGCTCGGAGGCCGGCCGGCAGATCACGGGCGGCGCGATTCGTACCGACGGCCGCGTCGTCGCCCTCCGCACCTACAACGAGATCTATCTGTTCAATCCCGGCGTTGGCGGCCGCCTCGTGCCCGCGCGCGCGCAGCCGTGCAACATCGCCGGTATCGCAGTGG
>DATFEG010000086.1:0-26000 GCA_035251445.1 Gemmatimonadales bacterium | reverse complement strand
GCCTTTGGTCGGGCGGAACTGTGAAAGGGCGAGCCGGATCTGCATGACAGTAAAGATAGGGGCGGTAGGAGGCGGGAGGAGGCGGTAGCAACCTACGCTTACCGCCCCCTACCGCCTTCTACCGCCCCTACTGCTCCGTGCGCCGATTAATGGAAGGTCACACCCACCGCGAGCTGGAAGAAGCTCTGACTAAAGCTGTCATGCGGTTTGCCCCACACCCAGTTGAGAACCGGCGTGATCGAGGTGTTGGTGCCGACCCGCAGATCGTATCCTGCCCCGAGCGTTGCTCCGCCGCCCGTTTCATTGATGGTTGTCCCCGAACCGTCGTCCCCATGGAAATTGGAGATTCCGAGACCACCGCGGAGAAAGACACCGCCCAACGGGTTCGGATAATAGTAGGCGGCAAAAGAGGCGTTACCGGCCGTGATCGTTGCGCCGCTTTCGCTCTTGGTCCAACCATTCGTCTCACCACCCAGGAGCAGATGAGGACTAATCGTGCCACCCATCTTCAGGTAGCCGCTCATCGAGCCCTCACGAGTACTGGGGCAGCCATCGCAGGAGATGCCGTAAGAACCGTAGCCAAACCCAAACCCGATCCAAAAGCCCTTTCGCGTCTGTGGATTTTGCGCCGGCGCAACGGAGATACCGAGCAGCAGCAGCGCCACCGCGGCGGCTAGGGCCCGCGACATGTAGCGCATTGGTCCTCCTTGGTTGTGGCGGACGGGGGCGCGACCAATATTGGGAATCGCCATGCTGGATGCCAGCCAGCGCGGGAACCCATTGCCAGGATTGGGTGTGTAGAAGACCATGCGACTATCACTGCGCTTCGTCATTCCCCTGCTCGTCGCGCTCGCTGCATTCGCGTACGCGGTCGTACCGCTCGTCGACCAGCTCACCCTGAAGTGGTTCAGCCGCGATCTCGATATCCGCGCGAACCTCGTCGCGAGCGCGGTGGAGGAGCCGGTGCAGGATCTGATCAGGGCCGGCAACCGGCGCCGGATCCTGCAATTCTTCACACGGATTACCCAGGACGAGCGCCTGCTTGCCGTGGGCTTTTGCCCGCTCGATGGCAGCGACCCGATCGCGACCCCGACGTTCCCCAAAGAAGTGACCTGCGCGACACTCGATCGTTTCGCAAGCCCGAACGGCGGACTGCTCCAGACGGAAAAGGGGCCGGTCAACGTGTCGGTGCGGCCGCTGGCGGCCGCCGCTGCGGAGGGCGCCGACAGCCAGCCGAGATTGGCGGCCAATCTCGGCCGGCTCGTGCTGATTCACGATATGAGCTTCATCGCGCGGCGCAGCGCCGAGACGCGCGAATACTTGTTCCTGTTCTTCGTGGGGTTAGGTCTGACGGTCGCGGTGATCACGGTGGTCATCGCCCAGCTCTCGTGGCGCGGATGGGTGCAAGGATTGCGCGGCCTGCTTCGGGGAGAACGCCTGTTCATGCCGGCCGACCCGCGTGCCGAGCGGCGAGTGAGCGTCCCACCTGCCGAGCTGCGTCCGATCGCGACAGACCTCCGGGCGCTGATCGAGGACCTCGAGGCCGATCATCGCTCACGCGACGAAGACCAGCTGGTCTGGACGCCCGACACGCTGCGTCAGATCCTCGACCGGGAACTGCGCGGCCAGGAAGTGATCGTGGTCTCCAACCGCGAGCCCTACATTCATGTCCGTCACGGGCCCGAGATCGAAGTTCGCCGGCCGGCGAGCGGCCTCGTCACCGCGCTCGAGCCGATCATGCGAGCCTGCTCGGGCACCTGGATCGCTCACGGGGGCGGGAATGGCGATCGGGAAGTCGTCGACAAGCACGATCGCGTGGCGGTGCCTCCGCCGCCCGATGCTCCCGCGTATCAGCTCCGGCGGGTCTGGCTCACCGAGGAAGAAGAGCAGGGCTATTATTACGGCTTCTCGAACGAGGGGATCTGGCCGCTGTGCCACATCGCCCACGTGCGCCCGATCTTTCGCACCGGCGATTGGGAGCAGTATGTCAAGGTCAATCGGAAGTTTGCAAACACCGTTCAGCAAGAAGCGCAATCCGCCGATCCGATCGTGCTTGTGCAGGATTATCACCTGGCGCTTCTGCCGCGCATGATCCGGGAGCAGATGCCCGACGCGACGATCATTTCCTTTTGGCACATTCCCTGGCCGAACCCCGAAGCGTTCGCGATCTGCCCGTGGCGCGAGGAGCTGCTGGATGGCATGCTCGGCAGCACGATCCTCGGATTTCATACGCAGTTTCACGTCAACAACTTCGTCGATACGGTGGACCGGCTGCTCGAGGCCCGGGTGGACCGGGAGTTGTTCGCGGTGACCTATCGAGGCAAGCCCACCACGGTGCGGCGCTATCCCATCAGCGTTGAATGGCCGCCCGAGCCCGAGCTGTTGTCCACGCCGGTGGAGCAGTGCCGCACCGAGATCCGCCGGCGCCACGATTTGCCGCCCGACCACGCCGTGGGAATCGGTGTGGAGCGCTTGGACTACACCAAGGGGATCGAGGAACGGCTGCGGGCCGTCGAGCGGCTGCTCGAGCTCGAGCCGCGCTGGATCGGCCGGTTCTCGTTCGTGCAAATCGCGGCGCCCTCGCGGACGCGCATCGACGAGTATCGCGCCTACGAGATGCGCGTGCGTGACCTGGCGACACGCATCAACCAGCGCTTCCCCGAAGCGGCGCAGCCGCCGATCATCCTGAAGGTCGAGCACCATCAGCCCGATCAGATCTTCGAATACTTCCGCGGCGCCGACGTGTGCCTTGTCACCAGTCTGCACGATGGGATGAACCTGGTCGCCAAGGAGTTCGTTTCGTCGCGCGACGACGAGCGCGGCGTACTGATCCTCAGCCTGTTCACGGGCGCGGCACGCGAGTTGCCCGAAGCATTGATCGTGAATCCGTACGACACGGATCAATGCGCCGCGGCGCTGCAGTTGGCACTGAGGATGAGCAGTGCCGAGCAGCGCACCCGCATGAGGCTGATGCGGGGCCTGATCCAGGATTTCAACGTCTACCGCTGGGCCGGCCGGATGCTCATGGACGCGGCGGCCATGCGCCGGCGCGGGCGGCTGCCCGACGTCGTGAAGTTCCCCCCCGGCACGCGTCGGAAGGGGGCGGCGGCAGAGCCGAGCGGCCGTCGCTAGCCGTGGCCCCCGCCCGACCGCCGGCTCCTCAGCGCGATTGGGCGTACTTTTTCGATCTGGACGGCACGCTCATCGAATTCGCCGATACGCCGGCGGCGGTTCGCGTCACAGCGGAGCTCCGCGAATTGCTCGAGCGCCTTCATGACCGCCTGGGCGGGGCGGTGGCCGTGATTACCGGCCGGCCGATCGCCGAAATCGATGTCCTGTTTCCGAACACCCGTATGCCCGTGGCCGGCCAGCACGGCGCAGAGCGCCGCAACGCCACGGGGCACCTGGCACGCCACGAGACCGGGCAAGACCTCAGCGCGGTGCGCCAGCGCCTGGCAGAAGCGATTATCGACAAGCCGGGACTGCTCCTGGAAGACAAGGGTCTTTCGCTCGCCTTGCATTATCGGCGGATCCCACACCTTGCGACATTCGTGCATCAGACCATGGAAGCGCTCCTAGACGACGTCGACGGCGGCTACGCGCTGCAACAGGGCAAGAATGTTCTCGAACTGAAGCCGGCCGGCAGGGACAAGGGCCGCGCAGTGCTCGAATTCATGGACGAGCCCCCGTTCGCCGGTCGAACGCCGGCGTTCGTCGGCGACGACGCCACCGACGAGTACGGCTTTGCCACAGTGAACGACTTGGGGGGGCACTCCATAAAGGTGGGCCGCGGGGAAACGGTCGCGCGGTGGCGACTCGATAACGTCAAAGCCGTGGAAGAATGGCTTCGCTCGATCTCGCGCTGATCGGCAACGGCACGATCGGCGCGCTCATCGATGCGGGCGGTGAGATCAACTGGTGCTGTTTCCCGCGTTTCGATGGGGATCCGATGTTCTGCTCGCTGCTCAAGGGCCGGACGGGGCAGCGTGACGACTTCGGATTTTTCGCGATCGAACTCCTGGACCGCGTACGGGTCGAGCAACGCTATCTCCACAATACGCCCGTGCTCCTGACCCGCATGATCGACTCGAGCGGCGCGGCCATCGAGATCACGGATTTCGCGCCGCGCTTCGAGCACCACGGACGGATCTTCTGTCCGATGATGTTCGTCCGGCGCGTGCAGCGGCTCGCCGGGCACCCGCGCGTGCGGGTGCGGTGCCGGCCGGCACAAGATCACGGGCGGCCGCTCACCGCGACGACCTACGGGAGCAATCACATTCGGTTTGTAGGCGATTCCATGGTGTTGCGACTGACGAGCGACGCCCCGGTCACGTCCATTCTCGAGGAGAACGCTTTCTTTCTCGACGAAGCGCTCACACTGGTCCTGGGCCCCGACGAGACGCTGCAAGACCGCGCCGACGATGTCGGTCAGCGGTTCCTATCGGAAACAAGCGCCTATTGGCGCGCATGGGTCCGTTCGCTGGCGATCCCGTTCGAGTGGCAGGATGCGGTCATCCGGGCGGCCATCACCCTGAAGCTGAACGTGTTCGAGGACACCGGCGCGATCATCGCCGCCGTGACGACATCGATTCCCGAAGCCGCCGGCTCCACGCGGAATTGGGACTATCGCTATTGCTGGCTGCGAGATGCGTACTTCGTGGTGAACGCATTGAACCGCATGGGCGCCACTCACACGATGGAGCGATATCTCGGCTTCATTCGCAACGTCGTGGCCGAGGGGGCAGACCAACGACTGGATCCGGTGTACACGATCACGGGTCACCGGCTCCCGCCCGAGCGCGTCGTGGAGACGCTTCCCGGCTATCGCGGGATCGGACCGGTGCGCGTCGGCAACCAGGCCTCCGAGCAAGCCCAGCATGACGTGTACGGCTCTTCGATCCTCGCGGCGACTCACGTGTTCTTCGACCGCCGGCTCATGCGACAAGGAGACGAGTCCCTGTTCCACCGGCTCGAGCCGCTGGGCGAGCGGTCGTTTGCGCTGTTCGACCAGCCCGACGCCGGAATGTGGGAGCTGCGGGGGCGCACGCAGATCCATACCTTCTCGGCCGTGATGTGTTGGGTGGGCTGCGAGCGGCTCGGCCGGATCGCGGCGCACCTCGGCCTCGCGGACCGCGCCGCGTACTGGTCGCAGCGCGCCGGCGCCATGCACGAGGTCATCTCCAAACGCGCCTGGAATCCCAAGCTCGGCACGTTCGTGGCCACCTTCGAGGGAGACACCCTCGACGCGAGCCTCTTGCAGCTGAACGAGCTGTTCTTCGTGAGCGACACGGATCCGCGCTTCGTCGCGACCGTGCGCGCCATTGGGAAAGAGCTGCGGCGCGGCGACTTCGTGTTTCGCTACACCACGCCGGACGATTTCGGGACCCCGTCCAACGCCTTTCTCGTGTGCACGTTCTGGTACATCAACGCGCTCACCGCGATCGGCGATCGCGACGAAGCGCGCCGCATGTTCGAGTACGTGCTCGGCTGCCGCAACAGCTTTGGCTTGCTCGCCGAACATATCGATCCGCAGACCCGCGAGCAGTGGGGCAACTTCGTGCAGACCTACAGTATGGTGGGGCTGGTCAGCTCGGCGATTCGCTTGTCCCAGCGCTGGGACCAGGCGTTCTGATCTCCTCGCCCCGCACGTGCACCGTGCGCTGCGGGAACGGGATCTCGATTCCTTCGGCGCGGTAGCGCGCATGCAGCCGCTTGATGAACTCGTGGCGGATGAGGTGCTGGTCCACGACTTCGCGGCCGCGCAGGATGACGGTAAAGTTGACGCTCGAGTCGGCAAACGCGTTGTATCGAATGAAGGGCTCGAACTCGGGCACGCCCCCGTGCACTTCCCCCATCACTTCCCGTCCCACCGCCGTCGTGACGGCCTCGACGCGCGTGAGATCGCTCCCGTAACTCACGCCCACCGGGACCAGGACCGCGAGATCGGTGGAGGGCAGATAGTAGTTCGTAATCACAGCCGAAGCGAGCTTCGCGTTCGGCACGATCGTCAGGTTGTTCGCGAGCTGTACCACCGTCGTGTAGCGCCACGTGATGTCTCGCACGAACCCTTCCTCGCCGGACTCGAGGCGGATGTAATCTCCAGGCCGGACCTGACGGGCCGCGAGGATGTGGACGCCGGCAAACAGGTTCGCGAGGGTATCCTGCAACGCCAGGCCCACCGCCAGCCCACCAATGCCAAGCGCGGTGATCATCGGAGTGATCGAAATCCCGAGCGTCTGCAGGATCACCAATCCGCCGAGGATCCACGCCACCAACCCGGCCACGTTGGACACCAGCCTGACCGCCGGCACGGTGCCGAGAATCGCCCCTCGCGCGGTCACCAGTGCGGTCACAGCTCGAGCGAGCGCGGCAGTCACAGATAGGATCAGGAGGACGAGCAGCACCTTCCGCAGGACGGGGCCCACGCCTGCGGGGAGCACCGTGACTTCGACGGCGACGTACAGGCCAAGCAGCGTGGACCACCACAGGACGGGGCCTCGCAGCCACTGGCGCCACGCGATGGGGAGGCGCGGCAGTACCGCACCGCGAATCAGCACGCCGAGGAAAAAGCCGGCCACGAGAAGCCCGGCGGCCACGGCAATCGGAGCGAGCGCGGTGAAGGTGACGTCCATGGAGCGTTCCTCTGCTCTT
Organism: Gemmatimonadales bacterium; assembly: GCA_035251445.1. GTDB lineage: Bacteria > Gemmatimonadota > Gemmatimonadetes > Gemmatimonadales > GWC2-71-9 > 20CM-2-65-7. Next base: position 19,349 of record DATFEG010000086.1, on the reverse strand, counting down.
ACCAGCGGTCTGGTTGGCGTGCATCAGGGATGAAGAGTGGGCGGCCGAAGCGGCCCAGCCCAAACCTGGCGATGATTTCCTGCGCTTCGGGTGAGACAAAGAAATTTGCCAACGCACGCGCGCCCGGAGCGGCCCGCGGGACCTCCATCACGTGGTAGACGTTGTGCAGCAGTGTGTCACCTTCCACCAGCGGGACGAGCTCGAGCTTGGGCTGCCAGACGAGAAACGTCGAGCGATCGGTGATCGTGTAGGCATGCTTCTCGTCGGCCATCTGGAGCGTGGCCGCCATTCCCTGCCCCGCCTCGATGTACCACGCGCACGGAGGCGGCGGCGTCTGTCCGGCGAGCCGCCACAGCTCTAGCTCGCGCAGATGCGTGCCCGAGCGGTCGCTGCGGGAAACGAACGGCGCACCGGCGCTCGCGATCGCCCGCAGGGCTGCCACGGCATCGCGGCCGCCGCGCAGGTTGGCTGTGTCTCGAGCCGGACCCACGAACAGAAAATCGTTGTGCATCACGCGTCGCCGCCGCACGAAGTAGCCCGAGTCCACCATCGCCTGCTCGAGCTCGGGCGCGTGCACCAGCACCACTTCGGCATCGCCGCGCCGCGCCATTTGGATCGCCTGACCCGTTCCCACCGCGATCACTTTGACTCTGTATCCGCTCTGTGATTCGAAAACCGGAAGGAGCGAGTCCAGCAAGCCGGCGTCGCGAGTGGAGGTCGTCGTGGCCAGGACAATATCTCTTTGCTGGGCGGTGGCGCTGCAGGAAAGCAGCAGCAGGGCCGTGCACAGGCCCGTCGCTAGTTTGGGCAAGCCCGCGCTTGAGCCGGCTGTGCGCATAACGCCAATGCTACCCCGTTCGTCCACCCAAAGCCGTCTTGCGTGGGATACTCTCCGCCACCCGCCTTCCTGTTGAGGTTGACCACGTCGTACTTCTCCATCATGCGCCCCGTCGAGCTGTACGTGCGCTGGATGAGCGCGAGCCAGCGACCCGCCGCCCTGTCCGCAAGGTCATCGCGCCGGTAGCGGCGCACGCCCTCGATCGTGAGCCATTCGAGCGGCGGCCACCCGTTCGGCCCGTCCCACTGTTGTCCCGAATTGAAGTTCGTCGTGACGAAGCCGCCGCGCTTCAGGAATTCCTCCTCCAGCTTGGCCGCCGTGCGCGCGCCTTGCTCCGGCGTTGCAACGCCGAAATAGAGGGGCGCGGCAGCCGCGAGCGACGGACGATCCAGCACCCGCTCACGCGTGCGCCAGCGCACGTCGTAGAAGAAGCCGCGCGAGGGATCGTACATCAGGATCTGAATCGCCTGGCGACGCTGATCGGCCAGCTGGGTGAACCGGCGCGCCACCGAGTCGTCCCCCGTCCCCGTCCCCTTCCGGAACCCCCGCAACGCCGCAATCACGCGCTCCGCATTATAAAGGAGAGAGTTGAGGTCCACCGGAATCAGGTCCGTGGTCTCGAGCGTGCGCAGGTCCTTGGGATTCCGCATCCAGCGGCTCGAGAAATCCCACCCACTCTCGGCGCTGGCCCGGACGTTCCGGTAGAACCGTGCGCGCAGCGAATCGGGCAGCGTCATCCCGATTTCCACGTCGGGCCGGTAGGACTCGGGGCGCGGCTCGTCCGAATCGTCCCAGTAGCGGTTCAGCACCACACCGTCAGACATTCGCACCACCCGGCGATATACCTGGCCGGGCTGGAGCCGCTCGGCCCCGTCCATCCAGAAGGCGTGCTCTTTTTCCAGTGCGTCGAGATACGGCAACGCCTGAGCGGTATCGGTTGCGCCCGTGTAAAGCGCCACCATCGCGGCGAAGTAGGGCGGCTGGCTGCGGGACAAGTAGTAGGACCGGTTCCCGTTCGGAATGTGGCCGACGGTGCGGATCAGATGCGCAAAGTTGTCCAGCATTTCCTTCACGAGATCGGTTCGCCCGCTCTTCACCAGACCCTGCATCGTGAAGTAGCTGTCCCAGTAGTAGATCTCGCGGAAGCGCCCGCCTGGAACGACGTACGGATTCGGAAGGGGGATCAGGGACGAGCTGGCATCGGCGCTGTCGGGCCGCCGCGTGAGCACCGGCCACAGTGCGTTGATGTGCGCGAGCATTGACGGGCGGCCCGACGGCCCGGCGGCCGGACGGCCGTTGCCCGAGCCGTTCCCGGCCGGCGCCGGGAGAACGAAGTTTTGCTCGACGAACGCCTTCAGTACAAAACCGGGCCTCGAACGCGCGGAATCGTAGCGCGCCTGAATCGTTCTGGTCGACGCTTTCGGCTTCGCGTCAACGAACTCTTTCGAATCGGAGAAGATCCCGGACAGCTGCACATCAGCGAAGAGAGCGCCGATGTCGTGGGCGGGATCGTAGGCGGTCGGCCTGACGGTCGGACGGTCCGCCGGCCGGCAAGCGACCGCAACCAACATTACAACCACGTACGACGCGCGACGTACGACGCACGGATTCATGCGCACGACGCACGGCCTTTTCATGCGAACACAATCCACAACACACCAAGCAGCAACGCGAGCACCACGGACAGCACGACCTCGAATCGCCGCTCCTCCCTGGTCCCGCCCACCTTCAGCGCGACACCTGGCTCACCAACATCGGGCTTCCCGTACGTCAGGCCTTCGGTCTTCTCTCGCGGCGGTGGCGGCGTCATTGCGCTCACCACGAACAGCACCGCCGTGCAGATCACAAACAACAAGACCGCGTAATGGAGGAAGTTGATGGTGGCGATCCAATGCAGGATCGAGCCCGGCTCGAGGGCACCCGACGCCTTGTTCCACAGCTCGAGGATGAGGCGCAACAGGCCAAGGACGAGTCCGGTAATGAGCGAGGCTATTGCGCCGGAGCCATTGAGCCGCGGATAGAACAGGCCAAGCAGGAAGCAGGCAGCGATAGGCGGCGCGATGTATGCCTGGACGCTTTGCAAGTAGATGTAGATCTGCGACGAGATGTACTTCATGAACGGAATCCACAGCAGGCCCAGGAACACCATCGCGCCGGCGGAAATGCGTCCGACTCGGACGAGCTGCTGCTCGCTCGCCGCTGGGCGCATTTTTCGATACACGTCCCACGTGAGCAGCGTGGAGCAGGCGTTGAACGCGGACGCCAGAGAAGCCATCAGCGCCGCGAGCATCCCCGCGAGCACCAAGCCCTTGATGCCGGCCGGGAGCAGCTGTGTCACCAGCGTGGGATAGGCCGAGTCGGGATTGCTACGCACTTCCGGAAACAACGCCATCGCGACGACGCCCGGGAGCACGAAGATGAAAACGGGAAGGATCTTCAGGTAACCGGCGAAGATCGTGCCGGTGCGGGCTTCCTTGATGTTTTTGGCCGCGAGCACGCGCTGCACGATATGCTGATCCGTACACCAGTACCAAACGCCCAGTATCGGCGCGCCGAAAATGATTCCCGTCCACGGGAAATCGGGGTGGCTGGTCGGCTTCCACATCGAGAAAAATCCCTGCGGGACCTGAGCCTCAAGCCCGGAGAATCCGCCCACTTTGTTCAGCCCGATGATCATCAACGTGAGGGAGCCGAGGATCAGGACGATCGCCTGGAGCACCTCGGTGTAGACCACGGCGCGCAAGCCACCGAAGATCGTGTAGATCCCGGTGACGACGATGAGCACGATTGCCGCCGTGTAGAAGTCCCAGCCGGTCACGGCGCGAATCACGACCCCACCCGCGTACAACGTCACGCTGATCTTCGTGAGGACGTAGCCGATCACCGAGACCCAGGTGAAGTAGGTTCGGGAGGCCGAGTTGTACCGCTTCTCCAAGAACTCGGGCATCGTGTAGACGCCGCTCTTCAGATAGAACGGCACGAATAACCAGCCGAGCAGGAGCAGGATCAGGCAGGCGAGCCACTCGAAATGGCCGACCGCCAATCCCGTCGCCGCGCCCGAGCCGGCCAACCCCACGAGGTGCTCGGATCCGATGTTCGAGGCGAAGAGGCTCGCGCCAACGGCGAACCAGGCGACGTCACGGCTCGCCAGGAAATAGTCCGAGCTCACGTTCTTTTCGCGCACCGCGGCCCACCAGCCGATGCCGAAGAGGACGATGAAGTACGCCGCGATGAACAGAAGATCGAAGGCGTGCAGGTTGCTCATTGGGGAGGCCTTGGGGAGTTGAGGAGGTATTGGACCGCGATATCGGCGAGTGTCCACAACTGCACGTCCGAGCTGGAGCCGTACCGCACAGCGCGTACGGCCCCGCCCTCAAACCTGTAGCTCCACAGCTCGGCGTACTGCAGGCCGGAGCGCGCGACGGCGCTGCGGACCGAGTCGATCGGGCCCGGCTGACTGCGCCCATTCTGCAGCAGCGCGGCGACCAGCGTGTTCACTTCGCGACCCCAGACGACGCGTGGCGAGTGGTAGAGGTCACGCTCGAACATCGCCCACACCTCCGGCCGGGCGTACGCGTCGTTCGCGACCGCCAGGCCGACACCGTCGATGAACAGTCCAACGGGATATGGCAGCAAGAACGGTCGCAGCAGCTCCTGCTCCCGCGCATCCTCCTGGCGCTCGAGCAGCAGCCACATCGCGGGGTCGGTAGTCATGACCGGAATCGGCTGGCCGGCGCTGTCAAGCGATACTGCGGGAAAGCGCAACGTGTCGCTGGGAACGCCGCTGCGCGCGACCACCGCGCTCCAGTAGCTGGCCTCGTCGGGAGCGAGTGAGCCGATCTTCGCGCCTACGCGTGCGGCGACCTCTTCCGGCGTGAGCGCGACCATGAAATGGCGCGCCGTGTTGCGCCACGCCTCCGCCGACTGCGCGATCTCCGCCGCGCCATCGACGGCCGGCTCACCCAACGCGCGCAACGCGCTATCGATCGTGCCGATCGCGCGCAGTGCCGCCGGCACCCACACAACGTTGACGTCGAACGCGAAGCATCCGCCCGCGTATCCGACGCGACTGTCGCGCCAGCTCCCCGGATGGCACCACCCGTCGGGATCGCGCTTGAAGCTGACGAGGTTCTTCGGCACGGGCTCGCGCGCGTACGGCGCCGCCTGTCGCGCGACGTACGCGAGATTCTTGCGCAGCGCAGCTCCCCACTGGGTGACGAAGCGCTTCTTGCGGGCCTCCGGCACGTTGGCATCGGCGAAGTAGTGACCGGCGACGACGGGCAGCTGGAAGTCGTCATCCACCATCCAGTAGTTCTCGCGCGTCGCCTGGAGGTTCTTGAGCAGCGTACTGTCACCCGTCCTCAGGAACTCCGCGGCGTTCTCGCGGATCGCCTGGCCGCCGAGCGCTTCTTCGTGACTCACCTCTCCGTCGGGCGACAGTTTTGCCAGCGCCGCGCCCATCACGAACTCCGCCATCGTGTCGGACCAGACCGGCTCCATCAGCAGCGCCGTCATCAGCATGTCCCGCCCGAAGTAGGTCGCGTACGTCGGCAGGCCCGCCATCAGCTTCTGCTTGGAGCTGAGCAGCTCGAAGCCGCGAATCTCGCGCTCGAGCCGCTGCGATTGCGCGGAGTCCGCGAAGCGAAGAAACGCGGTGTTGAAGATCTGGTTGCGTCGCAGCGGCGTGAGCGGTGCGCCGTCCGTGGTGACCTCGACCGCGATGGTGATCGGATCCGCGCCACGTGGTCGCACCGTCACGACCCGGTCACGCAGCGAAACCCGAGACAACCGCGCGTCCCCCGTCAGTGACAGTGCGAGGCGGTTCTTGCCATCCAGGCTCCGCTGGATCACTCGGACACGCCACGTTGAGGGAATCACGGAAAACATCGGCGCGAGTCGCTTGGCGTAGACGCTGTCGCGCTCGGCGAGTTGCCTGAATTCTTGCGGGACGAAGGTCGGCGCATCGATCGGATCGTTCACCCTACCGGCGTAGCCGAAGTCGCGCTCGATGCGCATCGAGCCCAGGAGAAAGTGGCCGATTTGTGTCGCCCGCCCGCCCGGGATCGTCAATGAGTAGAGCAAGCTGCGCTGAGCGCCTCTGCTCCACACCGACGCTTTCTCTTCACCGAACGCCACCGCCGCCGGGTTACCCGCCGCTGCAGTATCCGCCGCTGCTTTACCCGCCGCCGCCGTATCCGCCGCCCGCCTCACCGTGAACCCAATGCTCTCATTGAGCGCATCCGCCCACAGATGCACCACCCGGCCGGTCTTGCCGTCGATGTAGATCTCCAGCGCGTTCCCGCGTGAATCACGATAGACGCGCGCGCTGTAGCCTTCGTAGGCTGCGGGATCGTCGAGCCCGGGGGTCGGAAACTGCAGCACGGGCGAGGCTTCCCGTGTGGTTCCCGTTTGCATTGCGAGCAGCAGGACCAGCAGCATGGGCGTAGATACTCGGCCCCAAGGTCACCCTTGACAAGGGCAGTCCTCAGCGGCATTTCGGACGGCATAACCGTCATTCCGAGGTCATCGATGCGCTTCGTTCGTCACTTCATTCCGATGCTCGCCCTCACGTTCACCATGACCACGCCTCTGGCCGCACAGAACGGCACGATCAGAGGCCAGGTGGTGGACAGCACAACGCGGCAAGCCCTCCCCGGAGTCAGCGTCAGAATCGACGCCCTGCAGCGAGAAGCTCAAACAACATCGGACGGCAGCTTCACACTCGATGTTCCCGCGGGCACCCATGTCGTGCGCGTGACGCGCATCGGGTACGGCCCGCAACAGCAGTCGGTCACCGTCACGGCCGGTGGGATCGTCGAGGCGCAGTTCCAACTCGCGCCGCAGGCGTCGCTGCTCGAGGCCGTCGTGGTGACGGGCTACGGCACGACCCGGCGCGAAGCGGTGACCGGCGCCGTCTCGACCGTTGATGCCGCCGCTGCGAACGTCGGCGTAAAGACCAACGTCGATCAGATGGTCCAGGGCCGCGCGGCGGGCGTCGAGATCATCCAGAACAACGGTGAGCCCGGCGCTGGATCGCAGATCCTGATCCGCGGCGGCAGCTCGATCAGCAATACGAACGATCCGCTGTACGTGATCGATGGCGTGCCGATCATCAACGTCCCCACTGAGCCCTCCAGCTACGGGATCGGTGGATCGCCGCCACTCCCCCGCAACCCGCTCAACTTGCTCAACCCGCAGGACATCGCGTCGATCACGATTCTCAAGGACGCGTCGAGCACGGCGATCTATGGCAGCCGCGCGGCCAACGGCGTGATCCTGATCGAAACGAAGAAGGGAAACAGATCGGGCGGTCCGACGATTGAATTCGACGCGTATGTCGCGGCAGCGCAGCCCGCGAAGCGGTTGAACGTGCTGAGCGGCTCCGAGTACCGGTCGTTCGTCACGGAACAGGTGGCGCTCTTCAATGCGGACACGGCCGCCGGCATCCCTGTCGACTCGGCCAGCGGCCTCGATCCCCAGCGCCTCGCGGCTCTCGGCAACGCGAATACCAACTGGGAACGCGAGGTCACCCGCACCGCCTACACGCAGAATTACGACGTGTCGTTCACGGGTGGCGGTGAGGACACGCGCTACCGGGCCTCGATGAACTACATGAACCAGCCCGGTGTCGCGATCGCCAACGGGCTCGAGCGGCTGCAAGGCGCTCTGACTGCGTCCCACAACGCCTTCGCAGATCGCGGGCGCTTCAGCGTCAACGTCACCGCGTCACGGGTGAAGAACACGTACATCACATTTGAGAACACCGGCGGGTTTGAGGGGGGCGTGTTCCAGAACGTCGCCATCTTCAATCCAACCCAGCCGGTCACATTCGTCGACGCAGCGACGGGCGCAACGAAGTACTTCGAGATCACGGGCTCGACGTCCGTCCGTAATCCCGTCGCGCTCGCCAACCAGATCGCCGATCGCGGCACGACCACCCGCGTGATCGCGAACACTTCCGCGGAGTACGATCTCGCCACCGGACTCACCGCCAAGGTGACACTCGGCGGCGATCACTCGGGCGGCGGCCGGCAGCTGTACTATCCCAATGAGAACCCCGTCGGACAGGCGCTCGGCGGCGGGCTGGCACGCCAGTACGACCTGGACAACACGACCGGAACGATCCAGACGCTGCTGACCTACAACCGGCCGTTCGGTGACAACAACACGTTCGACGTGATGGGCGGGTACGAGTACAACAAGTTCTCGCAGAACCTGTTCATGGCGGAGGGCATCGGGTTCATCACCGACGCCTTCAGCTTCAATAACCTCGGCGCTGCACGGACGCGGAACGATTCGTCGTTCGCGCAGGACTGGAAGCTCGTCTCCTTCCTGTCGCGCGCCAACCTTGGTTTCAAGGATCGGTACTTCGTGACGGCCATCCTCCGCTACGACGGATCGTCCAAATTCGCCGAGGGCCACAAGTGGGCGGCATTCCCTGGCTTGTCGGCGTCGTGGCGGCTCAGCGGTGAAGACTTCATGAGCGGCTCGGTGTTCTCAGACCTGCGCGTCCGCCTCGGATGGGGCCGGCAGGGCAACCCAGGGATCGCGCCCTATCAGTCGCTCGTCACGTTCTCGGGCGGCTCAGGCGCCAACTACCCCTGGGGTGATTCGCCGTCGAGCGGCGTCATTCCCACCGGAAACGGCAACCCCGACCTGAAGTGGGAGCAGACGGACCAGTACAACGTGGGAGTCGATTTCGGCCTCTCGGGCAATCGTCTCGCGGGCAGCGTCGAGTACTACGTCAAGAACACCAAGGACCTGCTGCTCAACGTCCAGGTCCCGCCCCCCTCGTTCGCATCCACCAGCCTCACGAACGTCGGGGAGCTGAAGAACAGCGGCTTCGAGTTGTCACTCGACTGGCTGGCGATCTCAAAGCCCAGCCTCACGTGGCGCGCCGGACTCGTGTTCGCGGCCTCGAGCAACGAGGTCAAGGACCTCGGCCCCTATACCTTCCTGCGGTCCGGCTCAGTCAGCGGACAGGGTCAGTCCGATCAGTGGTCGCAGCGCATCATGCCAGGCCAAGCGCTGGGCACGTTCTTCGGTCCGGTGTTCCTCGGCGTGGATGCCAACGGGAAGCAGCTGTTCCGTTGCGCCTCAACCACACCGGGTTGCGTGAACGGGGAGACGACGGCGCCCGCCGCCAGTGATTACGCGATCATCGGCGATGCCAATCCGGATTGGACGATGGGTCTGACGAGCCAGATCACCAAAGGCAAGTTCAACGTCAGCTTCCTGGTCCGCGCGGCGGTGGGGCTGGACGTCTTCAATAACACGGCGCTTGTGTACTCGACGAAGGGCAACGCGCTCCAGGATAAGAACTTCCTGAAAGAAGCCTTGACCGATCCGACCGGCTTGCACGAGCCCGCGATCTACTCCTCGCGTTGGGTGGAGAACGCGTCGTTCGTACGGCTGCAGAACATCACGCTCGAGTACAACCTCGACTTGCCGATGCTGACGCGCAACGCGCGCAGCGCTCGGGTGTTCTTGTCGGGGGATAACCTGCTGACGATGACCGGCTATTCGGGTCTCGATCCGGAAGTCTACGCGAGCGCGGGTCTGGCATCGCGTGGCGTAGATTATCTCAGCTATCCTCGGCCCCGCCTGGTGACCGGCGGTGTCCGTCTCGCCTTCTAGGGGAGGGCAGGTCATATGAAGCGAACGTTTGTGGCTTCGTCGATCGGTGCGGTCGGGCTCTGCGCGCTACTCCTGGTGCCGGTGCAGGCATGCACGAATCTCGATGAGTCGCCGCCCAGCGCAATCAGCCCCGGCAACTTCTTCCGTACCGAGGGCGAAGTCCTGGCGGCGCTGGCGGGAGTCTACGCGCAGCTGCGTGGCACCCTCGACGACTACTACAACCTGAGCGAGATCAGCACGGATGAGATGATCGTGCCGACCCGCGGGCAGGACTGGTACGACAACGGGACATGGCTGGAAACACACCGCCAGATCTGGACGGCCAGCAGTCCGGCCACGCTCAGCTTCATGAACGGCGCCTGGAATACCGCATACGCCGGCGTGGCCCGGGCCAATGCGCTGCTCGACGGCGTCGCGAACGTCAGCGTGGCGAATCAGGCCACCATGGTCGCCGAGGCGCGCACGCTGCGCGCGTTCTATTACTACATCCTGATGGATCTGTTCGGCGGTGTACCGCTGGCAACGACTAGCGGGATCGCGGAGCGGCCTCGGGTATCGCGGGACTCGCTGTTCCGGTTCATCGAAGCGGAGCTGCTCGCCGCCCGGGCGGATCTCGCGGACTCGTGGACCTCCGGCAATCACGGCCGCCTGACCAAGGGCGCCGCCGACGCGATGCTGGCGAACTTGTACATCAATGCCGGCGTGTTCACCAAGGATGCGGCGGGCGGCACCGGTATCAACGCGACGGGCTACAATTCCTGCTCGGGTATCACGGTGACAGGCGGGGTTAGTGCTTGCCAGGCAGCGATCGATCGCGTTGACGCAATCCTGAATGGCCCCACATACGATCTGGCGCCTACGTTTGCCGAAAACTTCAACGCCGGCAACTTCGCATCGCCCGAAAACATTTTCGTCGTCAAGTTCGCCCCCCAATCAGGGCTGGGGCTCAACTTCGTGATGCGGGCCCTGCATTACAATCAGTTCACGCCGACGCCGTGGAACGGCTTCGCCGCGGTGGCGAACGCATACAACGCCTTCGATGCGGCGGACGCGCGGCGTGCCGTTTTCCTGGTAGGGCCCCAGGTGAACGTCGAAACCGGCGTTCCCGTCAACGACCGTTCCGGTCAGCCCCTAGTCTTCACCCCGGGGATCGCCAACATAACGGCGGCGACGGAGGGTGAAGGCGCTCGGGTCTACAAATGGCCGGCCGATCCGGCGCACGTCGCGCAGGACAACGGCAATGATTTCGCCTGGTTCCGCGTGGGCGAGATGTTTTTGATCAAGGCCGAAGCGCTGAACGAACAGGCACCCGGGAGCGCCGCGGCGCTGGCTCTCGTCAATCAGCTGCGCGCGCGCGCATTCAACCCCGACGTGGATCGGGCCACGATCGATCGGGCAGCCATCCTGCAGGAGCGGCTGTTCGAGTTCATCGGTGAAGGAAAGCGCAGACAGGACCTGATCCGCTTCGGCCAGTACACCGCGCCGTCTCAGTACAAGCCAACGGCCTCGCCGGACTTCCGCGTCCTGATGCCGATTCCGCAGGGACAGATCGACGCTAACCCTCAGATGACTCAGAATAGCGGGTACTAATTGCTGAAGGCGCTTCACCGGGGGGCGCAGCGTGCTGCGCCCCTCTTTCTTCTTCTCATAGGAATTTCCGCGTGCTCCGGCACCGCCGCCAACGACGCCGATCCGTCATCGCCTCCCCCGGCGGACGACGGGAAGCTGTTCACGCTGCTGCCGTCGAGCTACACCGGCGTCCGGTTTGAGAATCGCTTCACGGAAACGCGTGAGGCCAACGTCTTCACCTACCGCAATTACTACAATGGCGGCGGCGTCGGCATCGGCGACCTCACCGGCGACGGATTACCCGAAGTGGTGCTCACGTCCAACGAAGGCGGTCCACACCTCTATCTCAACCTGGGCGACTTTCGGTTTCGCGATGTGACCAATGCGGCCGGCGTCGCCGAGCGCGACCGCTGGACCACCGGCGTAACGCTCGCCGACGTCAACGGCGACGGACGCCTCGACATCTATGTCTGCCACGCTGGTCTCCGGCCGGGAGCGGCTCGCGCGAATACGCTGTACATCAATCAGGGGACGCGGGACGGGGAAGGGGTCCCCGTGTTTGAGGAGATGGCGGCGTCGTACGGAATTGCCGACACCGGATACTCGACGCAGGCCGCGTTCTTCGACTACGACGGCGATGGCGACCTCGATCTCTTCCTGATCCGCAACTCCCCGCGGCCCGTGTCGAGCCTCGCCGTCCGCAACCTGCGATCGATCCGCGACCCCCTCGGCGGGCACAGGCTGCTTCGCAATGACGGCGCCCGCTTCGTGGACGTGAGCGAACAGGCGCGCATCTACGGTCCCGAGAGCGGCTTCGGGTTGGGCCTCGCCGTCGGCGACGTCAATCGCGACGGCAAACCCGATGTGTACGTGGCGAACGATTTCTTCGAACGCGACTACCTCTACCTCAACAAGGGCGACGGCACATTCGATGAAGCCCTGGAACAGGCGATGCCCGTCTCCAGCTACTTCTCGATGGGCGTGGACATCGCCGACATCGACAACGACGGCTGGCCCGACATCTACGTCACCGACATGCTACCCGAAGACGACTACCGCCTCAAGACGACGTCTTCGTTCGAGCCGTGGGAACTCTATCAGCAGAAGGCGCGCGAGGGGTTTGGGCACCAACTGATGCGCAACACGCTGCAACGCAATAACGGCGACGGCACATTCAGCGATCTCGGCTGGTTCGCCGGCGTGGCGCGCACCGACTGGAGCTGGGCGGCGCTGATCGCGGACTTCGATCTGGACGGCCACAAGGACATCTTCGTCGCGAATGGACTCGCGCGGGACGTGACGTCTCAGGACTATGTGGCCTTTCTCGGCAGCGACCAGACCGTACGAGAGGCGACCCGCGGCAAGCGCGTGGATTTCATGGGCCTGATCAAGGCCATGAGCTCGACCAGGCTTCCCGATTACGCGTTCCGCAACAACGGCGATCTGACGTTCACAAAGGTGAGCACGGAATGGGGTATCGACCGGCCGAATTTCTCGAATGGCGCGGCGTACGGTGACCTCGATGGCGATGGCGCGCTCGATCTCATCGTGAACAACGTTGGCGAGGAGGCGTTCATCTACCGCAACAACGCCCGCGCGCAGCTGCCCGCGCATCGCTACCTGCAGGTCCGGCTCGCGGGCGACAACGCAAACCCGTTCGCGGTCGGTACACGCGTGACGTTGCACGCTGAAAACCAGCAGTTCGTTCAGGAACTCGCGCCCACGCGCGGGTTTCAGTCGAGCGTCGATTACACATTGACCTTTGGTGTTGGCCCGATCGACACGCTGGAGTCACTGACGGTCGATTGGCCAGATGGCCGGACGAGCGTCCTGTCTCACGTCGCCACGAATCAGAGACTCACGATCCGACCGCCGCCGTTGTCTCTTGACCGCCCGACCGCCCGACCGCCCGACCGTCCGACCGCCCGACCGCCCGACCGTCCGACCGCCCGACCGCCGCTTTTCAGAGACGTTACTGCCCAGGTTGGCCTGGACTTTGTGCATCGCGAAAACGACTTCGTGGATTTCAACCGCGAACGGCTGATCCCCAAGATGCTTTCGACCGAAGGACCGTTCGTCACGGTTGGCGACGTCAACCGCGACGGGCTGGACGACTTCTTCATTGGGGGGGCCAAAGAGCAGCCGAGCGCGCTCTATGTGCAGCGACCTAACGGGACCTTCGTGGCCACGAACCGGGCCCTGTTCGAGGCTGACCGCATCGCGGAAGACCTGGGTGCCGCGTTTTTCGACGCCAACGGCGACGGCCGCCTCGACCTCTATGTCGTCACCGGCGGGAACGAGTTCTCGAGCCTCGCGCCCGCTCTCGAGGACCGGCTCTACCTGGGCGACGGCAGCGGCGGATTCCGGAAGACCACGGGGCGGCTCCCAGCGCTATTGGGCAGCGGTTCGCGTGTCGCTGTCTCCCAGGAGCTCATCTTCGTCGGAGGACGCGGGATTCCCGGCCGCTACGGCGTTCCTGCTCCCAGCTCCCTGCTCCGCAACGATGGCCGTGGGAGGTTCACCGATGTTACGGCACAGGTCGCCCCCGAGCTTGCGCATATCGGCATGGTGACCGACGCGCTCTGGGTCGATGTCATTGGCGACCGGCGCCTCGACCTGGTCATCGTGGGCGAATGGATGCCCATCATTGTATTCCAGAACACGGGGGCGAAGCTCGTCAGCGTCGATATCAAGGGCTTGGAGCATAGTACGGGTTGGTGGAATCGCCTCATCGCCGGAGACTTCAACGGTGACGGTCGAGTCGATCTTGTACTTGGCAACTTGGGTCTGAACACCCGGTTGCATGCGTCACCAACCGAGCCTGCGCGATTGTACGTGAAGGATTTCGAGGGCAACGGGTTTCCCGAGCAGATCGTCACCAGCTATGAGAATGGGGCCTCACGTCCGCTGGCCCTGCGCGACGAGCTGACGGCGGCTTTGCCCCACCTCAGAGCGCGCTTTCCCAAATACACGGATTACGCGGGACTGACCGTCGAGCAGATCTTCGGCGACGAGCTCACCGGTGCCGTCGTGCAGCGGGCTGAAACCTTCGGCACCGCGTTGGCGCGCAACAACGGCGACGGCTCGTTTACGCTGGTCCCGCTGCCGCACGAGGCGCAGATTGCCCCCGTCTATGGCATTCTCGCCGGGGATTTCGACCGCGACGGCAAGCACGATCTGCTGCTGGCGGGCAATTTCGATGGCGTGCCGCCCGCCATCGGCAGCATGAGCGCGAGCTACGGACTGTTCCTGCGGGGCGGCGGGCGCGGCGGGCGCGGCGGCTTCACGCCGGTGACGAGTGCAACGAGTGGATTCTTCGTTCCGGGGGAAGCGCGCGACATTCAACGGCTCAGGACGCGCCGCGGCGAACTGTACATCGTGGCGCGCAACAACGATCGGCCGCTGTTCTTCAGGGCGGACCCGGCGCGACGCCCCCTCGCTAGCTCGACTTCGTCCGAATGACGATCACGCCATTGGCGCCGCGGCTGCCGTATTGCGCGGTGCTGGCGGCATCGCGCAGCACTGTGATAGACTCGATATCGTGCGGATTGATCGCATGCAGGTTACCGGCGGCATTGGGGCCGAGCGCGATGCCGTTGACCACGATCAGCGCTTCCTCGCTACCCATGAACGTCGTGGTGCCGCGCAACTTCAGGATCATCCGGCCATCTTCCGCTCGTCCGATCGACAACCCGGGGATGCGCGCGATCATGATCTGCTCGAGCGACATCCCCGGTGAGCGCTCAATGTCCGCGGCCGTAATGACGAACCCCGATCCAGAGGGGCGCGATGTGCTGGAGCCGGATTGGCGGCTACTGGAACAGGCAGCGAGTAGGATCAGCAGAATGCAGGGACGGAGGGTCGAGCGGGTCATGGGCATCCCCAGGTAATGATCGCAAGTCGGAATATACACCACCGCGGAGTAATCGATGAGGATTCTGTTACTCGCTGCACTGACGCTGCTTCCCGTCGGATTGCATGCGCAGCTGCGCGTCGCCTCACCCGATGGACGCACCGTCGTGACGGTCGATACCCATGAAGGCAAGCTCTACTACATGGTGCAGCGAGACACGCGATCGCTGCTGACTCCATCCGTGCTCGGCTTCCAGTTCCGCGGGCAGCCACCGCTGCGCGACAGCCTGCGCATCGTGGATTCGAGCCGCAGCAGCGTCGACCAAACGTGGACACAGCCCTGGGGCGAAGTGACGCGTGTCCGCGACCGGCACAACGAGCTCAAGGTTTCGGTCGAGGAGCGGACGGCGCCGAACCGGCGGTTCACGCTCGCCGTGCGCGCGTTCAACGACGGCGTCGCGTTCCGGTACGAGTTCCCGGCGCAGCCCAACCTCGGTGACTTCGAGATCATGGACGAGCTGACCGAATTCGCGATGGCCGACAATGCGCGCGCCTGGTCGATCCCTTCCAACCGGCCACGCCTCGACCGCTCCGAGCAGCTGTACTCCTCGCAGCCCGTGAGCACGCTGGACAGCGTGCAGACGCCGATCACGATGGAAACGCTCGACGGCAAGACCTTCATCGTGCTGCACGAAGCGAATCTCGTGAATTACGCCCGCATGAACATCCGGGGCCCGAGGATGGAGAACCGCACGCTGCGCGTCGACCTCGCGCCCCACGCCGACGGCGTGAAGGTACGCGGCAAGACACCCTTCGTGACACCGTGGCGCACTATCCAGGTGGCCGATCGGGTTACGGATCTCGCACCCTCGGTCCTCGGCCTCAACCTCAATCCGCCGAGTGTCATTGCGGCAACCGATTGGATCAAGCCGATGAAGTACGTCGGCATTTGGTGGGGCATGCACATCGGTACGATGACTTGGAACTCGGGCCCGAAGCACGGAGCCACAACCCAGACCACGAAGCACTACATCGACTTCGCGGCGAAACACGGATTCGGCGGCGTGCTCGTCGAGGGATGGAACATCGGCTGGGACGGCGACTGGATCCAAAACCGCAACGCCTTCTCCTTCACACAAGCCTATCCCGACTATGACATCGCCGAGCTCGCGCGCTACGCGAAATCGAAGGGCGTGGGCCTCATCGTCCATAACGAGACGTCGGGCGGCATTCAGAACTACGAGCGTCAAATCGACAGTGCATTCACGCTGTATGAAAGTCTCGGTCTCAACGCGATCAAGTCCGGCTATGTAACCGACCTGACCAGTGAGGGTCATTCGCACTGGAGTCAGTTCATGGTCAATCACTACCGGCACGTGATCGAAAAGGCGGCGCAGCACCACATCATGCTCGACGTGCACGAGCCGATCCACGACACCGGCGAGCGCCGCACGTATCCGAACATGATGACGCGCGAGGGCGCGCGCGGTCAGGAGTACAACGCCTGGAGCGGTGAGGGCGGGAATCCCCCCGAGCACGAAACGATCCTGTTCTTTACGCGGTTGCTCGCGGGCCCGATGGATTTCACACCGGGCATCTTCGACATCCTGCGCACCAAGACCGGCGCAGCGCGCACCAACGAAGAGTCCCGCGTGCGCACCACGCTCGCAAAGCAGCTCGCGTTGTACGTGGTGATCTATTCCCCACTGCAGATGGCGGCGGATCTGCCGGAGAACTACGAGGGTCAGCCCGCGTTTCAGTTCATTAAGGATGTCGCGGTCGACTGGGATACGACGCGCGTGATCGACGGGAGAATCGGCGACTACGTCATCGTCGCCCGCAAGCAGAAGAACAGCCCCCAGTGGTTCCTCGGCGCCATCACCGACGAGCAGGCGCGCACGTTCACCGTGCCGCTCACGTTCCTCGAGCGGGGCAGGAGCTACACGGCTGAGATCTATGCCGACGGCCCGGGCGCCAACTGGCTCACCAATCCCTTGCCGGTGGCGATTTCGCGGCGGACGGTGACGCGTAACTCGAGTTTGCGGATCAACCTCGCACCGGGCGGCGGACAAGCGATTCGAATTCGACCGGCAACGGCACAGTCGGCGATGTGATTGCGCGGCTCAAGCCGCGGCTCGGCATGCGTGTATTGCAGAGACAAGCCACGCTGCGGCTCGGGCAATACATGTATGGCTTGCATGTAAGACAATGCGCGAGTACATTCAACAATGCCCAGGCTCCGTCCTCCCCGCCGCGTGCGCGAGCCCGTCCAGGCGTACCTGGACGAGCCTGATCGCGCTCTCTTGGAGGACGTTGCGCGTCGCACTGGCCTCCCCCACGCCGAGATCCTGCGTCGGGGACTGCGGCTCTTCGCGCAGCAAGCCCTCGCCGAGCGGGCACCGGGGTGGTCCTTCGAGCAGCTGATCGGTGCGCTGGGCGACGATCGCTCGCTCCCGGCCGATCTCTCCGAGCGGCATGACGACTATCTGTACGAGGCGCTCCGGGACGAGATGAAGAAGCGTGGCCCTCCCCCCCCCCGCCCGCGCCCTCGTTGACACCAGCGCGCTACTCGCCGTGGCGCACCCGCGCGATCAGCATCACGCGGACGCCGTGGCGATCGGGCGGCGGTTTCTCGCCCGGGGGGGGCGCTGGATCGGAACGACGCTCGTCCTCGCCGAGCTCCATGGTCACCTGCTGCGCAGCCGTGGTCCCGCCGCCGCTCGGCAGCACCTCCGGGCTGTGCTCGAGGATCCGTCCTACGAGTGGTTCGGAACCGGGCCCGACCTCATGCTCGACGCGATCGGCCATTGGCTGGACCGCTTCGGCGACCAGCGCTTCTCCCTGACCGACGCGGTGAGCTTCGAGTTGATGCGGCGAGAGAAAGTGGCGGTCGCCTTCGCGTTCGATCGAGACTTCCGGACCGCAGGGTTTGGGCTGCTAACCTAGCCGTGGTCCCGCGAGTGAACCCTTCGGCGCGCCGCGCCTCAGGGCAGGCTTCGCGGCTCGGCATCTGTCGGGTAAACCGACATCGCCGCATCCGCGGCAGTTGCCGAGTCGCGGCTCTTAGCCGCGCAAGCCGAGTCGCGGCTCTTAGCCGCGCAATCAGCGCCGAATGACTCGCGTGTTGTACTCGCGCTGATAGCGGTGACGCGCTGAATCCGTGGGATACACGTCGCCGGGCGCGTACGGATACGACGTGATCGCGTGATATGGGAGCGGCTCGACAGTCGTTCCGTGCGCCGTGTTGAGGTCGGAGTCCTTGATCCAGCCGTCGCTATATAAGAAGAAGGTGCGCCTCCACCCGGGCGGCACCTCCCTCAGCTCGGCGGCATCGAACTCGACGGTCGCCTCGTCACCGGGCAGCATCACGATGTACTGATCGTCGCTACGCTCTAACAGCGGCCGCACATCTCCGAACCGCGTCGCAGCGCCGGTAATTGGACGCCAGGGCGACTCGCGCGTGACGTCGTCATAGTCGAACCAATGCGGACCGTAACGCCCGCCGCGCCGGTACATGCGTGAGAAGCCGCGGTAATGCAGGTGTCCGGAGATAGGAGCTAGGATCTTGGGCTGTAGATCCCCAACTCCCAGCTCCTGACTCCCAACTCCTACAAAAGCCTGATCCCAATACACCTGCATGTTCGTCCGAATGCGCACGTGACGATCCTTCGTCGGGAAAATTCCTGCCAGATCGATGACCATCGTCTTGTCTTTTCCCGCCGGGAATCCGATCATCCCGCGCGACACCCACTGCCCGCGCGCATCGCGCACTTCGATGACGGGCATCTCAGACTTGAGGATCTTCTGCTGTGAGAGAGCGACGTTGATGCTCGCGTCGGATGGGAAGATCCAGCCGCGCAGGAACAGGTACGTCCGCCCCCCGGGGGCGCCCGCCTGTTCATCCAGCTCGAGCACAAGGCCGTGCGGGTCGGTCAACCCTTGGTAGTGACGCGGCGTCAGATTCGAGACGTAGCGGTAATCATGATCTTTGATCTCCGCCAGCACATCGGCGCCGCGCTCGTCCCTCGCCGACCGCGGTGGCCGGCGGCCGACCACGGGAAACAGCTGCAGGTCGGTTCCCCGCATCGGTGGGAACCGCTCGTCGACGAAAACCGCCACCGAATCGGGGTGGTCGACAGCAATCAACCGCAACTGATCCAGGTACGCGGTCTCCCACAGCTCCTCGGTCACTTGAATGACGTACCGCCCATTCTTCGGCTTCAGCGCCTCGCCAGGGATTCGAACGTACTCGAGCGACGCGCTCGCCGGAGCATAGGATATAGCGCCACGTTTCCCGTTTCCCGTTTCCCGTTTCCCCATGATTCCGAGAGGCATCCCAAGCGCGCTCTGCCACATGATGTCGGTGACAAAGCGGAAACGCGTCCCATCCCACGTATAGAGGAATGCACAGGAGCCCTTGAGCACCTGCGTCTCGAGCACATCCTGATCGGTG
>DATFEG010000079.1:0-23712 GCA_035251445.1 Gemmatimonadales bacterium | reverse complement strand
CCGGTGGCGCGCCGGGTCATCGTGCCGGTGTGCCAGTGGTAGAGCTGGCGGCCGGTGTTCATGACGAACGGATACTCGTCATCGGGCAGCTCCACGGGATTCGTGTACTCGACCGGCACGAACGTGGCTTTTCCGTCCTTGGTCGGAAATTCCTTGTCAAAGAGGAAAGACGTGCCGGGGTGATCCTGACTGGTCACGGGATACTGCAGTCCCGCACCTTCGAGCCGTGGATAGGTGACGCCTGCCCAACTGGGCGTGACGCGCGCGATCTCGCGCATCACGTCTTCGGCGGTCGCGAACCGGGTCGGGAGCCCCAGCCGGTTGGTCAGATCCATCAGGATCTCGAGATCGCCGCGTGCTTCCCCTGGCGAGTCCACCGCCTTGTGGCTGAGCTGGATGCGCCGTTCGGTGTTGACGAACGTCCCGACCTTTTCGGCGAAGCTGGCGCCCGGGAGTACGACGTCGGCGTAGCGCGCGGTCTCTGTGAGGAAGAGGTCTTGCACCGCGAGGAACTCGAGCTGCTGGAACCAGTGCTCGGCATGCGCGATGTCGGGGTCGGAGATGATGGGGTTTTCGCCCATGATGTACATCCCACGCACGCCGCTCTCCGGCTTCACGACTTCGGTGACCATCAGACCCTTCGTGAGCGACAGCGAATCGGGGGGCACGCCCCACGTCTTGGCGAAGCGCGCCCGGACCTGCTGGTCGCCGACGGGTTGATAATCCGTATAGACGAACGGGATCGCGCCGACGTCGGATGCGCCCTGCACGTTGTTCTGACCGCGCACGGGCAGCATGGCGGCGCCCCAGCGCCCGATCATCCCGCAGGCGAACATCAGGTTGAGCAGGGACGTCACGATGTCGGTGCCGTTGGCATGCTGCGTCAGTCCCATCGCCCACAGCGTCGAGGTGTTGGGACCTCGGGCATAGATCTCCGCGGCTCGGCGGATTTTCTCGGCAGGGATACCAGTGATCTTGGCAGCCTTCTCAGGGGTGTACGGCTGGACCGCCTCGCGGACCTTGGCGAAGTCGTGCGTCCGGGACTCGATGAAGTCTTTGTTCTCGAGCCCGAGCCCCAGGATGTGATTGAGCATTGCCGAGTAGAGCGCGACGTCGGTGCCGGGCTGCATCTGGAGATGTACGTCGGCGCGCCCCGCGAGCTCGGTGCGGCGCGGATCGGCGACGATCAACGTAGCGTGCTTCTCGTGTGCGCGCTTCAGCGCCGCGCCGAATACCGGATGCGATTCGGTCGTGTTCGCGCCCGCGATGAAGATCACGTCGCACGCCTCTTCGATTTCGCGCATCGATCCCGAGGCGGCGGCGGTATTGATCGCCCGCTGCATCGCGGCGACCGACGTCGAGTGACACAGTCGCGTACAGTGGTCGACATTGTTCGTACCGAGCGCGCCTCGGAACATGCGCATCATCAGGTAGTTCTCTTCGTTCGAGCATTTGGCCGACGAGAAGCACGCGAGCGAATCGCCGCCATAGGCGGCCTTGATGCGCAGCAGCTCCTGAGACGTCAGCTCCAGCGCCTCTTCCCACGTCGCTTCACGGAACGGCGCGTACCAGTCGTCCGGCGTCGCAACCCGATCACGGATATCCAGGTCGAGCCGCTCGAGCAACGGCAGCTCGCGCACGCTCTTGCCGGTCGCGCGGGGCGGGGTACCGGGTTTTGACCGCTGGCCTTCGCCTTCGATCGAGCGCCAGGGACCGCCGCGCCGCTCGACCCCCCTCGGGCCGTTCCAAACCCAACTCCCAACTCCTCGCTCCCAGCCCCGTCGTATCAGCGGCTTCGTCAGACGATCACGATGTTGCGGGAAGTCATAGCCGAAGCGTCCCTTCACGCACGTCGAGCCCTGATTCGGAGTATTCAGCTCGATGTCGGGGGACGTGACGCGAACGATCGTGTTGTCGGCGACGTGCAAGTCGACCTGGCAGCCGACGCCGCAGTAGGGGCAGACGGAACGCACGACCTTTTCGGGATGTCGAATCTGCTCGGGCGCGAAGCGCTGCCGCGGCATCACCTCGAAGATCGCGCCAGTGGGGCAGACGCGGACGCACTCGCCGCACCATGTACACCCGGCTTTGTCCGGATCGCCGTCCGCGCCGACGATGATCTCGGCGTGTTCGCCGCGGAAGCCCACATCAAGCACCCCGACCACCTGGATGTCCTCGCACGCGCGTACGCAACGCGTGCAGAGAATGCATGTCGACATGTCGTGCCGGATCATCGGATCGCCGGGCCGCTCGTCGCCCGAGCGGAGCGGCAGGTCGCGGGCCTCCACAGCGGTGGGAACGACGTCGTATTGGACCAGGTAGCGCTCGAACTCGTTGCGCGGATCGGCGCGCCCGCCGTTTCTCAGATGGTCCGCCGGATAGCGTTCGGCGAGGAGTCGCAGCACCCCCCGGCGGTTCTCGACGGCGGCATGCGACTGCGTCGTCACGACCATGCCGTCGGCAACCTTGGTGGCGCAGGCGGCGATCAGTTTGGCTTGACCTTCGACCGAGACGAGACAGATGCGGCAATTGCCTACGGTCGGCAGCTTGGGGTACCAGCAGAGAGTCGGAATCTCGATGCCCGACGACCGCGCGGCATCGAGGATCGTGTGCCCCTCTTCCGCAACTATTGAACGACCGTCGATCTTTAGCGTCGACATACCTAGATAGATAGGCCTCAAGTCCCGAGTCGCAAGGAGTAATATGGATCGCCGCGAATTCGTGCTAACCGGCGCAGCCCTGGCCGTCGCGCCGAAAGTGCCGGCTCACCTGCCCCCGCCCCCCCCTCAAGCGGATGCCTCGATCAAAGAGCTCTGCATGCGAGCCTTGAGCACCGCCAAAAAAGCCGGTGCGAGCTACGCCGATATTCGCGTCGCCCGAACTCGCCTGCAGTCAGTGAATACCCGCGAACAGCAGATCACGTCGCTCAGTGACGGCGAAAGCTTCGGCTTTGGCGTTCGCGTGCTGGCGCAGGGCGCCTGGGGCTTTGCCGCCAGTCGGGATCTGACGGGGGCTGAGGTCGACCGCGTCGCCGCACTCGCCGTCACCCAGGCCAAGGCGAATCGGCGCGCGCTCCAGCGACCCGTGACGCTCGCGCCTACCGCCGCGGTCAAGGACGGGCGCTGGCGCAGTCCCATCGAGACCGATCCGTTCGACATCTCGGTGGAAGAGAAAGTGGCGCTGTTACTGCGCGCCAACGCCGAAGCTCTGAAGGGTGGCGCGCGGTTCGTGAACTCGTCGCTCGCTTTCGTGCGTGATCACAAGACGTACGCGTCGACAGACGATGTCTTCACCGTTCAGGAAGTGTATCGCTGTTTTCCGCAGCTGACTGCGACGGCCGTCGATAGCGCGCGCGGGCTGTTCGAGACGCGCAATTCCGCCGAGGTCGCGCCGATGGGTCTCGGGTGGGAGTGGGTGCTCAAATCGGACCTCCCCGGCAACGCTGGTCGCTGGGCGCAAGAAGCGGTGCAGAAGCTCACGGCGAAGTCGGTCGAGCCCGGCCGTTATGATCTCGTCCTCGAGCCGCACCATCTCTGGCTTACGATTCACGAATCGATCGCGCATCCCACGGAGCTCGATCGCGCGCTCGGATTCGAGGCGAACTATGCCGGCACGAGCTTTCTCGCGCCGCCCGACCAAATCCTGAACAAATTCCGCTACGGCCCCGAGTTCATGAACGTCCAGGGTGACCGGTCGCAGGCGGGTTCGCTGTCCGCGTGCGGCTGGGATGACGATGGCGTCGCACCTGAGACATATCTCATCATCAAGAACGGGATTGTCGTGGATTATCAAGCCACACGCGATCAGGTCGCGCTGTTGACTCCGCTGATCGGCCGGAAGGCGTCGCACGGCACGTCGTACGCGGAAACGTGGAGTGACGTGCAGTTCCAACGGATGCCGAACGTGTCGTTGTTACCGGGCGAGCGCGACTTGAAGCTCGAAGACCTCATCGCCGCGACTGACAACGGCATCTACATCATCGGCCGCGGCTCGTATTCGATCGATCAACAGCGCTACAACTTCCAGTTCGGCGGGCAAGCCTTCTACGAGGTCAAAGGCGGCAAGATCACGGGCATGCTGAAGGATGTCGCGTATCAGGCGCGTACGCCCGACTTCTGGAACGCGATGGACATGATCGGCGGCAAGAGCTCGTACCTGATGAATGGCACATTCACCGACGGCAAAGGGCAGCCGGGCCAGGTGAACGCGGTCAGTCATGGCACTCCGCCCGCGCGCTTCAAGAACATCAATGTCATCAACACCGGGAGGGGGGTGGACCGTGGCTGAGTGGACCGGGCTCACCCGCGCTGCCGCGCGGCAGCTGGCCGAGCGCGTCCTCGCGCTTTCCAAAGCCGAGGGATGCCAGGTGAACATCTCGGCGAATACAGGTGGCAACACGCGGTACGCCCGGAACGAAGTCACGACAGGGGGCGACGCCGATAACGCCACCGTTACGGTGACTGCGCGCGTTGGCAAGCGAGCCGCGAGTGTCGGGACGAATGTGCTCACCGATGCCGGTCTCGCGCGCGCCGTCCAGACGAGCGAGCAGCTCGCCAGGCTCGCACCCGAGAATCCGGAATTGATGCCGCTGCTGCCTGCGCAGACCCATGCGGAGGTGCCGGCCTTCTCTGACGCCACCGCCAACCTCGACGCCGCGCGGCGTGCCGACGCGGTGCGTGCGGTGACAGGCGCGACGGGGCGAGCGGGGCTGGCGGCGGCGGGGCTGGTCCACCGGGTCGCGGGCGCCGCGGCGGTGGCGAACTCAGCCGGATTGTTCGGCTATCATGCGTCGACGACGGTTGTGCACACGCTCACGGCCCGGACGCCCGACGGCAAAGGATCGGGGTGGGCCGGGACCGCGCACAATGACTGGGCGAAGGCTACACCGCCGGCGCAGCTCGCCGAGCGTGCGGTACGCAAGGCGCACGGGACGCGCGACGCGGCCGCACTCGAGCCGGGGAAATACACCGTCGTGCTCGAGCCCACCGCGGCCGGGAATCTCCTGAACCTGCTCGCGTTTGCGATGAACGCGCGCGCGGCCGATGAAGGCCGCAGCTTTTTCTCCAAGCGCGGCGGCGGGAATCGGATCGGTGAGAAAGTCGTGGACGAGCGCATCACCCTGTCATCCGACCCGTCGGATCCGGACTTGCTGACGTCGCCGTTCACAAACGAAGGATTGACGACGAGGCGGACGCTCTGGGTCGAGAACGGCGTGCTGAAGACTCTCGCGTATGATCGCTTTTGGGCGGACAAACAGGGCAAGACGCCGACGCCGTTTGCCGGAGGATTTCGGCTCGAGGCCACCGGAGCGGCGCCCACACTCGAGGAGTTGATCAAGGGCGTCGAGCGCGGCCTCTTGGTCACGCGCTTCTGGTACATCCGTCCGGTGGATCAACGCACGCTGCTGTTCACCGGCATCACGCGGGATGGGGTCTTCCTGATCGAGCGCGGCGAGATCAGCCGGGCCGTGAACAACTTCCGTTTCAACGAGAGTCCGGTTGCGATGTTGAACAATCTGGTCGCTGCAGGGAAACCGGAGCGTGTGTCGTCATCGGAATCGGGAGATGTCGGCGGTGTGGCAGTCGTGGTGCCGCCGCTGGTGGTGCGCGATTTCAACTTCACATCCGTGAGTGAGGCGGTGTAGCGGATCGCAACAGCACAAGAGATCCGAAAAAGGGAACGGGGCCGGCTCTGCGCCGGCCCCGTTTCATCCCCCAACTGATGCTTCAGACTTTTGGATCTACCGGCAGATGCCGATGCGTATGGTCTCCGTTCTTGCCCTCATCGGCAAACCAGCAATACGCCCAGATCTTGGCGGGTCTCAAACCCTGTTGCCCCGCGCGGAGAATAATACCCATCGGTTCGTCATCGAGAACAATGATCGGCTCGTGGTCGAGAACTAGAGGCAGCGTTGTCATGCCGCTTTATCAAGCAAGCGGCCTGCCACGACCTGGCGTCGCTAAGTCACGATGGGATCACTCTTTACCAATCGCTACAAAACCCGAGTCGTCACTCCGACACGTTTAGGACGGCTGGGGCCGTGTCATGCTGACGCGGCGGCTTGATCGCAGTAAAGCCGGAGCGTTTCGAACGGCGACCTCGCTGGATTTGCCAGCCGCGATACAGGGTCTGCAACGCCTCCGGTGCGAGCGGGATAACTCCACGATTTTCGCCCGCCGGAGGCAACACCACGTGGACGCCGCCGGACGGCGTGCGGACTTGGATGTCCGCGATCAATGAGGCGCGATGCTTGGCGCGCAATTGAGCGAGGCAAGCCGGTGCGACGACCACGAGCGATGGCGCGAGATCGGGAAACCAGCTCCCGAAGTTGATCACGAGCGCCTGGAACGCACCGCCGCCGAGCTGCTCGGTGACCGCGCGGCCTTCCGCCGCCTCGACGGCTCCCAAGTCCTGGTCCAGCAGAAATACGTCCGCGTCATAGGCTGCAAGGAATAACGCCTCTCCTAACGCCGCGGCGCCGAGGACCATCACGACGTCTCCAGGCTCCACCCGAGCCGCCCACGGCACGAGCGGGTGTGCACGATCGAATCCCCAATGCGTCGGCTCGCGCTGCGCCTCGCGCAACGCGCGATGCTTCTGACGCCAGCGCGGGAAGGAGGGGAGACGGAGCCGGCGCGCGATGATCCGGTCGACATGCTCGAGCAGGAGCACTTCGGTGAGGAGGTACTGGTCGTGCACGCTGGTCTGCAGCTCGCGGACGGCCTCATCGCCGATCTGCAACAGCTCGGCCCGCGGCACGGTGTTCTTGTATTCCTCGAGCCGGTGCAGGATGAACTCCTGGTACTCCTGCTTGAGCGAGCGGGCGGCGCGGCGAACCGGAGACATTCCAGGTCGTCCCGTATTGCTCGCGCGCTCGAAGGGTAGGGATGTCAGCATGGCTCGATGTGCACCGTCACTTCCTCGAGCTCCAGATCTTTTTTCAGCCGCTCTTCCACTGCGTCTGCAATGGCATGCGCGTCCGCGACGTTCGCGTGCGGATCGACGGCGATGGTTAACTCAGCGAAGCGAGCCCCGGACTTGGCCCCTCGCGAGCGAATGCCGTACGCGCTGATGACACCGTCTACTCCCTGTGCCGATCTGCGGATCGTCGGCTCGGGAATCGCCCGCTCGTCAACGAGCACCGGCACCACGCGTCGCAGGATTTGGTACGCCACGCGCAGGATCAGTAACGCTACTGCGATCGCGACCGCGGGATCCACCCAGAGGTGGCCTTGGCGGGAGAAGATCATGCCGATCAGTACACCGATGGTGATGAACACGTCGGTGCGCGTGTGCGCGGCATCGGCAATCAATAGTTCGCTCTGCAGTAGCTGCCCTTGGCGGTTCTCGTACCATGCCACGAATACGTTTATCACCAGAGTGCCGAGCAGCACGGCGAGGCTGAGATCCGTCAACTGGACAAGGTGGCCGCCGGCGACGAGTCGGCTGATGGCGCTGCGTCCCAACTCGAAACTCGTGACCACGAGTACGACGCAAATCCCCAGGGCGCCGAGCGTTTCGAATTTACGGTGGCCGTACGGGTGGTCCTCGTCGGGGGCGCGCGACGCCAGGTGGATCACGATCAGGCCAAGGACGTTGTAAACGGCGTCGATCGAGGAGTGGACGGCGTCGCCGAGGACGGCGAGGGAGCCGGCAAACGCGCCGATCGTCGCCTTCGCGACGACGACGGCGATGTTGGCGATGAGCAAGCCACTCAGTACGCGACGCACTGCGGCCGTGCGGTCTAGGGCCCTGCCGGACATGGCTTGCAAGCTTGTGATATCAGCCGATTTAGTCAACTTTGGTTGACATATTTAGACAATTGTATAAATATCTCGTCATGGACGACTCATTGTTCCGCGCCTTGGCCGATCCGACTCGCCGAAAGATCCTCGAGCTCCTGACGGAGAAGGATCGCACCGCGGGCGAGATCGCCGAGCAATTCCCGATGGCGTTTGCCTCCGTCTCGCACCACCTGAGTGTGCTCAAGGCAGCGGACCTCGTCGCGACGGAGCGCGAGGGACAGTTCATCCGCTATCGGCTGAATACCACCGTGTTTCAGGAAGTCGTGCGGTACTTCATGACCCGTTTCGGGGGAGAGAAAGATGCGTAGCCGCTGGTTCGGTCTTGTGATTGCAGCACTGGCCTTGGCCATCTCGATCTGGGCGTATCCCAGCCTGCCGCCGCGGGTGGCGACGCACTGGAATCTGCACGGCACGCCTGACGGTTTTTCCAGCCGGTTCGTGGCGGTTGCCATTGGGCCGCTGTTAGTCGTCGGAATCGCCCTGCTGTTCAATGTGCTGCCCAAGGTCGATCCGCGGCGCGAGAACTACGTCAAGTTCCTGAGCACGTACTGGCTGTTCGCCAATGCGGTGATCGCGTTCATGCTGATCATGCACGGCGTGGTCATTGCCACAGGACTGGGCTATGCGGTGCGAATCGATCGGCTCATGCCGCTCTTCATCGGTCTACTGTTCGTCATCATCGGGAACTATCTCACCCGCGTCGAGCCGAACTGGTTCGTGGGCATCCGGACGCCCTGGACGCTCTCGAGCGACACCGTCTGGCGCAAGACGCATCGTACCGGCGGATGGCTGATGGTGCTCGGGGGACTCGCGCTCGCGTCTGGGGCGTTCCTCCCTGGCGCGGTGCTCCTGCCACTGTTCATCGTGACAATCGTGGTCGTGGCGGTGATTCCGATCGTGCAGTCCTATGTCCTCTGGAAACGGGAGCAGGGAGCAAGGAGCAGGGAGCAGACATGAACATCCTCGGATTAGCAGTGATCGCGGCGCGAGAATGATTGCGCGGCTCAAGCCGCGACTCGGCATCTGCCCATCAACGGGCTCGGCCGCCTCGCGGCAGATGCCGAGGCGAGTTTACTCGCGAACTCGGAGCAGGACGCCCTTCAGATAGCCCGTCTCCGGCACATTGAGCAGCTCCGGATGATCGGACGAGGCTCCGGTCGCTGCAAGAAATTGAATGCGGCGGCCGGAGTCGCGTGCGGCGTCGGTCAGCATGGCGTTGAAGATGTCGCGGCTCACGTGATATGAGCACGATGACGTGAAGAGGACGCCACGTGGCGCGAGGATCTTCATAGCCCGCAGATTCACTTCTTTGTACCCCGCGATCGCACGCTCGAGATTTGCTTTGGTTTTGGCGAATGCCGGCGGATCGAGCACGATCGTGTCGAACTGCTCGCGCCGGCGTTCCAAGTCTCGAAGCAGGTCGAAGGCATTGCCCTCCCGCCACTCGATGTTGCCGATTGCGTTAAGGCGCGCGTTTTCGGCGCCGCGCTCCAATGCCTCCGTGCTCTGATCGACGGCAAGCACCGCCTTCGCAGCGCGCGCCAGGTAGAGCGCAAACGAGCCGTGATAGGTAAAGAGGTCGAGCGCGCGGCCGCCCGGCCTGGTGTGTTGCCCGACGAGCTGGCGGTTTTCGCGTTGATCTAGGAACGCGCCGGTCTTTTGCCCCGACCACGGTGCCGCGAGGTACTTGATCCCGTTCTCCGTTACTTCGACCACCTCCGGGACCTGACCGGACACCAGGACAACTTCGGCAGGGAGTCCTTCGTGCCGGCGTACGGCCGCGTCGTTGCGGAGCAGAACTCCGTCGGGGCCGAATACCTCGCCGATCGCGGCAAGCACGTCGGCGCGCGCCGTTTCGAGCCCCGCCGACAAGAGCTGCGCGACGACGTACGGGCCGTACTTATCGATGACCAGCGACGGCATGCCGTCGGCCTCGGCATGCACCGCGCGCCAGGCGCTCGCAGTAATGCCAGCGCGGCGCTCGGCGGCGTCCCTGATCCTCGCCGTCCACCACGCCGCGTCGACGGGCTCATCCGCGCGGGTGAGCAGTCGCAAACGAATTTCGGATGATGGTGAATAGAGGGCCTTGCCGAGAAACTTGCCTTTGCGGTCCGTAACGGGAACGATGCCTGGCTTCTTTTCCAGCTCTTCAGCGACATCGCTGCGATAAATCCAGGGGTGGCCCTGTTTCCACCGTCCAGCCCCTCGCGCTGTCACCTTGACGGCTGTGGCCGTCAGGGCGTCCGATCGTCCGGCCGTCATCTGTCGGGCCTGAGCTTCGCCGCATCTCGCAGGTACATATGTTTGAGCGAACGCTGTGGCTTGGTCGTGTAGAAATGCAGCAAGACGCGGATACAGCGCGGCAGTCCCGTTGGCACGGCCACCTCGGCGGCCCCAAGCAGTGGGACATCGGTCCAGCCGAGCCGTCTCGCGGCGCGCGCGGGGTAGTCGGCATTGAGATCGGGTGACGTCGTGAAGATCGCGCTCTCGACGTCTGCCGGCTCGAAGCCGTTCGCGTCCCGCAGGGCGCCGAGCAGCTCCTCGGTCGCCTGGAGAATTGCCTCACTCGTGTTCGCGGTGGCGGTGGTCGCTCCCCGCAGACCGCGCAGGACTTTGCTCATGGCGCTCGTCGATCAGTTGCGCTTGATGGTGATCACCGATCCCGGTCTCATCAAGGGGCGGGATCCAGTCTCCGTCTGTCGCGCGGCCGTCCGCGGCGGAGCCACGATGATTCAGGTGCGGTGGAAAGATGGCAACCCCGCGGACGTCGTGGAGTTGGCGCGGGCACTGGTTGCCGCCCTTCCTGTTCCCATCCTCGTCAACGACCGTGCAGATATCGCGCTCGCTGCCGGAGCGGCGGGCGCTCACCTGGGATGGGAGGACGTGCCGCTCGCCCCGCTCCGTCCGCATCTTCCGGCGGGGTTTCTGCTCGGTATTTCCGTCGGGTCGACCGATGAAGCTGCGCGCGCCGGCAGCCTGCCCGCCGACTACTGGAGCGTCGGCCCGTGTTTCGCGACTCCGACCAAACCCGACGCGGGATCCGCGCTCGGGCCCGATGGGTTCGCGAATATCGCTCGCCTGGCGCCCGAAGGCATGCCGGTCATAGGGATCGGCGGGATCACGGCTGCGAACGCGACGGCGATCATCGCGGCCGGTGCGGCCGGAGTCGCCGTTATCGGGACGGTGCTGAGTGCGCAGGACCCGGAGAGCGCTGCACGGGCTGTGGCCGTTGCCGTACGCGCTTGATCGCCGCAAGGTGCTCTGCGTAAGTCGCGGAGAACACGTGCTTGCCGTCCGGCTGCGCCACGAAAAACAAATACCCGATATGCGCGGGATATAGCGCGTAGTAGATGCTCGAGTCACTGGGCTGATTGATGGGGCCGGGCGGCAGACCGGTGTTGAGGTACGTGTTGTACGGAGATCGAATCCGCAGTTGCCCCTCCCAGACCCGCCGCAACCGCCGCCCGTGTGCATACACGACGGTGGGATCTGCCTGCAGCGCCATGCCGCGCTTCAACCGATTGTGGTAGACGGCGGAGACGTAGGGGCGATCGGGGTCGTAGCGTACCTCAGCCTCAATGATGGACGCGAGCGTGACGATCTCGTGCCGAGTCATTTTTAGCTCGGCGAGCCGGGCGTCCCACTCGGGCCGCCAGCGCGCGAGAAACTCGTTCACCATGAGCTTCACCAGCTCGCGCGCGGGCATGCGCATTGGGACGACGTAGGTCGTTGGGTACATGTAGCCTTCGACGCCGGCAGGGGTGGCGGGTAGGCCGAGCTCGCGCTGGAGCGCCGTGTCGCGCATCGCGGTCTTGAATGCCGCAGTCGGGACACCGAGCCACGAGCGAGCCCGCTGGGCCACCTCGAAGCCCATCATGCCTTCGAGCACCGTGAAGCGCGACTCCATCCCGCGACCTTTCTTGAGCGTGCTGATGATGCGGCTCCAGCTCTCGTCCGGCTCGAAAAGGTAGACACCGCTTTTCAAGTTGGACGGCAAGCGGCGCACGCGCGCGTAGAGGCTGAACCAGTCGCGATTCTTGATGAGACCGCGAGACTCGAGGGTATCGAGCGCCTGATAGTACGTCGCGCCACGAGGAATGGTGACCATGACCTTGTCGGCGACGGACTGATACGGCGCGGGGTCGGGTTTGCTGCAGGAGACGGCCAGCCCCGCCAGTAGAACGCGGAACGCGGAAGTGGGAGCGCGGAACAGGACGGCGAGGTTCGATCGTCTGTTCCGCGTTCCGCGTTCCGACTTCCGCGTTCTCACAACGCCGTCCCCTTCTTCGTGTCCAGATAGTGCTGTAGCAGCAGCGCAGCGGCCATAGCGTCCAGGTCAGCCTTCCGGCCCCGCGTCGAGCCCCCCATCTCTCGTACGGCGGAAAGCACCCGCGCTGTCGTCATGCGCTCGTCCCACATGGTCACCTCCATGTCCCGCACGCGCCGCTTGATATCACCCGCGAGGGTCTTGGCGGCGTGAGCGGCATCACCTTCTGCTCCCGATTCGTCCAACGGGAGCCCAACGATGATACCCGTGACATGGTGACGGTTGACCAAATCGATCAGCTGCGCCATAGGGAAGCGCTTGCCGGCGCGGCGGATGAGTGTGGTGAGTGGTTGTGCGAGTACTTGCGTTTCATCGGAAAGGGCGAGGCCGATGCGGCGCTCGCCCCAGTCTACAGCCAGGATCCTGCCAGGTGGCTTCACCCTTGCGACATTGTCTGGTAGAACTCGGCGTTGGTCTTGGTGCGCTTCAGCCGCTCGAGCAGGAATTCGATCGCCTCCACGGGCGGCATGTCCGACAGGAAGTTGCGCAGCAGGTAGACCTTGTTCAGCTCTTCTTTGGAGAGCAGCAGCTCTTCCTTACGCGTGCTGGTGCGCTGGACGTCGATCGACGGGAAGGTGCGACGCTCGGCGATGCGGCGATCGAGGATGACTTCGGAGTTACCGGTGCCTTTGAACTCCTCGAAGATGACCTCGTCCATGCGCGACCCGGTGTCGATCAAGGCGGTCGCGAGAATCGTCAGCGATCCGCCCCCTTCGATGTTGCGCGCAGCGCCAAAGAAGCGCTTTGGCTTCTGTAGCGCATTCGCGTCCACACCGCCCGAGAGAATCTTGCCCGAGTGGGGGACCACGACGTTGTGCGCGCGGCCGAGGCGAGTGATCGAGTCGAGCAGAATTACGACGTCCTTGCCGTGCTCCACGAGGCGCTTCGCCTTCTCGATTACCATGTCCGCGACCTGCACGTGCCGGTCGGCGGGCTCGTCGAACGTGGAGGACACGACTTCGACGTTCGGTCCCTTCACGTTCTCTTCCATGTCGGTCACCTCTTCGGGCCGCTCGTCGATGAGCAGCACGATGAGGTAGATCTCGGGGTGGTTCTCGATGATGGAATTGGCGAGCTTCTGCATCAGGATGGTCTTGCCGGCTTTGGGCGGCGATACTATCAGACCGCGCTGCCCTTTGCCGATCGGCGACAGGATGTCCATGACGCGCATCGACAGGTCGCCGTCCTTGCGTTCCAACCTGATCTTTTCCTCGGGATACCGGGGCCGCAGGTTGTCGAACGCGACCCGATGCTTGGCTTTCTCCGGTTCCTCGCCATTGACGACTTCGACCTTGAGTAGCGCGAGATAGCGCTCGCCCTCTTTCGGAGGCCGGACCTGTCCCGTAATCGTGTCGCCGGTGCGCAGATCGAAACGCTTGATCTGGCTGGGCGAGACGTAGATGTCGTCGGGGCCGTAGAGGTAGTTCCAGTCGGCGCTGCGGAGAAAGCCGTAGCCTTCCGGAAGGATTTCGAGCACGCCCTCGCCACGCAAAACAGTGTCGGAGTCAAGTAGCGATTGCTCGATGCGGAAAATCAGGTCCTGCTTGCGGAGCCCGGAGTAGTTGGTGATGTTCAGGGTCTCGGCCATCGCGTGCAGTTCCGCGACGGACTTTCTCTTCAGTTCGGCGATATCCACGTGTGCCTCAACTCCGTTTGCGCTTGCGGCGGGGAAAACCCCGGGATGGGGGAGTGGTCCTTAGTTGAAAATGGAAACTTGGGAATGTGGCGGTGTGCGACGGAGTCATAGTAGGACGGCCGCAAGCGCCCGTCAAGTGTGTCAATGAGTTTGACCCCGTTCCTGCGGGCCTGGCGCACAACCCCTCTCCATGATCGCGAAGTCATTGATGCGCTTGTAGATCAAGCGCACGAGGCGCCGTCGCCGGAGCTCCACGCCGCCCTCACGCAATGGCCCGGTTCCTACTACTGGTCGGACGAGTCGGACGGCCGGCATCTTGTGCTGACGCGTCCGATCTCCCAGGCGCGCGAGTCGTGGGGTGTGCATACCCTCCTGCTCATTGGCGTGCTCATCACGATGACCTTGGCCGGTTGCATGTTTGCCGACGCGCTTCCAGGGAGCATCGAGGTCTGGACGCCGGCCGTCTTGTTCCGTGCGTTCCCCAGTGGGCTCTCATTTTCCCTGCCGCTGCTGGCGATCCTGTTTACGCATGAGATGGGTCATTACATCACCGCGCGCCGCTATCAGCTCAGCGTTTCACCCCCCTACTTCATTCCCGGACTGCTTCCTCCCTGGGGTATCGGGACGTTCGGCGCCTTCATTCGGCTCCG
Source organism: Gemmatimonadales bacterium (assembly GCA_035251445.1). GTDB lineage: Bacteria > Gemmatimonadota > Gemmatimonadetes > Gemmatimonadales > GWC2-71-9 > 20CM-2-65-7. The sequence goes on along the minus strand of DATFEG010000079.1, from coordinate 9,294 downwards.
CACGATCGTGAATGATCGCCGGCAACTCCTCGACGTCGGCGCGGCGGGTCCCATCGCGGGATTCGCAGTCGCCCTGCCGATTCTATGGTACGGTCTTATGAAAAGTCAGCCATGGCTGAGCCCCATCGAGCACGCGACGCCGCTGCCCATTGGTATGGTCATGGCCTGGGGAGACGGGGTCGCACCACTCGGTGACTCGCTCATTACATGGCTCGCGCGTCACGCCACGGCCGCATCGACACCACTCAAGCTTCACCCCATTGCTGTGGCCGGGTGGTTCGGCATGTTCGTCACGATGCTCAACTTGCTGCCCATGGCGCAGCTCGACGGCGGCCACATTGTGTATGCCGCTTCACCCCGGCTGCATCAGCGTGTCGCGCGAGGTATCTGGATCCTCATCATGTTGCTGGGGTGGTTCTGGATTGGCTGGCTGTTCTGGGGCTTCATCGTTTTGATGCTTTCGCGGGGGCAGCTTCGCCACCCTCCAATCCTCGATGCCTACCGGCCATTGCCGGCTTCCCGGCGCTGGCTGCTCATTGCCAGCACGCTGCTATTCGTGCTGACATTTGCGCCCGTGCCTCTGGTGCGGTAAAGCGTAGGCGGTCGGCCTGCGCACGGCGGTATACAGGTATTTCAGTATTGCATAACTCAAAGCCATCTATAATGTTCTTTGAAACCAGCCAGGATTGGCATGCCTGCCCAACCTGCCCGATACACGCCTGCTGTCGCGACCGACACGGTCGTCCATGACCTGCCTCCTATCCGCTTCGACGGACAACCTATAGACATCCGCCTCTCATTGCGCCGCAGTGAAGACGGTATTTGGCGCGGTCGTATCCTGTTTGGTGCGGAAGGAACAGAAGCGGAGCGCTCCAGTGCCGAGATCTTCTGCGCCGCTACGGAGCAAGATCTGTGGCAGTCGGTGCGGGATTTGCGCGATCACCACTTGCGAGACCTGTACCGCTCGTTGCTCTGATGGCTGATTCGAAGGTCGCGCTGTTCACGCTGCGGCATGATTTGTCCAACTCGCTGTCGGCGATTCTCGCCGAGACTCAGCTATTGCTCCTCGCGCCCGAAAAGCACGACGAGGAGTCGCTGGCCGGCCTCAAGCGGATCGAGAGCCTGGCGCGCAAGATGCGCCAGATCCTGCACAGCACCGAGTGAGCCGCCGTCACCGTCCACGGTTTGCCCCCGCCACCGCGTGGTGGCCGCCCCGTCGCCTACGGCTCGCTTTCCTTAATACGGTCCTACGCTTGAGTCGGGAAACGAGAAACGGGAAACGTGTCCCGTTTCACGTGTCCCGTTTCCCGTGATCCCCGTCATAGCCCTTGCGGTCAAAGGACGGTAGATCGAAGTCCCCTCTTCAGTGAGCCCGCGCAGTTGAAGTTGGCCGATCGTAGCTGGTTACTCGTGGGAATGAGCGGACTGGTCATGGCCTGTGCAGGTGGGCCGCGGCCTGGTAATGTCGCGCCCGCAGAAATACCCCTCCTCGAAGCACAGGCCGCACGGCAGCCCACCAACTCGCAGATTCGCTTTCGACTCGCCAGCGGCCTCCAGGCCGCCGATCGTTGTGACTCCGCCGTCGTGGTTGCGCTCAGCGCGCAACGGCTCGCGCCGGGCGACCCGCTCGGCCCCATGGTGATTGGGGCCTGCCAGGAAAAGGGCGAACGCTACGATCTCGCCCACACCACGTACTCTGATTTTGCCAGCCGCTATCCGCGCGCTCGAGGCGTCGCTGCGGTGCGCGCAATGGCTCAGCTCGCGCTGCGAGCCCAGGCCACGCATACGGCCAAGCTGGCGCTTGCGCGAGAATCGACGCTGACAACCATGCCTCCTGAGCCGTCCACGGTTGCCGTGCTTCCACTGACGATTGCCGGCGACACGGTTTTGCAGCCGTTGTCGCGCGGCCTGGCAGAGCTGATCACGTCCGATCTTGCGCTCGTGCGGTCGCTCCGGCTGCTGGAACGGATGCAGATCGGCTCGCTGGTCGATGAGCTCCGATTGAGTCAGAGCGCGCGCGCCGATTCGACGACCGCGGCGCGCGTCGGCCGGCTGCTACGAGCAGAGCGGATGGTGCAGGGGGTTGCGGCAATCACGGAAAACGGTCCCGTCCGGATGTCGGCGTCCGTTGTGCGCGGAAACGGCGAAGTGCGTGCCGGGCCGCAGGTCAACGGCACGTTCAAACGATTGCTCGACCTCGAGAAGGAGCTCGTGCTCGGTCTCGCCACTCAGCTCGGCATTCAGCTGACTGATGCCGAGCGCCAGCGGATCTTGCGGCAGGGCCCGAAGAACCTGGCGGCATTTCTCGCGTACAGCCAGGGTCTCGAAGCGATGGATCGAGGCGACTATAAGGCCGCCGCGGCGGCGTTCAGCGCCGCGGTGCGCGCCGATCCTTCTTTCTCAGCTGCCAGGCAGCAACACCAGGCGGCGGTGGCGGCGCCGGTAGTCCAGGCAGCGTCCGGCGACTTCATCAGCGCCGTCGAGACCGCCGCCGGCATCACATTCCCGGCTGACCCCGCCTCCGTGGGCGCGTTGCTGCAGTCGACCACCGATGTTTCACAGACGCTCTCCGATGTGACAAGCCAGACCGGCATCAGCAGTGTCGTCACGCATCCGACGCCGGAAAGCCAGGGCATCACCAGCATCGTTCAGGCGTCCGGCGCCATCCGAATCATCTTCAAGCGTCCGTGAGCGGGCAGCGCGCGCTGCTCCTCGCCTTCGTGTGCGCCCTCACGCCCGGCGGCGTGGTCGCGCAGACAGGCGCGACGCTCGCGCGGACAGGCGTCTATTTCGAGTCCTACAGTTTCGGACGCGGACTCGCGTTCAGCCGGATCTCGGAGCTCACCGTTCCGGTGAGCCTCACGCAGCGTTTCGGGAACCGGGTTGTGCTCGACGTCGCGACGGCATTCGCAAGCGCGTCATCCGATGCGGCTGGCGGCGGGACGATCGAGCATTCCGGATTCATCGATACCGATTTCCGCGCCACGGTGAGTGTCGTTCCGGGGCGATTGCTCCTCACCTTCATCGGCACGGTTCCCACCGGCGCAACGACCGTTCCCGACACCACGATTCCACTCTTTGGCGCGACGGCGACGGACCTGCTCGCGTTCACCGTTCCCAATTTCGGCACAGGCGGCGGGTTCTCGAGCGGCTTCGCGTCGGCGTTTCCGATCGGCTCCAACTGGGCGCTCGGGGGTGCCGCGAGTTATCGCCAGGGCGCGAGCTACGTGCCGGTGACCGGCGGCAGCCGGCTCGTTCCGGGCGGCGAAATCCGAGCGCGGCTCGGCATCGAGGGTCCCTTTGGCCAGGGAAAGTACTTCCGTGGCGCGATCCTTTACGCGGCGAGCGGCGCGAACGACATCGGCGGCGGGCAACAGACCTCGATCGGCGACCGGGTGCTCGCCTATGTGTCGGCCAGCCTCCCCGCCGGCCGCGCGCATCTCTCGCTCTACGGCTGGGAAATGCGCCGGCTGCGCGCTCGCGAGTATGCCGATTCCGCCACGGTCGTGGTGCCGCGTGGAAACTTTCTCGCATTTGGGGCGCGGCTCGAAAAGCCGCTCAGTCCAAAGGCTACGTTGATCCCGATGCTCGAATTCCGACACGAGCTCACGGGCCCGACCGACAAGATGGAGCTGCTCGGGTATTTGCTTCGCACCGGCACGGATCTGCGGTATCGCCTCAGCGATCGCGCAACGGGCGTCATCCAGGCACAAATCGCCTTCGGCGCGCTGCACGATGAAGGCACGCGCGCCTCGCTGGTCGGCTCACGCATCGGCGCGTTGATCGAATGGTCCCGGTGAAGGCGTCCGCCGTGCGACGGGCGCGGTACGCCGTTCTGCTCGTTGGGCTGCTCGGAATCCATTGCCGGGATGCGATGGGTCCACGCCTGGCGGGGCGTCTAGCTTTTCTACCCACATTCGAAAGCAGCAGCGCGGGAGTCGTCGGTTTCGATCGCGTGCGAGTGACGCTCGTGCGGCCGCCCCGCACCGCAGTGCTGGACACGATCATCGCGATTCCACCAACTGCGGATTCGGTCGACCTGCTGCTGGGCGTGCCGTTGGCGTCTTCGAGCGAAGACTTGCAGCTCTATCTCCGCCTCCTCAATGCGGCCGGCGATACCGTCTTCAGGAATTCGCCCTACCCGCAGATCGTGAGGGTTACAACAGGAACTCCCGCCATCATTCCCACTCCGATCGAATACGTCGGCGTGGGTTTTGACGCCGCTGCCGTTATGATCACCTCCCCGGACACCGCGCTGTTCTTCGGCGATACCCTGCAGCTGGGCGCGGTCGCGCTCAGCACTGCCGGGCAGGTCATTCCGGGCACTCCGATCGCGTGGCGCTCGCTCGATCCGGCGCGTGTGGGCGTGCCCGACCAGGCTGCCGGGGAAGTCGTGGCGGCGAGCCAGCGTGGCGCGGCACGCATCGTTGGTGAGCTGCTCACCGGGCCGGCCGACACAGTATTCGTGATCGCGCAGCCGCTGCCCGCGGCGCTCGCGCTGGTGAGTGGCGACACTCAGACAGCGGTGCCTGCTGCGGTCCTGCCCATCCCGCTGCGTGCTCGTGTGCTCGGCAACGACGGCTTGGGCGTTCGAGGCGTACCGGTCGCGTTCCGAGCGCTCACTCCAGGGGCGTCCGTCACACTCGACACGGTGATCAGCGACCAACTCGGGTATGCGGAAGTGACCGGCACGCTCGGTCCCGCTCTCGGACTCCAGACGTTCGAAGCACGCGTCGCGGGCGCAGCGCCCGTCACGTTCGCGGCCACGGCGCTCAGCACCACGATCGCGTCAGTCACCATCAATCGCACCCTCGACACGATTCCGCGCGGCGCGCCGCTCCAATACGCCGCAGTCGCCAACGACGCGCTCGGCAATCCCGTCGCTCTGACCATTGGGTGGACGTCGACCCTGCCAGCAGTCGCGACGATCGATCAGACCGGTTTGGCGCTCGGCGTCGGAGCCGGCTCCACCGAGATCGTCGTCTCCGCCGCCGGTCATGCTGACACGGCGGTCCTCCACGTTCGCGCGTTGAGCCAGGTCGTAGCGTCTCCGGTGGACACAACCATCACCGCTGTCGGCGATTCGTTCGATATCAGCGCGACAGCGTACGACAACTTTGGGCAAATCGTGACGTCGGGTTTCACACGGACCTACAGCTCGGCGACCCCGGCTGTTGTCATGGTCAATCCCACGACGGGCAGGGCCAACATTGTCGGCCCCGGTGACGGTGCGATCATCATTCGCGACTCCGTCGACGCCTGGTTGCAGGTGCAGACCGTCGCCACCGTGCGAGTGAGCCAGCTCGTGAACCGTGTGACCAATACGCCGGCGACCATGTCGATCGGTATCGGTGGGGGCGGCAAGATCGTGGCGCGGGCCTACGACCGCAACGGCTTTCCGATTTCGGGGCGGACGTTCGGATTCGCATCGCGTGACACGCGCTTCGTGACCGTCGATTCTGGCGGTCTTGTCACTGGCGTCGCGCTGGACGCTACGACCTACGTCGTCGATTCACTCAGCGAGGGCGGTACGGTCTACTGGGACTCCACGCTCGTGCAGGTCGTTGGGGCACCGCCGGCCTTGCTGCGATGGGGGTTCGACTCGCTCGATGTCGCCATCTTGGGCAGTGTTCCCGTTCCGCTCACGCTGAGCCGGCCGGACACCCGCGTGACCGCAGTCTTCCTTTCAGTTCTGCCGGCGGTAGACACGATGGTTGCGCGTCCGGCCCTCGGCTGCGGCGCGCCGGTACTCCAGCGCGTCACGATCAATCCGCAAGCGTCCGGTACAAGTGTGCCCGTGTGCGGCTTGAAGGCGGGAGCCGTTCGGATGGTGGCGAGAGATTCCGCGGGCGTCTACTCGCCCGATACCATGCTGGTGAGGGTCCTGGCGATTCCCGACACCGGCATCCTCGCGGCGGTCATAGTCCAGATGCAGGACGCGCTAACGTTTACGCCGGCGACCGTGACCGTCAGGGTCGGTGAGTCGGTGACGTGGCAAAACTTTAGTGGGATGAAGCACACCACAACGTCAGATCAACCATACTGGGATCAGACCATAGACAACGGCCAATTCTTCATGCGCACGTTTCAGACGCCGGGATCGTTCCCCTATCACTGCAACATCCACCCCGGGATGAGAGGGACAGTCGTCGTCAGTCCTTAGGGCCACTAGCCGATCCCGCCGGCGCCTTTCATATCTAAAGCCCATGACCCCAAACTCTGGAGGCCGTCATGCGGCGTTTCTGTCTGTTGTTGTCAGGCGCTATGGCGTTGAGCGCGTGTGGGGGTGGTGGAGGAAACGGTGGGACCGGACCGACCGCGAGTACGATCACCGCAAGTGCAGGGAATAATCAAGTCGCTCCGGCCGGCAGTGCTCTCCCAGAATCATTAGCCGCGATTGTGCGGGACCAAGCGGGTGCTCCGCTCGCTGGTGTGACGGTGAACTTCGCGGTGACGGCTGGCGGCGGCAGCGTGTCGCCGGCCTCCCGTCAGACAGATGCTTCCGGCATCGCGAGGACGCGCCGCACCCTGGGTCCGAACGCGGGCGCGCAAACCGCCACGGCCACGACGGGAAGCCTCGCGCCGGCCCAGTTCAGTGCGGTAGCGCAGATCAATGGCGCGGTGAATATCGCGAACCAAACACCGGGAACGCCCACCGACACGGTCGCAGCTGTCGAGACCGATTCGCTCGCCGTCCTAGTGACGAATCAAAACAGCACACCGGTCCAAGGCGTGAACGTGACGTGGGCTGCTTCTGCGGGTGCTTCGGTGTCGGCGCCGTCCGTGCCGACGAACGCGCAAGGGTTATCGAAAGTGCAGTTTACGTACGGCAATACTGCGGGCAACCAGACAGCGACGGCCACTGTTGCCGGCCTTGTCGGCTCACCTGTTACGATCACGGTGAACGCGACGGCCGGGACGGCGGTCACAATCGTCAAGACAGCCGGAGACAATGGCGCGGCGGCACCCAGCGGTCAGGTGACGTATACCGTGCAGAGCCGCGACTCGCGCGGGAATCCCAAGGGCGGCGTCGTCATCGACTGGGCTGTTCCGCCGGGCGAGGGCTCGATCACGCCGGCGCAGAACACCACGCAGGCGAACGGCAACGCGAGTGCCCAACGCACGCTCGGCAGCGGAACGGGTGCGCAGACTGCGACGGCGACCGCCAACGGTCTTTCTGGAACTCCTACAGTCACGTTCACGACGACCGCGGCAACATTGACAACGGTGCAGGTCGGGCCGGGCAACGCGTTCAATCCGAACGCCGTTACGATCGCCGTGGGAACAGCGGTGAACTGGGAGTGGCAGGGGACAACTGCGCCGCACAATGTCACTTTTTCGACAGCGGGCGCGCCTTCGAACATTCTTGACAAGACATCGGGAAGCGAGTCGCGGAGTTTCAATACGGCGGGAACGTTCAACTACACTTGTACGAATCACGTCGGAATGAACGGCAGCGTAACGGTTACGCCGTAGACCGGAGATAGCGCCAGCCGTTCGCGAGGTACAGGATCAGCAACACGACCGTCGCGGCGCTGACGCCATACTTCCAGATTGCGGGGGCGTCCGAGGTCGACAGCAGACCTTCAATCGCCCCCGCGATCGCGAGCAAGGTGATGACCGCGCCGATCATGCGCACGGCGATGCGGCCTTCGACGACCAGCGCGTCCTTGCGGGTACGGTCGCCCGGCGCGATCAGTGCCTTGGCCATGCGAAATCCCGCGCCGGCCGAAATGAAAATCGCCGTCAGCTCCAGCACCCCATGTCCCGCGACGAATGTGGTGAGGTAGCTCAGCACGCCGTAATTCTCGAACAGCCCGAATCCGAATCCGAGCATCATGCCGTTGGCGAGCAACAGCCACACGGTGAGCAGACCGCACGTCAGACCGCCGACGAACACACCGAACGAAACCTGGATGTTGTTGGTGATGATCATGGCGGCCACGATGGGCCGGTGCTCGGCGTCCGTTTGCGCGTAGGTGGGTCCGTCCGCTTCACGGGCGGCCGCCTGCTCGGCGCGATTGATCATGACTTGCGGCATCACTTCGTCGGCCAGGTTCGGCCGTTCCCGGATCATGACGTACGCCGCGGCCGCCGGCAGCAGGAACAGCAGGAGCGCCACGAGCACGTAGGCGCGGGACTCCATGACCGCCGCTGGAAAATCGCGCAGCAGATAATGCGCGAACGGGGTGCGCTGGCGGGCCCGCGCTCCGTACAGCGCGTTATGGCCTGCGCTCACAACACGCTCCAGGTAATCGATGACCCTCGGATCTACCTGATACGTGCGAGCCCGCGCGAGGTCGGCCGCGACTTCCCGGTATTGTGCCGCAAACGGCGGGATCTCACCCGTCGCGAGTGCACTCACGCCGGTGCGCTCCATGCGCCGGGCCAGTCGGTGAAACGCTTCCCACGCATCGCGCTTGCGAGCCAGAAAGCGCTCGCCCGTGACCGTCGTGCGGCCGACCGCGCCTGTTTGAGCGCGGGTGCCGAAGCGGCCGCGGCGCTTCGTTTGCTCAGCCGTGAACACTTCCACGAGATAGCCGTTGATATCGTCGGTGCGTCGCGGAATGCGAGCTTCAAAGCGGCGAGCGAGGTCTCTGCCGATCCGAAGCTCGACGTCGGGAGCCAATTCGTTGATGCGCCCGAGAAACCGGTCGAGCAGACGGAATTCCTCTTCGCTGAGCTCGGGGGGCCCCGTCTCGATGAGCTCGGGCTCGGATTCGGTCCGCGCGCCAAGGCTCCAGGCGGTCGGGCGATCGCGCACGACGATCGTTCCCGCCGCCATGTCGCCAAGCCGCTTGTTGCTCCGGTTGATGAACATCATGACCAGCGCCGGCAGGAACGGCAGGATCGGGAAGTAGCAATCGAGCAGTCGCACCAAATTGCGAACCACGGCCGCGCCGGCGGTTACGGGCCGTCCTGTGTCCATCACCACACGAATGCCGAGTGCCTGTTTGCCTGGTGTCCGGCCGGTGTTCAGGGCTTCGAAAAGCGTGAAGTAGCCCCAGAACAGCAAGAAGAAAAGCAGAAAGATGAGCGCGGTAATCCAGCCACCCGTCAGTCCGCGCAGGAAGTCGAGCCAGGAGTAGATGATTATCAGGCCGATCAACGAAAGCCACAGCAGGAACAGATCGAGAAGGGCCGCGGCCATCCGCGAGCCCACGCCCGCGAGCTCGAAGTGCACGTCGACATGCTCGGGCGTCTCGACGCCGTGGTGCTGGCGGAGGTCGAGATCGAGGTCTCGCGCGGAAGGCGTCACCTCCTCATCTTACCGCCATCCCGCATGCCGAGGTA
>DATFEG010000073.1:0-34124 GCA_035251445.1 Gemmatimonadales bacterium | reverse complement strand
GGACGGACAGGGAGGGATTCGAACCCTCGATGCCCTTGCGGGCATACCGGTTTTCGAGACCGGCGGTTTCAACCGCTCACCCACCTGTCCAAACACGGTTCGATCACGGACAGGGTGGGATTCGAACCCACGTAACGGTTGCCCGCTAACACGCTTTCCAAGCGTGCGCCTTCAGCCACTCGGCCACCTGTCCGAACTGCGAGAGGCTATGGTCTAAGGTCGTACAAGCTAAACAGTACCCCCCTCTTATTGTAGCCGCAGCTTGCCGCGATCGACCTTCCCGAGATGAGTTCGGGGAAGCACATCGAGAAACTTGACGGTGCGCGGGGCCTTGTAGGGTTCGAGTCGCTCCCGGGCGAACGCCTGAAGCTCCTCCTCGAGCCCGGGTCGGTGCTCCTTGGCCACAACGAACGCGTGCGGCTTGGTCAGACCGTTCGCGTCTTCGATGCCGACGACAGCGACTTCTCGCACCAGCGGGTGCTGCAGCAAACAGCCTTCCACTTCCTGCGGGGCAAGCCAGCGGCCGCCGACCTTCAACAAGTCATCGGCCCGGCCGCAGTAGGTGAAATAGCCGTCGCGATCGCGACGGATGAGATCGCCCGAGACGTACCATTCGCCGCGAAAGGCGCTTTGCGTCTTGTCCATCTGCTGCCAGTAGCCAATCGCCCGAGAGCCGCCGCGCACCCACAGCATCCCGACTTCGCCGTCGGGCAAATCGTGGCCCAAGTCGTCGCGCACACGCACGTCGAATCCAGGCACGACGGTGCCGAGCGTGCCGGGCTTCACGTCCCCAGGTTTGTTCGAAATGAAGATGTGCCACATCTCGGCAGTGCCCAGTCCATCGAGCAGCTCGACCCCGAACGTCTTCTTCCATCGTTCGTACAGCTCGACGGGGAGCGCTTCGCCGGCCGACGTGGCGAGCCGCAGCGCTGAAAGATCCTGCTGCGGCGCATCGGGGTGGGAGACCATCTGATTCACCATAGTCGGCACATTGATCAGAACCGTGGGTTGGAATTTCTTGATCTTCGCGAAGATGGTCTCGGGCGTGCTCTTCTCGGGAAACAACGCCGTCGCGGCACCAACCGAAAACGGAAAGAACAGATTCGATCCGGTGGCGTAGCCGAAGAAGAGCTTCGGGACGGCGAGCGTGACGTCGCGCTGGGTCATGTTGAGCACGCGCTGGCCGTAGCACACGGTCGTATTGGCGAACGACGCGTGGCTCTGCACCACCGCTTTCGGTTGTCCCGTCGTGCCGCCCGAAAACAGCCAGATTGCCGCATCGTCTTTGTGGCTCGGGAACGTCTCGAGCTCCGCGGGCGCGCCTTCGAGGGCCCGCGTCGTGGCGGCTTCGCCGACGACGATGATCTCCTTGAGGTGCGCGCCGGCGCCCCCGCGCGCGGCCTGAAAGACGGTGGCGGCATGCCGATGGACGACGGCCACGACGGCGCGCGTGTAGCTGCAGAAGTACTCGATCGCGTCGAGCCCGAGCTGTGGGTTGACCATCACCACCACCGCGCCAACTTTGAGTGTGCCGAACAGCGCCGCCACAAACTCCGGCCCGTCGGGGAGCGCGATGATCACGCGCTGCTCCGGCTCGACTCCGGCACTTTGCAGCAGCGACCCAAACCGGTTCGCGAACGCCTGCACCTCACGGTAGGTATAGCCGCCCTGGCCCGTGAGCAGCGCCGGCCGGTCGCCCTTGCCTTCCCGGACCCGCGCGTCCAACAGCCAATCGGCGATGTTTAGAGTCATGGCAGAGGGATACTGATGCCGGTACATGAGCTCGCGCAACTGACGTGGGAGGAAGTGCGTGATCTCGACCGCGGGCGCACGCTCGTCGTGCTGCCCGTGGGGGCGATCGAGGCACATGGCCCCCACTTGCCGCTCGACAGTGATGTCGTGATTGCCACCGCGATGGCGCGCGCCGGGGCGAAACGACTTGCCGCTCGTGGCCACGTCGTTCTCATCCTCCCGGCGTTAGCCTACACCGCGGCCCGATTTGGCGCCGACTTCAATGGCACGTTATCGATCTCGGGAATCACCGTCACCGCCGTGATCGTCGATCTGGCGCGCAGCCTGTCCGAGCAGGCGTTTCGGCTGCTCGCTATTGCCAACGCGCATCTCGATCCGGAACACCTCACGGCGCTCAACGAGGCGGTGAAGCTGGGACGTCTCGACCGCCTCGTGCCCATCATTTTTCCCGATCTCACCCGCAAGCCCTGGGGCTCCCGCCTGGGCGCCGAGTTCAGAAGCGGCGCCTGCCACGCCGGGCAATTCGAAAGCTCGATCGTGCTCAGCGAACAACCCGAACGAGTGCGTGAGAACGTGCGACGCTCGCTCGCGCCAAACCCGAAGTCATTGTCCGAGGCGATCAAGGCCGGCAAGCGCACGTTCGTGGAGGCCGGCGGGGCGCGGGCGTACTTCGGTGATCCCGCCGCGGCGAGTGCCGAAGAGGGACGCCGCACGATCGAAGTGCTGGGTGAGATTCTCGAAGAAGCGGTGCTCGCTGAAATCGGAATCGGGCCGTGAGGTTCTCCGACTCCGTCGCGGTCGTCACCGGTGGCGGCCAGGGGATTGGAGCGGCCGTGGCGCAGGCGCTGGCGAGAGAGGGTGCGAGCATCGTCGTCGCAGCGCGCACGAAAGAACGGATCGACGCGATAGCTCAGGCGGTCCAAGACGGGCGCGGGGGGGGGCGAGCGAGGGCGGTGGTGTGCGATGTGACCGACCCAGCCAGCGTCCGCAGTCTCGCCAAAGCGGCGGGTCCCATCGACATCCTCGTGAACAACGCCGGCGTCGCGCACAGCGCCCCGCTGTCCAGGATCACTCTCGAGGATTGGAATCGCGTGCTCGCGGTCAACGCGACGGGTACCTTCCTCTGTACGCAGGCGTTCGTTGGCGCGATGCTCGAGCGCAAGCGCGGGGCGATCGTCAACGTGGCGTCGATCGCGGGACTCGGCGGTGCACGCTACATCGCCGCCTACTCGGCGGCTAAGCACGCGGTGATCGGCTTCACGCGCAGCGTTGCGGCAGAGCTCGAAGGAACCGGCGTCGTGTGTAATGCGGTCTGCCCAGGGTATGTGGACACGGAGATGACGCAGGCGTCGGTCGCGCGCGTCGCGGCGAAAACGGGAAAGTCACCCGAGGCTGCGCTCGCGGGGATGATGGCCGCATCGGGACAAGAGCGGCTCATCACAGCGGACGAAGTTGCCACAGCGGTGCTGAGGTTGTGCAGCCTTACGGGTAAGCCAAACGGAATTATTGAGCGAGTAGGCTAGCCCCGGGCGGCAGCCCGGGGTTACCAGGCCTGGTGGAGCCTCGGACACTGAGGAGAACATGGGGTTTCAAATCATCAATCCAGACGCATTTGGCGCTCGGCCCAGCGGATGGAATCACGGCATGCTCGCCGAAAAGGGCGGCCGGATTCTCTTCGTCGCGGGGCAGATCGTGCCCGTGGGGGACTTCGTGAGCCAGTGGGACGCCGCGCTCGACCGCGTGCTGGAGGTCGTACGCGCGGCGGGCGGCAAGCCGGAGGACATCGGTCGCATGGTCGTCTATACCACCGATCGGCTGTCGTATCTCGCCAATCTCACACCACTTGGAGAAGTGCATCGCAAGCATATGGGACGTCACTACTGCGCGATGGCCGTCGTCGAAGTGAAGTCGCTGATGGACTCGAAGGCGTTGGTCGAAATCGAAGCGGTGGCGGTGCTATGAGCTATCCGCTATCCGCTATCCGCTATCAGGTAGATGCGACCACGCACGTTGCAACGATCACGCTCAATCGCCCCGAGCGACTCAACGCGCTGACGTTCGAGGTTTACCAGGAGCTCCGCGACACGTTCATGAGGCTCGACAAGGAGCCCGGCGTGCGCGCAATCATAATTACGGGGGCGGGCCGGGCGTTCTGCTCGGGGGGCGACGTCGAGGGCATCATCGGCGCCCTGCTGGGCCGCGATCTCAAGGCTCTGCACGAATTCACTCGTCTCACCTGCGATCTCATCCTCGCGATGCGCCGCTGCCGCCGGCCCATCGTCGGCGCGTTGAACGGGACGGTCGCGGGAGCCGGTGCCGTGATTGCCGCGGCCTGCGATATCCGGATCGCGGCGGAATCGGCGAAGATCGCGTTCCTGTTCACCAAGGTCGGTCTCTCCGGCGCCGACATGGGCGCGGCGTGGCTGCTGCCGCGGATCGTCGGCTATGGGCTCGCGACCGAAATGCTCATGACCGGGGACTTCGTCGAGGCCAAGCGCGCCTACGAGATCGGCCTCTACAATCGCGTCGTGCCGCAGGCGCAAGTTCTCTCGGAGGCACGCGCCGTTGCCGAGAAGCTCGCCCGTGGCCCCTCCGCCGCGCTGGACGTGACAAAGCAGGCGCTCGAAGTGGAAGCGACGCTGGAACTCGAGGCCGCGCTCGCCTATGAGGCCGAGGTTCAGGCAAAGCTGATGCAGGGCGAAAACTTCCGCGAAGCGCACGCCGCCTTTCGATCCAAGCGTGAGCCCAAATTCACGTGATGATTGATACCGCGCCGGTCCGCGCCTTCCTCGACGACAAGCACCTCGCGCTCGCCGAGGAGGTGACGAGGTTCGCGACCCGCCTGCTGGCGCCGCTCGCAGAGCCGGCGGATGACGCGGAGGGGCGTCATCAGGCCCGCGATCTCCTCGGCATGCTCGGCGCCGCCGGCTGGTTCGAGCCGATCCGCGATCAGGACTGGCGCGCGTGTTGCCTGATCCGCGAAGCCCTCGGCGCGACGTCGCCGCTCGCCGATGCCGTGTTCGCGCTGCAAGCGCTCGGCGTCGTGCCGATGCTGCTCTCGGACAACGAGGCGATGCGCACACGCTGGCTCGAGCCCGTCATCAAAGGGAAAGCGATGGCGTCGTTCGCCATGACCGAACCCGATGCCGGTTCAGATGTTGCGTCGCTCGGAACGACGGCGGAGCAGGATGGCGATGACTACGTGCTGTCGGGCACGAAAACGTTCATCTCGAATGCCGGGATTGCCGACTTCTATACCGTGTTTGCGACGACGGACGGGGCGAAGCGCGACAAGGGTATAGCCTGCTTCGTGGTTCCTGCCGACACGCCCGGCGTCCGCATGGTCCGTCCCCTGGTACTTTCCTCACCCCACCCGCTCGGCGAGATCGCGTTTCAGAAAGCGCGCGTCCCCGGCGCGTGTCGCCTGGATAAGGAAGGGGAAGGCTTCAAGCTGGGCTTGGCGACGCTCGACCGCGTGCGTGCCACGGTGGGCGCGGCGGCCTGCGGCATGGCGGCGCGAGCGCTCGCCGAGGCACTCGCCCACGCCAAAGCGCGGCAGCAATTCGGACGGCCGATCGCCGACTTTCAGCTGATCCAGGAGAAGCTGGCCCGGATGGCGACGGAATTGACCGCGGCACGTCTCCTCGTCTATCGCGCCGCATGGGAGAAAGACAGGGGCGCCCCCCGGGTCACGCTCGAGGCAGCGATGGCGAAGTCGTTCGCCACGGAGGCGGCGCAGAGGATCGTGGATGATGCGGTGCAGATTCTGGGCGGCCGCGGGGTGCTCGCCGATAATCCTGTCGATCGCCTGTATCGGTCGGTACGGGCACTCCGGATCTATGAGGGGACGACGGAGATCCAGCACTTGATCATCGCGGGGCATCTCGTCAAGTGAGGATCGTGGCGATCGGCGGTGGGCCGGCAGCGCTGTACTTCGGGATACTCATGAAGGAGACCGACCCCGCGCACGAGATCACGATTCTCGAACGCAACCGGTTGGACGACACCTTTGGCTTCGGCGTGGTCTTCTCCGATGCGACACAGAACAATCTTGCTGCGGCAGACCCCGAGACCTACGCCTCACTCGCCCATGAGTTTTTTCATTGGGACGACATCGACATCCATTATCGCGGCCAGGTCATTCGCTCGGGCGGCCATGGATTCAGTGGCTTGTCGCGCCGCAGGTTACTTCAGGTGTTGGGAGATCGGAGCCGGGAGTTGGGGGTGTGCATAGAGGTCGGTACGGAGGTGACCGATCCGTCGGTGTACGCCGACGCCGACCTCGTGCTCGGCGCCGATGGGTTCAACAGCATCGTGCGTGAGCGCTACGCCGAGCACTTCCAGCCGAGCATGGACGAGCGAGCAAACCGGTTTGTCTGGCTGGGCACCACCCGTCCCTTTCCTGCCTTCACGTTTTACTTCAAGCGCGACACGCACGGCCTCTGGCGAGTGCACGCGTATCAGTACGAGCCCGGCCACGCCACGTTCATCGTCGAGGCGACCGAGCAAACGTGGCGCAGTGCCGGGCTCGAGAAGGCAAGCGAAGACGACACGGTGAGGTTCTGCGAAGCGCTATTTAGAGACGAGCTCGAAGGCCATCGCCTGCTCAAGAACCGTTCCCTGTGGCGCACCTTCGTGACGATCAAGAACGCCATTTGGTCGCACCAGAATGTCGTGCTCGTCGGCGATGCGGCGCACACGGCGCATTTTTCGGTGGGCTCGGGCACCAAGCTCGCAATCGAGGATGCGATCGCGTTGTCGAGCGCGCTGCGGCGCGAGCGCGACGTGCCCGCCGCTCTCGCTGCCTACGAGACAGAGCGCCGTCCGGCAGTCGAAAGCCTGCAGCGCGCGGCCCAGGTGAGTCTGCAGTGGTTCGAGGACACCGAGCGGTACATGAACCTCGAACCGATCCAGTTTGCCTTCAACCTGCTGACGCGCAGCCTCCGCATCACGCACGACAATCTGAAGGTTCGTGATCCCGAGTTTGTGCGAAAAGTGGATGACTGGTATGAAGCGGAGGCCGAGAAACAGTCCCACGTACGACGCACGACGCACGACGCACGTCCCCCCATGTTCACCCCGCTCAAACTGCGCGACATGGTGTTGAGCAACCGCGTCGTGGTGTCCCCCATGTGTCAGTACAGCTCCGACGACGGCATGCCCGACGAATGGCATCTGGTGCATATCGGGAGTCGAGCGGTGGGCGGCGCGGGGCTCGTGTTCGTCGAGATGACGGACGTGTCGCGGGAAGGCCGGATCTCACCGGGTTGCGCGGGGATGTACAAGCCAGCACATGTAACTGCGTGGAAGAGAGTCGTCGAGTTTGTACGTCGAAATAGTTCGTCAAAAATCGCGATGCAGCTGGGCCACGCTGGGCGCAAGGCGTCAACACAACGGATGTGGGAGGGGATGGACGAGCCGCTGCCATCGGATAACTGGCCAATCATCTCGGCCTCGCCCCTTCCTTATTATCCCCACAGTCAGGTCCCCAAGGAGATGACCCGCGCCGACATGGACGAGGTCAAGCGCGATTTCGTCCGTGCAGCGGAGATGACGAATGAGGCGGGATTCGATCTGCTGGAGCTGCATTTCGCGCACGGTTACCTGATGGCGAGCTTCATCTCGCCGCTCACGAACAAGCGCACGGATCAGTACGGCGGCTCGCTCCAGAACCGGATGCGATTTCCGCTCGAGGTCTTTGATGCCGTTCGGACGGTCTGGCCGGCGCACAAGCCGATGTCGGTCCGGATCTCGGCGGTGGATTGGCATCCCGCGGGCAACCAGCCAGCCGATGCCGTCGAGGTGGCTCGTCTACTCAAGGCCCACGACTGCGACATCACCGATGTTTCGGCAGGTCAGACGATCGCCGACGCCAAGCCGCAGTATGGCCGCCAGTTTCAGACGCCGTTCGCTGATCGGATTCGGCATGAGGTGGGCATCGCCACGATGGCGGTCGGCAATATCTCGTCCTATCAGGATGTGAACACGATACTCGCGGCCGGCCGGGCAGATCTGTGCGTGTTAGCGAGAGCTCATCTGTGGGATCCCTATTGGACCCGGCATGCAGCGTACGAGCAGGGTTATCCCCTGCCCTGGCCTGATCCGTATGCGACGCTGAATCGGTACAAACCGAGACCTTGAGGAGTTGGGAGTCAGGAGCTGGGATCTAGCAAGAACGTCCCCATCTCCAAACTCCAAACTCCGAAATCCAGGATTCACATGACCGTCACCTACTCCAGCTACCTGAAGCTCGACGAGCTACTCTCTCTCCAGGCCCCGCGTCCAGGTGAGTTGGAGCACGATGAGACATTGTTCGTCATCATTCACCAGATCTACGAGCTGTGGTTCAAAGAAGTCCTGCACGAGCTGGACTTCCTCCAGCGCATGCTGCGTGGCAACGACACGCCGCTCGCTGCTGCCACGTTGAAGCGAATCCTCACGATTCTCAAGACGTTAGTTGCGCAGATCGATGTGCTCGAGACGATGACACCGCTCAACTTTCTCACGTTCCGCGACCGTCTCGAATCGGGGAGCGGGTTTCAGTCTCATCAGTTTCGGGCGATCGAATTCGTGCTCGGCAAGAAAGGCCGGCCGTCGTTCGAGCGCTATCCGGCGGGCAGCGCGCATCGGAAGATCGTCGAGGACCGCTTTGCGCAGCCGACGTTGTGGGATGCGTTTCTTCATTATCTGGATGCCAACGGCTACACGATTCCCCCGGAGCTGTTGAGACGCGACGTCACGTTGCCCGTGGAGCCGGCTCCCGAGGTCCAGAAGATTCTCATCGATGTCTACCGGAAGAATCCGACGGTGGCCTCGATCGCTGAGCGGCTGGTCGATCTCGATGAGGGGTTCATGGAGTGGCGGTATCGTCACGTGAAGATGGTGCAGCGGACGATTGGGACGAAGATGGGGACGGGTGGGTCGGCGGGTGCGGAGTACTTAATGAAGACATTGAATCAGCCGGCGTTTCCGGATTTGTGGGCGATCAGGTCGGAACTGTGAGGGGCGGCGAGGTGAGGCGGCGGCGAAGGGCGGCAAAGGCATGATCAATCCTGAGGAATTGGCGAAGCATTACACGCGCTTTCGCGTGACAGAACGGATTCTCCTGACGGGCCATTCGCATCAAGCGTGGCCCGATGTTGCGTTCGAGGCGCAGCAGCAAGCATGGCTCGATACGGCCGAACACGTCGATGATGTGTGGGACCTTGCGTTCGAGAAAGCGAACGAGGTACGGCGCGGATTCGCGCGGCTGCTGGACGACACACCTGAGCGCATCGCACTGGCGCAGAATACGCATGAGCTCGTGGTTCGATTCCTCTCGGCGCTTCCCTTGCGCAAGCGCCCTCAGCTGGTCACCACCGACGGGGAGTTTCACACGATTCGGCGCCAGCTCGATCGTCTGGCGGAAGAAGGCATCGAGATCGTCAAGGTGCCGGCGATGCCGGCGATGACGTTGGCCGAGCGCCTGGCCATCACAGTCGACGATCGCACGGCAGCGGTCTTGGTCTCGGCGGTGCTGTACGCGAACGCCCATATCATCCCGCATCTCCGGGCCGTTCAGGAAGCCTGCGATCGGGTGGGCGCCGAGCTGTTGGTCGATGCCTATCACGCGCTCAACGTCGTGCCGTTCTCTCTTACAGAAGAAGGTCTGCAAAGGGCGTACGTGGTCGGAGGCGGCTACAAATACTGCCAGTTAGGGCCGGGCAATGCGTTTCTGCGATTTCCGCAAGACACGGATTTACGGCCGGTCGTGACCGGGTGGTTCAGTGAGTTCACGAATCTGAGTCGAGCACCGAAGGACGGGCGGGTGATGTATGGGCCGGGGCCGGCAAGGTTCGCGGGGGCTACATACGATTTCACCAGTCACTACAGGGCGGCGGCGGTGTTCAAATTTTTTGAGGAGCAGAAGCTGACGCCGCAGAAGCTGCGAGAGCTCAATCAGCATCAGCTCGAGATTCTGTCAGATGGCAGCAGGAACGATGGAATCGGTGGATTCCTGGCACGCACCACGCCGCAAGCCGCGCGTCTTCAGCGAGCCCTCCGAAAGCAGAACATTTGGACGGACTATCGGGACAACACGCTGCGGTTGGGACCAGCGCCCTATCTCTCCGACCCGCAGATCAGCGAGGCAGCTGCTGCCGTGCAGGCCTTGCTCTAAAAGCCGCGCGATCGCCCATCGAACACCTAGGTGACATCGCGGAAGATTTCCTGGAAATCGAGCACCAGCGCTTCTGCATGCCTTCCGGTTCCCAATGCATGACTTCAGGCTGAATGATCGAACCGCCGACTGTCCGCGCTCGAGATTTCAATCGCTCCGATCCGTCACCGCGCATGCCTACCGCACCAATCGGCAATTTGCCCTTGGACGCGGCGAGCCGCGCCTGTGCGAGCGCTGCCTCCATTCCCGCCGCGGTTTTACGCACCACGCACCACGCACCGCGCACGGGTGTGCAAGCCATTTCCCGTGCACTTACGTGCCTACCGTGACGAGCCCAAGCGCGCGCCCGGCCGCACCGAGTCGCGCGTCGTGCGTCGCTAGCACTACGTCGTCGCCGGCGTATTCACGCCACTCGAGCGCGCTCGCCAGATGCAACGCGTCCAGCGTCCGGAGCGCGAGCGGAAGCGGTTGGCTAGCGCGACTGAGGACTGGCCGGCTCAACTCGATCAGCGCCACACTCCTCAGGAGGTCGTAGACCGCGGCGCGTCGTTCGGCAATGTCACGCTCGGCGATGCGTTCCGTCAGCCGCAAACGATCCAACGTGCGCAGGCATTCAACCTCGGTCAGCACACTTGTGGCTGCGCCCTCGAGCCTGCGCCATTCCCGCAAGGCACCGGGTTGACCTAACACGAGCCGCAGGATCACCGACGACTCCAGGTAGGCGATCACTGCTCGCCGCGCTCGTCGTCGAGCAACTCCAGGATGTCGCGCTTGGTCTTGAGCGGTGGCGGGAGACGCAGATCACGCAGCGCAGGCGCGCCGGCCGCCGGCTCGCGCACGATGAGACGCGACCTGTCCGCGGCCACAGGCTCGAGCCGCGCAACGGGCGTGTCGCGGTCAAGCACCGTGATGGTCTCGCCACGGCGCACGCGGCGCAGGTATTCGCTCAACCGGCTCTTCAGCTCGGCCACCCGGACACTGTTTTTCATGACCATATGATAGTCATATATGGTCAGATGAGCCAGGCGCCTACGCCGCCCAAGGATCGGACGCACGGCGCGAGCACTTGGGGAGTGCCAGACAAGCAACGCCCCGAAACGCAAGCGCGCGCGTTTTTTTGCGCTATGCATGTGCGCAATGGCGTTCGCATATTGCGCGCGAGGACATCGTGGGAAGTTAGACAGCGATCGATCTACCGCCGCATCGGGAGTGCCTCCATGCAAGCCCCGGACCAGCTGCCGATCCCAGATCTCGAGGCCCGCGCTATCAACGTCGAGGAGTTCCGAGCCAATACACCTGAGAAGTTCGAGCTGTTGAAGGGATACCTCTTCGACACCTACGAACACGCGGAGTCGCGCCAGCGATTATTGAGCCTACTGCTCGTGAACGTTGGGTTGCTCGACGCCGTGCGACTGGCTCCCGAAGCACTCTGGCGGGAGGCGCTACGGCGTGTGTACAAATCGTAGAGCCGGGGAATCGTGTCGACTAGCCGCCCTTTAAGGGCGCCGCGCCGCAAAGAACTCGCGGATCAACTCCGCGCATTGCTCCGCCTCAACCCCGCCCCTTACCTCCACCCGGTGATTCAACTGCGGATGGCGCACCAAATCCCCCAACGACCCGCACATCCCCGCTTTTTCATCGTACGCCCCGAACACCAGCTTCCCCACCTTCGCCAGCACAATCGCCCCGGCACACTGCGCGCACGGCTCGATCGTGACGTACAGCGTACAGTCGATCAGCCGGTCGGTTTCGAGCGTCTCGAGCGCACGCTCAATCGCCAGCATCTCGGCATGCAGCGTTGGATTGCGGCGTGCGACGGTCTCGTTGTGGGCCTCCGCAACGATCTCTCCGCCCCGCATAATGACGGCCCCGATCGGGACTTCGTCTTTTGTCGCGGCTACACGGGCCTGTTCCAGGGCGCGGTCCATCCCGACACTACCACGCACGACGCACCACGCACGACGCACGGCCTTTAAGCACGCACGGACTCCCGCGCCTTCTCGAAGCTCAGTGAATTGCCGTCTGTCGTACGATCGACGCGCACGCGATCCCCTTCCCCGTACTGCCCCTCGAGCACGGCAACTGCCAGCGGGTTTTGCAACAGCCGCTGAATCGCCCGCTTGAGCGGCCGCGCGCCGTACACCGGATCGTACCCTTCGGCCACGAGCAGCTGCTTGGCCGCCGGGGTGACCTCCATCGTGATCTTGCGATCGCCCAGCAACCGCTCGACCCGCTTGATCTGGATGTCCACGATCTTCCCGATATCCTCGTGCGACAGCGGCCGGAAGATGATGATGTCGTCCACGCGGTTCAGGAACTCTGGCTTGAACGCCTGGCGCAATAGCTCCATGACCTTGGTCTCGGCCTGCTCCCACGCGACGTTCCCGGTCTCCGCCTCGATGAGATACTGCGAGCCGATGTTCGACGTCATGATCAGCACCGTGTTCCGGAAATCGACCGTGCGACCCTGGGAATCGGTCAGCCGGCCATCGTCGAGAATTTGGAGGAGGACGTTGAACACATCCTGATGAGCCTTCTCGATTTCGTCGAACAACACAACTGAATACGGCCGGCGGCGAATCGCTTCCGAGAGCTGGCCGCCCTCCTCGTAGCCGACATATCCCGGTGGCGCACCGATCATCCGGGCGACCGCATGCTTCTCCATGTACTCCGACATGTCGAGCCGCACGAGCGCACGCTCATCGTCGAACAGGAATTCCGCGAGCGCGCGAGCCGTCTCGGTCTTCCCGACACCCGTCGGCCCGAGGAAGATGAACGAGCCGGTCGGACGATTCGGATCCTGCAGCCCCGCGCGCGCGCGCCGCACCGCGTTCGCGACGGCCGTCACCGCCTCGCGCTGCCCGATCACCCGGCGGCCCAACTCGTCTTCCAGCTTGAGCAGCCGCGCCTTCTCCGACTCCAGCATCTTGGTGACGGGGATGCCGGTCCACTTCGACACGATCTCCGCGATGTCCTCCGCGTCCACTTCTTCCTTCAGGTACTTGTCCTTCTTCTGAATCTCGGCGAGCCGCTTCTCGAACTGGGCGATCTCCTGCTCGGTTGCGGGAAGGCGCCCGTAACTGATCTCCGCCGCCTTCTGCAGGTCGCCGCGCCGCGTGGCCTGCTCCGCCTCCATGCGCAGTTGCTCGAGCTCCGCTTTTTTCGCCTGAATCTTCTGAATGGCATCCTTCTCAGCCGTCCATTGCGCCTTCATCGCGTTCGAACGCTCCCGGAGCTCCGCGATTTCGTGCTGGATCTTGTCGCGCCGTTCCTTGGATGCTTTGTCTTTTTCCTTGGCCAGCGCGGCGAGCTCGATCTCGAGCTGTGTGATCTTGCGCTCGACTTCGTCGATCTCCTGGGGCAGCGAGTCGATCGCGATCCGCAGCCGGGCCGCGGCCTCGTCGACCAGGTCGATCGCCTTGTCGGGCAGGAAGCGGTCGGTGATATAACGATGCGAGAGGGTTGCGGCGGCGACGATTGCGTTGTCGGTGATGCGAATGCCGTGATGGACCTCGTAGCGCTCCTTCAGGCCGCGCAGGATCGCGATCGTATCCTCCACCGATGGCTCGCCGACATAGACCTGCTGGAAACGTCGCTCGAGCGCCGCATCCTTCTCTACGTGCTTGCGGTATTCATCGAGCGTGGTCGCGCCCACGACGTGCAGCTCGCCGCGCGCCAGCGCGGGCTTCAGCATGTTCGACGCATCGACCGCGCCCTCCGCACCACCCGCGCCGACGAGTGTATGGAGCTCGTCGATAAACACGATGTAGCGACCCTCGGTTGTCGTGATCTCCTTCAGCACCGATTTGAGCCGCTCTTCGAATTCACCGCGGTACTTCGTGCCCGCGACGAGCGCGCCGATGTCCAGCGCCACGAGATGCTTGTTCTTGAGCGAATCAGGGACGTCGCCGTTGACGATGCGCTGCGCCAATCCTTCGACGATCGCCGTCTTCCCGACGCCCGGCTCCCCGATCAATACGGGGTTGTTCTTCGTGCGGCGCGACAACACCTGCATGACGCGCCGGATTTCTTCATCCCGTCCGATGACAGGATCGAGCTTTCCCTTGCGCGCGATGTCCGTGAGATCGCGGGTGAAGCGCTGCAACGCCTGATATTTGTTTTCGGGCTCCTGATCGGTGACGCGATGCGCCCCGCGCACCGCTTCGAGCGCCGTCAGCAGCACCTGGCGATCGACCCCGTTCGCCGAGAGCAATTGGCGGGCAGTCGTCCCTTTCTCTTCGGCGAGCGCGAGCAGTACGTGCTCCGTAGAGACGTACGCATCCCCGAGCTGCTTCGCTTCCTCGTCGGCGCGATCCAAGACGCGCGACAACTCGCGAGAGAGCGTCGGATCTGCCCCGCCCGACTGCTTGGGGAAGCGACCGATCTCCCGCTCGGTCTCGGCTTGCAGTTGCGTGACATTGAGCCCGGCTTTTTGGAGCAGCGGAACGACGATGCCTTCGTCTTGCTGGAGAAGGGCGTAAAACAGATGCGCGTCGTTGACGACTGGATTCCCTTTTGACCGGGCGAGCGCTGCGGCCTGCTGGAGGGCTTCGGCGCCCTTTACGGTTAGTCGATCTGGTTGGATCATGCTCGGCCTTTGAGCAATGGCTGTGCCTCATAAATACGCCAAAATGGCGGCGAGGTAAGGCGGCGGCGTGATAAAACGGCGGCGAGATAAAGCGGCGGCGGGATGAAGCGGCGGCGTGAAACGGCGGCGGCGTGATGAAACGGCGGCGAGGTAATGCGGCGGCCGCCCCCCGCCGCCGTCTTTCTACGCCGCCGTCTTTCTACGCCGCCGCTTTACCTCGCCGCCGTATTACCTCGCCGCCCTTATTTCATGACAATCATCTTCTTGGTATACCGCTTCCCATCGACAACCAGCTGGTAAATGTAGACGCCCGAAGCCGCTTCCTTGTCCGTCCTCAGCACTTTGCCGTCCCAGTACGCATTGAACGTGCAACCAGTGCTCGGCGTGGCGCAGGTCAACTCGAGATCGTTGAGATCTTCGCCCGTTCCCTGCAGGATGGGCGTTGCCACGTGTTGCGCCAGCACGTTGTAAATCTTGAGCGAGACTTTGGGCCGGTGGCCGTTCGCGAACAATTCACCGTTCAAGGTGAACGGAATGGTGGTCGCCGGATTGAAGGGATTCGGGTAATTCTGCTTCAGCTCCACCTGTGGTGGAGGCGATGCCTGTCCCAAGACCCCGTCTACACCTGCAACTACGCTCAGGCCTCCAACGAGCAATGCCCAGACGTACAGCTTCATCCCCGACTCCTCTGCGAACGTAAAGATGCGTTAGACCGCTCTCCTTGGTTGGTACGGGCGCGTGGTGACTTGACTCCTACACAACGTTAGGAAGCGCGCTTCCACCCTGTCAAGAACGAAGTACCCGGGTATCTCCCTTACGGCTCGTTATTCCCCGCCGGTCCGCCCACTCCAACAGCGGGATCAAGTACTTGCGAGTCAGGCCAAGACGGTCCCGGAATTGCGCCGGCGTGGCCGAGCCGAGCTCCCGCAACGTCTCCTCGACGGCCCGACGGAAGTCCTCCAACGCCGGTTTTACGGCGTACCGCTCCTGGTCGACCCGCTCGACCGCGCCCTCGCGCGCCAAATGCGCCAAAAGCGCGGGCACTGACGGATCCGCCAATTCGCGCTGCAACTCCGATACCGTCGGGAGCTGCCAGCGTGCATCGGCCAGGCGTTGCGCGATGCGTCCTCCGGCATCACCTGCACGGTTGCGCATCGCCGCCTGCCAACCGGGTTTCCGCACGACAGCGCCGCTCCCCGCAACCTCAAATGCCTGCTTTTTCACGCCGAAGTCAATAATTACATCGTGCACTGCGGCGGGCGCGTTGACACTCGCGCGCAGTGCTTGGAGGGAGAGCCCCGCATCGAGAGGGTGCGCGTCGTGGTACTCGGCGACGGCTTTCGCCACGCGTTCAACTTCCGCCGAGATCGCGCGGCGTGCCACGAGCAAATCGCCTATTTGCAGCACCCCCTTCCCCGTCGCCTCGATCGTCTGTGCGACTTCGCCCGGCCGAATGCCGAGGCGCACCGGGATATCGGTCACACGCACGCCCCCGAGGCCTGCCTCTTCGACGAAACGACCGAGTCGCTCGGCGGCCGGTTGACTCAGACCGAAGCCGCGCTCTGAGACACGGGGCCGTTTGGGTGGGAAGGGGTCAAGCACGATCCCCCCACCAATCGTGGTGACGGGTGAGAAGCTGCGGATCACAAAGTGGTCTCCGCCGCGCGCGACGAGTGGCTTTTCGAGCAACAGCCGGGCGAGGCCCGTTTGCCCGGGACTGATTGCCGGCACCTGCGCGACGCGACCCAGAACCTCGGCTGTTCCCAGATGCACTCGAATTCGGGTTCGAACTGCGAGGGGCTTCCTGACGGCTGGAAGAACGTGGAGCGAGACGTCGAGGGTGGTCGTGGGAGTCCACCCGGCGCCCGTGACGGCGACGTCACCGCGTTCGAGCTCCTCGCGCGCCGCACCCACCAGGGCGAGGGCCGTGCGGCGGCCTGGGCCCGCGGCCTGCGTCTCCTGCCCATGTACTTCTATCGACCGCACGCGTGCGTCCCGATCCAGCGGCAAGAGCCGCACGCCCGCTCCAACAGCGATGGTCCCGCTCCAGGTCGAGCCTGTTACGACCGTCCCCGCGCCGGGCAGCGCAAATACCCGATCGATCGGGAGTCGGAAGTGATCGTCCGTATGCCGCTCGGGAAGATCGTCCACAATCTCTGCCAAAGACTTTCTCAGATCGTCCAAACCCGCTCCTGTAACCGCGGAGACGGCGATTGGCGAGGTCCACGCCACTCTGCTCTGCGCCAGCCGGGCAGCGACGTCCGTCTGCACCAGGCCGAGCCATTCCGCATCGGCCAGGTCACTCTTGGTGAGTACCGGAATTCCACGGCGCACCCCGAGCAGCTCGAGAATGGCCAAATGCTCCGCGGTTTGAGGCATGATGCCTTCGTCGGTTGCGATCACGAGCAGCGCGATGTCGATTCCTGTCGCGCCCGCCAGCATGTTTTTGACGAAGCCCTCGTGTCCCGGGACGTCGACGATACTTGCCTGAACGCCGCCGGGAAGATCGATGGGGGCAAAGCCCAGATCGATCGTGATCCCGCGCCGCTTTTCCTCTTCCCAGCGGTCGGTGTCGACACCGGTCAGCGCCTTTACGAGGGCAGTCTTGCCGTGATCGATGTGGCCGGCGGTACCGATTACGAAGCGACCCACGCGCCCCGTTCCCAGATGTCGATCGCGCTCGCCTTGGGCTCGCGTCCCCCACCCCCGTTGCGAGGCGACTCGTCGAGATGATGACGGATGAAACGCGCCACCAGCCGCCGATGAGCGGCGGCGTGCGCGGCGTCGAGTGCGGGGAGTTCCGCGCCGGCGTCGTTCAGCGCCAGGAGATCGCGGTACGCTTGCTGTGGAAGTTTGGTGGGCGGCTGCAGACCGGCGCAGCCGGCGCACAACACGCCGCCCTCGGCAATGCTGAAGGCGACTGTTCCCGAATCACGCGGTGCGTTGCCATCGCGCACGCACGTCGCCAGCTCTGGCGCGAACCCCAGCACGCCGACGACCAGCCACAGCCACCGCACGGCGACCGCATCGGCCCGCCCCGCCGGCGCCGTCGACAGAGCATCGAGTCCCTGGATGAAGGCATCGTACGCGTCGGGCAGCGGCGCGGGTGGCGCCATTTTCAGGATCACTTCCGCTAGCGCAGTCGCCCCGGCAAACCGACCGACGTCCGACGCAAGCCCGCGGCGCAGCTGCGTGACATCGAATGCGGCGAGCGTCTGCAGCTCGCGCGTCTCCTTATGATAGAGCTGCGCGACGCCTTCGCTCAGCGTTTCGAGCGCCGCACCGAACGGACTGCGCGGCCGCAACACGCCTTTGGCGATGACACTCTGCACACCATAATCGCGCGTCGCCAGGCGGACGATTTTGGACGTCTCGCTGTACGGATACGTGCGCAGGACGATCGCCGGTGTAGAGACAAGGCTCACGTGAGAAGAATATCACGGCCCCGGATGGAGCACGATGAACTTGACGTCGTCCTGGGAAATTGCGCGGAGCCAGGCGATGAGTGCGTCGATGTCCTCCGGAGGCGCCGTTCCCTTGGCACCCGACATTTGGCGCGTGACACGCAGCTCGCGCCCCTCCTGCACGTATTCGGCGGTGTAACGGCCGAACTTGCTCTTCTCCGAGACGCCGGCCGGAAGCTCAGCCTTCCATCCCGGCGGGAGGGTCATCCGCAGCTCGGAAAAGATCTCGATCGGTCCGATGATGTCGCCAATATCGATGGGGTAGCGGCGCGGCTTGCGTCGCTCGAGCGACGACACCAGGCCAAGAGACGCGTAGTTGGGCAGCGCGTCCGGCAGCGTGAAGATCCGCGTGCCACCCGTTCCGGACAACACCGGCGCATCCCGCACGGTCACCGCCAGAGCGGGCTTTGCCTGGAGATCGCGACCATCGAAGAGCGAGAGGCTGTCGCCGGAGGCGCCCGCAAAGATTCCGTTTGCCAGCGCCTGGGTCAGCCGGCTCAGCTCATCTTTGCTGAAGACGCGGGCATAGGCGCTGCGCATGTCGTACTGGAGTGAGCCCGTCTTCGTCTCGAGGTAACGGCCGCTGAATCGCCCTTCGGCGTCGAGCTGGCCCTGAATGCGGGTGTCCGACCGGTTGGCCGTTGCGGGGCGCTCCGGCAGCGTCACGCTCTCGAAGCTGCCGTCGTCATGCACGACGAGCGCGAACGAGCCTTCTTCCGCCGGCGGCAGCTCGCCGTATGGCGTGAGCTCGGAAGTCAAATCGAGATAGAGCCGTCCACCGTTCGCTGCCGGCCGATCGACTGCTGCAATCATGTGGTCGAACTGTTCCATCGACGGCAAGGTCGAGTCTGCGCTGCCACTCGAGCTGAGCAGAACGGGATACGCGTTGAGGCCCATGCGGCGTGCGAGGGCAATGAAGAGCGTCGCCTTGTCTTTGCAGTCGCCGTAACGGGTCGCGACCACTTCGGAAGGCAGGCGCGGCAAGTACCCACCGATGCCGAGGGACAACGAGACGTAGCGGAAGTCCTGTGACACCCAGCGATGCACCGCGCGCAGCGAGTCCTCGAGACCGCGCGCGTCCTTCACGTGCTCCGCGAGCTGCGCGGCCAGCACCGGATTCACGGCGTAGCGAGCGGACGACAAGCCGGCGTACCACTTCGCCAGGTGTGCCCAGGTGATCGGTGCCGCCACGTCGATGTGGACCGAGAGCGTATTGGGTGAGGCGGCGAACGGCTCACCTTCGACTTTATGCACGTCCCTGGTCGCCCAGGTGTACACACGCCTGCCGCGCGCCTGCACCTCATCGCGCTTGAACCGAACGTTGTGCTCCTGAATCCGGGGCGTGACCGAAGCGGGGACGTCGACCATCAGGCGCGAGCGGCGGGTGAGCAGTCCGGTCGTCACCCGCCAACCGGTGTGATAGTCTCCGGGCACGAGCGGTTTCACGCGCTCGACGGTGTAACTCCAGTCTACCAATGTGCCCGGAGCGACGCCGCTCAAAGTGACGCGACGGATTTTCTGGTCGGAATACACGGGCGCCTCGAACGCCACGGGCGCGAGCGATTCCTGCTCGTGCGCCGGCCGCGCGCTGATGACCTCGCCGGTAGTCGTGAGCACGCGGATCCAGTTCACGGTCAGCCGCTCGGAGCCACTCGAATACGAGAAACTCTGCTCGCCCCACGCCTCGGCGCCGTCCTGATTGAGAATCTGAATCACTTGCCGGTAGGTCCGGGTGCCGCGCCCGTCGGATTCGAAGCGGACGACGCCGTCATCGAGCAGATAGATGTAGTCATCCTCCGGGTAGTCGGCGGCGTTCACCGCGAGCCGGTAGATCGTGTCGTTGCGAACGGATGGGTCGCCGGCCGGAGTGATTTTGGGAGCCTGGGCAGACGCGCGTGATGCGACAGCGGCGAACAAAAAGGCAAGCATGAGACAACGCATCGAGAGACTCCTCCTCCAGGCGAAAGCTAGGGGGTTCGGCTCCGGAGTTCTATTGGCACCCGGCGTCCATGAGCTTTGGTGCAGTTCACAGCGCCAGCGCGAACCGCCCCCCGATCAGTACCGTCCGCCCCCTTGGCCGGTATCCCGCGACCTCCTCCGTCTGGTCATCGAACAAGTTCTGGACGCGGCCTGAGAGCATGAAGCGGCCGAGATCGTATTGAATGGCGAAATTCACGCGTGTGTAGGGATCGAGCTCCACGCGTGCTGGACCCAGAGGCTGGCTAAAATCGATGTCCGCGCGCCGCCCCACCCATCGCGCCCCAAGCGTCATATGAGCACGGCCCACCGTGGCCGCCAACTCGGGCGCGACGGTGTGATCCGGGCGGCGAATCAAAGCCTCTCCGGGGACGAACAGGCCAACGCTCGGTGAGCCGGATTCGTCGACGCGCGTGTGGAGGTAGGTGTAGTGAACCGAGAACACGAGGGTCGGCGACAGGTTCGCGGCGACCGTGGCCTCAACACCGTTCGCCGTGGCGGCACCGACATTGAAGTAATTGGGTTGTCCAACCGGCGGCGCCGGGTTGAACTCGATCAAGTCGCGAAACCGTTGATTGAAATAAATCACGGCGATCGAGCCACGGTTGCCCGCCAATCCCTGCTCGACGCCGAATTCCCAGCTCTGCGAGCGCTCAGGATCGAGATAGGGATTGCCCGTCACGGAGCCTCGACCCAGGTTCTCAAAGAACGTCGGCTCTTTGAAGCCCGTCCCAGTGGAAAACCGAAACCGGGTCCGTTCTCGCACGCGGAACACGAGCCCCGCGCGGTAAGTCGCGTGCGTGCCGAACTGCGAATTATCGTCAAGTCGGGCCCCCACCGTTATCGCCGCGCGTCCCGCACTGAACAGACTTTGCGCGAGATAGCCGGTATTGTGGCGCTGGACTTCGAACGCGTTACGGAATACTGCTCCGGGGCCCGGACTGAATTCGCTCGTGCCCTGCTGGCGCTCGTCCTCATACTCGAGACCCGCTGTCACGTTAATCGTGGCGCGCGGTCGCCAGTCGAGCAGCGCGCTCGCCGAAGCCCTGCGCACATAGTCATTGCTCGAGAACGTTGCCGAGTCCGCCGGCGAGTCGGGCTCATCGTTGTAGAACAGCCGCGCTTCCTTCCCGGCTGCCGAAATCCGCAACTCGAACGCTCCCATGATGCGATTTGCACTCAGACCGAGTACGGGCCCGCGTTCGGCCGTCCGTTGATTGGAATCGACCGGCGCTCCCCCCCCGTCCGTAGGGAAGTGATACAGATCGTCAGCGTAGCGATACGTGAGGCCGATGGTCGAACGCGCATCGGGAGCGAAGTCCATCCCCGCGCTGATGACAGTATTGCGGTAATCGTTGTTGTAGTCGTACAGCCCGTTTGTCGCGAATCGAGAAGCCCGAGCGGAGTACGTCAGCTTGCTCGCCCCCCCAATGGTTTGTCCCGCAAGATCCAGCGCGGCATCGGTCGAGCCATATGTCCCCGCGCGCAGTTCTGCCCCCAGGGTGTGGTTGGTCGCACCCCGCTTCGTGAAGATCTGGACAACTCCCGTCATCGCATCGGAGCCGTACAGCACACTGGCCGGCCCGCGCAGAATCTCGATCCGTTCCACATTATCGGTTGTGAGATGAGCCAGATCGATACTGCCACCCGGTTGGTTCAGCGGCACGCCATCGAGCAGCACCTTGACGTAATCGCTTTCGCCGCCGCGCATGAACAGCGATGTCTGCCCTCCGAAGCTGCCCGACTCGACAATTGACGCCGCGGGCACGAGCTGCAGCGCGTCGGCGACGGTTCGAATGCCTCTCGTGATCAGGTCTTCGCCCCGCAGCACCGTCACCGCCGATGACACGTTGTCCAGCGGAACGGGCACGCGCGTACCCGTAACGACGATGGGCTTCAGCACGACGGTATCCTGTGGCTGCTGCGCGGCGAGCGTCAGCACGAGCAACATGACATTCATACGTGGGAACCCTTCGATTGACGGAGAGGGACCATGTGGGGCCGGCCATCGACGGTCTGCAGGGCGACGGGCCAGGAGAACACGCGCTCGATAGACTCCCGGGTGAGCACGTCCGCGGGAGCGCCGGAGGCGACGGCTTTGCCTTCACTCAACAGCATCAACGAATCGGCAAACCGGGCAGCGAGGTTGAGGTCGTGGGTGATCATCAGCACGCCAAGGCCTTTGTCATCAACGAGGGTGCGGATCAGCTCGAACAGGGTCATCTCGTGGCGCAGGTCGAGCGATATGCCCGGCTCGTCCAAAACCAGAAGCCGGGGCTCCTGCGCAAGCGCGCGTGCGACGCGAACGCGCTGATACTCGCCGCCCGACAGCGTCCAGACCCACCGGTCCGCAAGATGTTGAGCGTCGCACGCCGCCAGGGCCCGATCTACGGCTGCGTGATCGTCCGCGCGCTCCTTGCCCCACATGGAGAGATGGGGATAGCGGCCGAGCAGGACCGTCTCGCGCACGCGCTGCGGAAACAGATTGTCCTCACGCTGCGGCACCACACCCACGAGGCGTGCCAGCTCCTGACGCCGCCACGTGCGCGCCGGCCGTCCTTCGATTTCGGCGCGTCCGGCGGAAGGCTCGAGCGTGCCGAGCGCGATTCGAACAAGCGTCGTTTTCCCGCTGCCGTTCGGGCCGAGCACGGCGTGAAACGCTCCAGGAGCCACCGTGAGGGAAACTCCAGCGACCGCATCTCGTGACGCGCCGGGATAGCGATAGTGGACATTCTCAAGCTTCAGCACCACGCACCACGCACATGGCTCACGCGATCGTCCAACGTCGTAGCAGCAAGACAAATAGTGGCACACCGATGAGCGCGGTCACGACACCGACAGGCAGCTCTCGCGGCGCCACGACGGTGCGGGCGATGGTGTCGGCGAGCGCGAGCAGAGTGCCGCCGGCGAGGAACGCGGCCGGCAAGAGCGCGCGGTGCCGGTGTCCCCAGGCGATGCGTGCGATATGGGGGACTACTAGTCCCACGAATCCGATCACGCCGGAGACCGCAACTGCCGCGGCGGTGAGGAGCGACGCGGCGAGATACACGCGGCGCTTCACCACCTCGACATCGGCCCCGAGATAGCTGGCCGGTTCTTCACCAAGCGCCAGCAGATCCAGAGGCCGCGCCGCAGCGAGCAACACGGCAAGAGGCACCGGTGTGTAGAGCGCGACCACGAGAACCGAGTCCCACGATGCGCTCGACAGTCCACCCCACAGCCACAAGAAGGCGTTGCGCAGCTCAGCAGCGTCGGCAAGCGCGACGATCGCCGTGGTGATCGCGGCCGCGAACGCTCCCACCGCGACGCCGCCGAGCAGCAGAATGCGGGGATCGAGCGCGGCGCCGCCGATCAGCCCCAGTCGATACACCAGTGTCAAGGCAGCCAGGGCACCAGCGAATGCGGCGATCGGCAGCGCCCACGGCCCGGTGAGATGCAACGCAATCGCAAGCACCGCGCCGAGCCCTGCTCCGCCCGACAAGCCCAGGAGGAACGGATCGGCCAGGGGATTGCGCACCACCGCCTGGAGCCCGGCTCCTGCGACGCCGAGTGCGCCGCCAACCAGAAACGCGAGGACGGCGCGCGGCGCGCGGAGATTCCGGATGATGTCCGAGTGAAAAACGTCACTCAGGGGCACAGCGGCAGGGCCGACGAGGATGCTCGTGACGACCGCCAGAAACGCCGCGAGGCTAAGCACTATCCACTTCATCGCCCGCCTCGCTCGATGAGGACGCGCAGTTGCTCGACTGCCTGCCCCGTGCGCGGACCCAGCCGCCCGAAGAGCGAGCCTTGCAGCAGGAGGAACCGTCCGTCGCGCACCGCGCGCACGGCCCGCCATTCGCGCCGTTTCGCAAACGGAGGAGTGGCCGCGGAATCGGAGAGTACCGCGATCCACTCCGGATCGCGTGTAGCGATCGTCTCCAGCGAGACCTGCGATGAGGGCTTCTCCACGTCGGTGAACACGTTCCTCGCGCCGGCGAGGGTGGCAAGCTGATCCAGGTAGCTGCCGCGGCCGATGATGATGGGCGGGTTGTCCCAGACGACAAAAGCGACGGTCGCGGTAGGGGGCGGTATGGGGCGGTAGCGCAAACTGTCCATCGCGGTCGCGAGAGACTCGGCGCGCTGCTCGAGGCCGGTGAGCTGGCCCAACCTGCGCGTCGCGGGCCCCAGATCCTCTAACCGGTTGAGATCGAGCAGCACCGACTTGATCCCGATCCGCTCCAGCTGCTGGGCCGCGGTGACGTTCGGACCGGAGTTGTACAGCACCACGAGATCAGGATTGCGTGCCGCGACCGCTTCGACGTTGGGTGGCATACCATCGCCGACACTCGGAACGGCGAGGGCTGCGGGCGGATAGTCACACCACGCCGTGCGTCCGACGACGCGATCGCCCGCGCCGATGGCAAACAGAATCTCGGTAAATGAAGGGAGTAGTGAAACGATTCGGTTGGACGTTCTGACTGCGGGGCGGTCGGACGGCCCGCAACCAGCGACCAGGCATACGGCGAGGAGAAGCCTGCGCAGCACCATCCCTCCCGCGAGGGAATTAACTGGTGGCGCGAACGAAGACGTCTCCTGGCTTCGGGCGCAGCCGGCTCGCCTTCCCGGGAATCCCCAGTGGCTGTGAGCCGCTACGACTGCCCGTTACAGTGGCGGGGCCGCGCCGGATTCGCACCGGCTTCCGTAATCCCCGTTCGCGAAACTTGTGACTTGTAGCTAGCTCAGTCTAGAAACGTGAGTGACACCGCGCAAGGTGGCTCGTGCGTCGTACGTCGGGCGTCGTGCGTTACGCTCCCGACACCGGTTTTCGCCTGAGGGCCCACACCAACGCAACCAGCATCCCTGAAGTCAGCACCGCAATGATGTACGGGAGCAAAGCCATCGGCCGAAATCCCGTCGACGGCAGTTGAATCTCCACACGATCGTCCGGCATCAGTGGGCCGGCGCGATACGCGGCGTAATGTCGTTGCTCCAACGCCTGCACTCCGAGGGCCTCGACGCGCGGCGCGGTGACCAGCGCGGCGGTGTCCTCGAGCAACAGATTCAAATTCTCCGTGACCTGGTCGATCGGAATGACGAGGGTCCGTACACCAGCCCGGAGCGTGTAGGCGTAGCTGAGCTGTTTGACCGCGCCCGGCGGGATCGGGCCGAGTATGATGACACTGTCATGGCGAAACCTCATCGCCTCGGGCGAGATGTCACCCTGGCCGCCGCGCTCCTGCCCGACCCCTTCGGGAATTCGGCCCGCCCATGTCGGGAAGAGCGTGTCCTTCGTAATCCGAGTTGTGGCCCCTGTATTCTTGAGCTCCAAGATTTCCAGCACCTCTCGTGTCCCTTCGGTCCCGGCACTCGCGATCGTGGCCAGCCGGCGCTCGAGCCGGATGGGCGGCGCATTGGAAGTGGTGGGAAACGCGAAGATGTCCTCGACGTGTGCCACCGCACGCTCCGTGAGGTTGAGCGCGGGCGAGAAGTACGCGAGGCTGTCGAACCAGGCGCTGACGAGATAAATCCCGGTGGAATCGATGTCCGCCCTGCGAAGCTCGAACCGGTACCGGCCTCTCGCATCGGTCCGCGTCGAGTCGACAGGGCCGCCGCTTGTCCGCGTGATCCGGTGCAGCACGACGGGGGCGTTCGCGAGGGGGACGGTATCGCGCCCGCCCCGAAGGACACGCCCGCTCACGCCCACCCGTGGTCCCAGCTTCGCTTGTCCCGCGAGAGAGGAAATGCCGAGCGCCCCGAGACCAATCAGGAGCAGACTACGGCGTAAACTTTCCGAAGTCTTCAGGGTCGAGGTTTTGGAGGTAAGACTTCAGTGTATCGGCGTCGAGTTGTGCGCCACCGGGGCCCGTGCCGCCCGGTTGGATCGCAGTGTCGCTGGTATCGACGGAGGTCAGCTCGAGCAACGTGTCGCTCGTGAAGATCGGCGCCTTGAGGCGTAACGCGAGCGCG
This sequence comes from Gemmatimonadales bacterium, assembly GCA_035251445.1. Taxonomy (GTDB): domain Bacteria; phylum Gemmatimonadota; class Gemmatimonadetes; order Gemmatimonadales; family GWC2-71-9; genus 20CM-2-65-7. The sequence continues at coordinate 8,236 of DATFEG010000073.1, read as the reverse complement.
ATCGAATCGGACGGCCGCGCATCGATCTGGATCACCGTGTCGCCGCGGTAGATGTGCAGCTCGGCGAAATAGGTGTTGTCCTTCACCTGCGTGATGATCACCTTGCGCAGCTCGGCGCCCAGGCCAACGATGACCTGCTTGAGGAGATCGTGAGTCAGGGGGCGCGAGAATTTCACGCCGGCCAGCTCCATGGCGATGGCGCTCGCTTCGGCAGGCCCGATCCAGATCGGCAGCACCCGCTGTCCTTCGCTCTCTTGCAGAATCACGACCGGCGTATTCGTCGTGCGATCCAGCCCGAGGTGAGCTACCCGCACCTGCACCATGGCTCCCCCCGACGCGGCCACTCAGGTTCCCATATCCCACGACGCGAGGTACTTGCGCTGTGCAGGGGTAAGGGTGTCGATCGCGACGCGCATCGATTGCAGCTTGAGCCGCGCGATTTCCTGATCGAGCTCGGCCGGGATGCGATGCACGTCGCGGCCGAGCTTTCTGGAATTGTTCACGACATACTCGGCCGCGAGGGCTTGATTGGCAAACGACATGTCCATCACGCTCGCGGGATGGCCCTCCGCCGCAGCCAGGTTGATCAGCCGGCCCTCGCCCAGCACGAACAGCTTCTTGCCGCCGAGCTGCCACTCGTCGACGAACTCGCGCACGGCCACGGGTCCTTTGGCCACCTGCTTCAACCCCTCGAGGTCGATTTCCACGTTGAAGTGTCCCGAGTTCGCCACGATGGCGCCGTCTTTCATGGCGCGCATGTGCTCGACGCGAATGACTTCCACGTTGCCTGTCAGCGTCACGAACAGGTCCCCGATCGGGGCCGCCTCTTCCATCCGCACGACCCGGTAGCCGTCCATTTGCGCTTCGAGCGCCTTCATCGGGTCGATCTCGGTTACGAGCACGTTCGCGCCGGCGCCCCGCACCCGCATCGCAAAGCCGCGACCGCACCACCCATACCCCGCCACGACCACGGTGCTCCCCGCAATGAGGAGATTCGTGGCGCGGACAATCCCGTCGAGCGTCGATTGTCCGGTCCCGTAGCGATTGTCGAACAGGTGCTTGGTTTGTGAATCGTTTACCGCGATCACCGGGAACTGGAGCACGCCGTCCTTCGCCATCGCCTTCAAACGAATAACACCGGTCGTGGTCTCTTCAGTTGAGCCGATTACGCCCGAGACAACAGCCTTGCGGTCGGCCGTCGAGAGAGTCTCGACCCATTTGCGCACCGGAGGGGCCAAATCGTCTAGACGGTTCAGCGCAATCATGTGCAGCGCCCCAACCAGATCCGCGCCGTCATCCATGGTGATTTCGGCGCGATGCGCGAGCGCGGCGCGGATGTGCTCGTAGTAGGTCGCGTGATCTTCGCCTTTGATCGCGAAGACTTTGATGCCGTGATCGCGGACGAGGTGCGCCGCGACATCGTCCTGCGTCGACAGGGGATTCGAGGCGCACAGCGCCACATCCGCTCCGCCCGCCTGTAGAGTCACTGCCAGGTTCGCCGTTTCGGTCGTGACGTGGAGACAGGCGGCAACGCGCTTGCCCGAAAGCGGCTGCTCGCGCGCAAACCGCTCCCGAATTTGACGCAGGACCGGCATGGACCGCTCGGCCCATGCAGTACGCCGTCGCCCCTCATCGGCGAGCTGAATGTCCTTGATGTCGTTGGACGCTTTGGCGCGTGTGGCCGTCTCAGACATTGGCCTTCCGGGATGTATGGGATGTCCGCTCGACGGCGACCTTCAGCTCTTCCACCCGATCGACATGCTCCCAGGTGAACAGCTCCACATCGCGCTCGTCGACCCGACGCTTTTCGGGCGAACGGCCGAAGTGACCATACGCAGCGGTGGGACGATAAATGGGATTACGCAGATTGAGTGCCTGAATGATGCCGCCAGGCGTCAGATCGAACACTTCGCGGACCGCCCTTTCGAGGGCGTCCTGCGGCACGGTGCCCGTATTGAACGACTCGACCATCACGGAAACCGGCTGTGCGACACCAATCGCGTAGGCGACCTGAACCTCACACCGCTTCGCGAGCCCGGCAGCGACGATGTTCTTGGCGACCCAGCGCATGGCGTACGTCGCGGAGCGGTCGACCTTGGACGGATCCTTGCCGCTGAACGCCCCGCCGCCGTGCCGGGCCATGCCGCCGTACGTATCGACGATGATCTTGCGTCCGGTGAGACCGGCATCACCCTGCGGGCCGCCGACGACGAACCGGCCAGTAGGGTTGATCAACACGTCCTTATCCGCCACGTCGAATCCCGCCTCGTGGACGACCGGCCGCACCACGTGCGCGAGGATACCGGCCCGCAGCTCCTTCGTATCGATCATGTCCGAGTGCTGGGCAGAGACGACGATCTTGTCGATGCCGACGGGCTTCGCGCCTTCGTACAGCACGCTGACCTGGGTCTTGCCATCCGGACGCAGCCAGGGCAGCTCGCCGCTCTTGCGCACTGTCGCCAACCTTTCGGCGAGCCGATGCGCCAGGACGATCGGCAGGGGCATGAGCGATGGCGTCTCATCCGTCGCGTAGCCGAACATCATCCCCTGGTCCCCCGCCCCGCCCGTGTCCACTCCCAACGCAATATCCGCGGACTGGCGATCGATTGTCGTCAGCACCGCGCAGGTCTGCGCATCGAAGCCGAAGTTCGCGTCAGTGTACCCAATCGATGTGATCGTGCCCCGCACGATGTCCGGAATGTGGACATAGGTGGAGGTCGTGATTTCGCCCGCGATGACGGCGATGCCGGTGGTAACGAGCGTTTCGCAGGCGACTCGGGCCGCCGGGTCGTTGGCCAGAATCGCGTCCAGGACCGCGTCGGATATCTGATCCGCGATCTTGTCGGGATGGCCTTCCGTGACCGACTCGGAAGTGAAGACGTGACGATGAGTTGGCATGTTTTTGGGCCTCTAGAGTCTCAAACTACCGGAGCGCCTTCCCGCGGGCAACCGCGCGTCCGGATCGAGCAACGTTAAATCCACGACCTCGGCAAGTGCAAAACGCAAGATGTCCAACGCCAACTCGGCGGAGCGCGCCGCAAGCGCGGCGTCTGCCGCAGCCCGCGCCTGCGCCGTCGTCACCTGTCGAATGAGCCATTTGATGAACGGCAATGCCGGGGGAGCGACGGACAGCGTCTCGTACCCCAATCCCAGCAGAAGGAACGCCGACAGCGGCTCCGACGCCATCTCACCACACACGCTTGCCGGTTTCCCGGCCGCGCGGGCGGCTTCCGCGACCTGTTTCAACAGTCGCAGGACGCTGGGGTCATGCGGAGTGAATCGATCGGCCAGCCGCGCATTGCCGCGGTCCACAACGAGCGTGTATTGCGTGAGGTCGTTCGTTCCGACACTCAAAAAGTCGCTGATTTCGACGAGTCGATCGGCCATCACGGCGGCGGCCGGCGTCTCGACCATGACGCCCAGCGGCACACTCTTGGCCGCCGCGATCCCGGCGCTCTCGAGTCGCTCCGCTTCTTCGCGAATCATCTCGCGCGTGCGCTCCACCTCATCCAGCCGGGTCACCAGCGGAATCATCATATGCAGATTGACAGTGACCGCGGCGCGCAGCACCGCGCGGATCTGGGTGCGGAACATCTCCGGCTCGTCGAGGCAAACGCGAATCGCCCGCCAGCCGAGGAACGGGTTGGCTTCAACCGGGCCGCGAAACGCCGCCGGGAACTTGTCGCCGCCGAGATCGTACGTCCGGATGACGACCGGGTGACCGGCGAAGGCTTCGCCGACGCGTCTGAAGTACTCGGCCTGTTGGTCCTCGGATGGGAGCTCGCTGTGCCCCGTGATGAGAAACTCGGTGCGCAGCAAACCGACCCCCTCCGCGCCGTGCGCTTTCGCGGCCTCGACTTCGTCCGGAAGATCGACGTTGCCGCGCAAGGCGATGTGGACCCCATCGACCGTTACGGAGAGCTGAGCAACCGCGTCCTCCATGCGCGTCGCGAGCTCGCGGCGGTTCGTGTCCCTTCGCTGCGCTTCTTCGAGCTCCTCGGCGGTCGGATCGAGCAAGACGGTGCCCTGCATTCCGTCGAGGATCGCCTTCGTGCCGGCTGGAATGCGCGCGACTGCCCCACGCAGCCCGAAAATCGCGGGGATCCCCAGCGAATGCGCGAGGATCGCGGCATGGGAGGTCCGGGTTCCCTCTTCGCTGATCAGCCCGACGACGTGCTCGCGATCGAGCTGCACAGTCAGGCCCGGTGACAATTCGCGGGCCACGAGGATCGACGGCTCGGCGATCATCTCCCAAACATCTGCGCCGCCATGGTGCATGAGGTGCTGGATCACTCGAATCGCCACGCCCGTCAGGTCGGCGAGCCGTTCCTTGAGCAGCGGATTGCCCGCCGCGGTCCAGAGGTCGCGCACCTCGAGCGTCTTGAACTCGAAGGCCTTCTCGGCGGTCAAGTGGTTCTCGCGAATCAGCTCCGCGACGCCGCCGATGAAGTCCTTGTCTTCGAGCATCAGCATCTGCGCATCGAAAATGCGTGCCTCGTCCACGCCCGCGCGGTCCTCGGCGCGGGCGCGGAGGTCGGTCAGCTGTTTCCGCACGTCCCTGAGTGCCGCGCGCAGCCGCCGGATTTCCTTTTCGACCTGCGTGCGTGGCACGACGCGGTGGGGCACCTCGGGCAGGGCCCAGCGCACCGTGACAATCGGACCCATGGCGATGCCCGGCGATACGCCGATTCCCTTGAGCAGGCGCTCGGCGGCGGGTGTCACGCTTGTCCCTTAGAGTCCGGCTTCAGATGCATCTCGTGGAACCCTGCGGCAACCAGCTCGAGCAGTGCCTCCATGGCTTGCTCGGCGTCCTCCCCGTCGGTCCTGATATGGATGCATGATCCACATTCCGCGGCCAGGGTCATCATGCCGAGGATGCTCTTGCCGTTGACGACGGCGTCGTCCTTGCGGACCTGTACGCTCGACTTGAAGCGGCTCGCGGTCTTGACGAATTCCGCCCCCGGCCGGACGTGCATGCCGAGAGGGTTGACGATCCGCGCCTCACGCTCGATCACGGCCATATCCATCCAGCGATGAGGGCGACGGCGCCAAATCCCAGCGCGAGCCGCAATCCATTCAGGCGGTCGCCGCGCAGCCGCAACATCAGGAACGCAACCACGGCGACCGCGGCCAGCGCGAGACGGGTCCAGGAGCCGAACGCCCCAGCGAGGTATTGGGCCGTGATCGGCAGGGCGAACCCGACTGCCAAAGCCATCGCGGATCCCAGCACCGTGGTGGCTTTCTGCAGGACCGGATGGTGCAGTGCGACGCTGACGCGGGTGCCGTGCGTCCAACCCGCTTTCAGGGCCCACCACCGCAGGGCCACGTGTCCAATGTTGTAGACGACCAGAAATGCCACGACCGCAATCCAGCCACCACCCAGCGCGACGGCCACCAGCGCGAGGGCGGACAGAAACGGCAGCCAGCCAGCCCAGACCAGCCGGTCGCCCACGGAGCCGAGCGGTCCGCAGAGTGCCTCCCGCAGCCGCTCGATCTGGTCGGGCGAGGCACCTTCGTGCTCCGCCCGCGCGGCCGCGCCGACGGCGAGGCCGATGAGATAGGGATGCGCGTTGAAGAAATGCGCGCCGCGCGCGACGGCCGGACCGTATTTCCCATCTGCCAAGTCGCGCAACAGCGGCTCTTCGGCAACGCCGACGCCCACGCCGAGCATGCGCTCGTAGTTGTAGGAGCCCTGCACCGCGAAGAGTCGCAGTAACGCGCGCGCCAGCGAGAGTTTCACCGAAGCCATGCGACCATCAACAGACCGCCGCCCAGTCCCGCTGCGAACCACTTGAGGTTCGGGCCCCGACCCACGAGACGCAGCGTGCCCGCGGCACCGGCGGCGATCGCGGCCCCGATCGTGGCAACGGCCAGCAACGCCGCCCCGCGCTCCGTCAATGCGAAACCGAGCAGCGGTCGCGCGAGCCACGCAAGCAGCAGACCGAACGACGTCACGGTAGCCGCCCGCACGGCATCCCGCAGCAGCCCTCCCGCGTGGACTCGAACCAGTGCCCGCGGGTCCCCCGACTCGAGAGCCGCGGCGGCATTGTGCACGATTCGCGAGTTTACGCGGCGGAGCGCGTTGATCGTGACTCCGCCCACGAGGCCGGTGACGAGTCCGACGAGCACGCCGAGGCCCAGGCCGAGAACGCCCGTCGAGGCATGCGCTGTAGCAACCGCGGCGATGGTGGCGGGGCCGTACTCGGGATAGCGCACGGCACCGACCGGCAGGATGTCGTACTGGAGCAGCTCGAAGACCACGCCGAGCTGTAGTCCGGCCGGGATATCGCCAAGGATCGCGCCGGCCACCGTACCGGCCACGATCGGGCGCGCGATCATCATCTGGGGCAGGCTGACGAGATCCACGCCAACCAGCGTGCCCCAGACGATGAGCGGAAGCAGCACCTCAACGAGGGTCACGTAAACTCGCTGACCGGCACGGGGCGCGCGGTAGGCACATCCTGGGCCGTGACCTCGACGCCGCGAGCGGCGAGCGCGCGCAGCTTTCTCGCCTCGTCCTCGGAGAGATAGACGAACCGCAACCGCTCGGTGCGCCCGGTCCGGTGATGGACGCCGCCGACGTTGAACCGGCGGACCCGGGGCGCGCGCTCCACGAGCGCGACCGCCGTGTCGATATCGCCGACCAACAAGATTCCAACGCGCGGGTCCGCTTCCCAGGCCGACAATTCGCGCGCGGCCTCGTCGACCGAGGCGAACCGGACCTCGATGGACGGAGGCACGCCCATGCGATAGAGGTCCTGCTCCCAGTCGCTGCTGCGCACCTCGTCATCGACCAGAACGATGAATGTGACGTTAAGCGGCTGGCCCCAGCCCACCACGACTTGGCCGTGAATGAGGCGGTCGTCGATGCGATAGAGCGCAACGCTCATGCGGCGGTCACGCGAATCGCTTTGCTCCCGGCGTCCAAGGCTCGCCGGGCGGCTTCGGCGGGCGTGACGTCACGATGAAACACGAAATCGAGCAACATGGCCAGGTTTACCCCCGTGACCACGGCGATATCGGCATGCTGTTTGGCGTAGCGCGCCGAGCTGGTAAAACAGGAGCCGCCCGGTAGATCGACGAACAGGACGGCGGGCCCGCTCCCGACCGCGTCGCTGAGCCGCTGCGCGAGCGCATCGGTGCCGCAGCCTTCGTTCGACACGGGCGTCAGCGCACCTTCGATGCCGGTGATGGCAGCGACGGCTGCGACGAGCGCCTGGGCCACGGCGGCATGCGAGACGATGATGCCGCGGAGGTCACTCATAATCTTCTTCCAGGTATTGCTGCAGCTGCCCCTTCTCCCGCATCCGGCGAATCAAGCGCTCGTTGAACGTGTTTGCCGAATCCACCCCGGTGTAGCGCAGCAGATGGTTCATCGCCACGACCTCGCAAATCACCGTCAGGTTCTTGCCGGGATTCAGCGGCACCGTCACGAGCGGCAGCGGCACGTCTAGCAGCTCAGTCTGCTGCTGATCCAGACCCGTCCGATCGTACTCGCGCGTGTTGTCCCAATCCTCGAGCTGCACGACCACCTCAATGCGTTTCTGCTGGCGCACCGAGCGGATACCGAACAGCGCGTTGATGTCGATGAGCCCGACGCCGCGAATCTCCATGTAGTGCCGGGAGATCTCGTGGCCGCGGCCGATCAGCACATCGTGGCCGCGCCGGGTGATGTGCACGACATCGTCGGCGACCAGGCGGTGGCCTCGCTCGACCAGGTCGAGCACGCACTCGCTCTTGCCGATGCCGGACCGGCCGCGAAACAGCAGCCCGACCCCGAATACGTCGGCCAGCGACCCGTGGACCGTCGTCCGCTGCGCGAACGCATCATCGAGAAACGGCTTCAGCCGCCGGTAGAACTCGGCCGTCTTGAGCCGCGTGCGAATGACCGGGATGCCGCGATCGCGGGCAAGCGCCACGAGATCATCCGGCGGCTCCTGCCCCTTGGTGATGACGACGCAGGGCAGGTCATACGAGAGGAAGGTCTCGATCGCCTTCCGGCGCGCCGCGGGGTCTTGTGCAGCGAGAAACGTGATCTCCGTCTCGCCGAGAATGTGAATGCGATCGGTGCCGACAAATCGCGCCGTGTAGCCCGCGAGCACGAGCCCGGGACTGGACGCTTCGGGCGACCGCACCTCGCGCTGCAACCCGACTTCTCCCGTGAGCAGCTCGAGCTGTAACGGGTCGCCTTTCTTCGCGAGGAGCTCTCCTACTTTGATCACGTCGCCTCGGGAGC
>DATFEG010000072.1:0-2602 GCA_035251445.1 Gemmatimonadales bacterium | reverse complement strand
GCCGACCGTCACAACTCGCGTGGCACCTTTAGCGAGCGAGAACGAGCTCGGATTGGGCGTCTCGCATGGCAGCTGGGAGGACAGCGCGACGCACTCGACGCTGATGGTCCCGAATGTATTGCTGACGTTCTGCACGGTGATTGTGTAGGTGAATGGTCCCGCCTCAGGCGGCTTCGTGGTGGGACTGTACGTATGCGCGATGATTGCCGCACCCGGGCAAGGGTTCAGCTCCGTACCGCACTGCCCCGATTGCGGCTGCGGCGGCTTCCCAGGTTTTTGCGCTCGGAGTGTGGAGGCAACTGATAGGGCGATCAGGGAAAGAAACGTGAACCGCGTGAGAGAGCGCATAGGCTCGCCTCGGGCAAGAGGTCAAACGCCGGAAACCAGATCGCTCTCGCCTTAGGCACAGCTCATGCCGTCGCCAGTCCGCTACAAATCCCCGGCCGCCACCGCCGAACAGTGATCAGTTCACAGGCTCGAACTGGTCATACTGATCACTTGGTCGGATTTTGAGCACGACGCTGTCAAAAAATTGGTGGTCAGTTCACGGTCTGAACTGATCATACTGACCACTTCGCGCCGTGCGGCGCGCTCCCGGTGAGCACAAAATCCGCCGGCTACGCCTGGCACACTCCCTGCCACTCCCAAGCTCGTCATTAGAAAGAAAGCGCAGACGTGTGTCCAGCAGTGCACTCACAGCTCTCGCTCCGCGATTTCTTCGAGGCGTGCTACCTCGAATACAACCGCATTCTCCCGCTAGAGACGACGGAGACGCACGTGCGCGTCGCGGTTTGCGGTGATCCCGATCCCGATGTCCTTGCTGAGTTGGAGCGCGAGTTCGGCCGCCCGGTGGAGCTGGTTCCGGTCAGCGACGAAGAGCTGTCGGACGGTATTCGGCGTGCGTACGCGGCCGCCGAATCGATGGTCGAAGTCGTCAAGGACCTGCGAGCCGACGAGGCAATCTCCGGCATCGACGATCGCGAGCTGGCGGATGCGCGCGACCTCGCCAGCCAGCCCCCGGTGGTGAAGTACGTGAACCTGCTTATTAAGGAAGCACACGACGCGCGCGCCTCCGACATTCATCTCGAGTCAACCCCCCAAGGACTGCGCGCGCGGCTGCGCATTGACGGCGTCCTCGCCGACGCGCCGGCCCCGCCACCGCAGGCGCAAGCCGCGATCGTGAGCCGCGTCAAACTTCTAGCTGAGCTCGATATCGCCGAGCGACGCGCGCCACAGGACGGGAGCTTCCGGATCCGCCTCGAGGCGCGCGAACTCGATATTCGCGTCTCGACAGTGCCCACCCTGTACGGCGAGTCCGTTGTGCTTCGCCTGCTCGATCGGGGCGGAAAACCTGTCAGTCTGGACGAGCTCGGCATGGCGCCTGCGACGCTCAAGCAGTTTCGGGCACTCGTGGCGCGCCCGACAGGCATTGTCATCGCGGCAGGACCTACCGGGAGCGGGAAGACTACGACGCTGTACAGCGCGCTCGCGCTGCGTGACACGACGGCTGAGAAAGTGATAACGGTCGAAGACCCTGTGGAGTACCACCTCGCCGGGGTCACCCAAATCGCGGTCAATCGCAAAGCGGGAATGACTTTCGCTTCTGCCCTGCGGAGCGTGCTCCGCCAGGACCCCGACGTGATGATGGTCGGCGAGATGCGCGACCCCGAGACGGCGGAAGTCGCGGTGCAGGCCGCGATGACGGGGCATCTCGTGTTCTCGACGCTCCACACGAATGACGCACCGAGTGCTGTGACGCGCCTGCTCGATCTCCAGGTTGCACCCTATCAAATAGCCGCCACGGTCAACGGCGTGCTGTCACAGCGGCTAGTGCGCCGGATCTGCCCCGACTGTCGCGAGCACTATCGCCCCGATCCACAAGTGGTGGCCTTCCTCGCGTCAGAGCCAGTCGGCAAGCCGCAGCTCACGCGCGGTCGCGGTTGTGACGCCTGCCGTGGGACGGGCTACCGCGGGCGCATCGGCATTTTCGAGCTCGTCATCGTCTCTGAAACCATCAATCGCGCTATTTCGGCGCGCGAGCCGCTGGCACGCATTCGGGACCTTGCGGAGAAGGAAGGCATGCGGTCACTCAAACGGGATGGCTGGGTGAAAGTCCAGGCCGAGATCACGACGGTCGAGGAGGTGCTACGTGTTACTGCCCACTGAGACCACGCACCACGCACCACGCACCACGTACGGGTTCACCCTCATCGAGCTCCTCGTCGTGATCACGGTGATCGCGGTTCTTGCCGGTCTGGTTGGGCCCATGGTCTTTCGCAACGTTGGGGACGCCAAAGTCTCGGCGGCGCGTGCCCAGATCGAGCTGTTTGCGCTCGCGCTCGATCAGTACCGCCTCGACAACGACTTCTATCCCAGTTCGACTCAGGGTCTCGTGGCGTTACGGGAGAAACCAACGGGCGATCCCGAACCGAGGAACTGGCGCGGGCCGTACCTGCGCAAAGCGATCCCGCTCGACCCCTGGGGCCGATCGTACGCTTACAAGTCACCGGGGCAGGTAAACGTCGAGAGCTATGACTTGCTTTCGCTCGGACGCGACGGCCAGCTGGGTGGGAGCGGCGAAGACGCCGACGTGACGTCTTGG
>DATFEG010000068.1:0-7518 GCA_035251445.1 Gemmatimonadales bacterium | reverse complement strand
ACGAAACGTGGATACTTCGTGCGCGCCGTGCGCCCAGCGCGCAGAGGCGCCCCACGCCCGCACCCTCACCCTAGCGGCAGGCCACTTGTGCAGAGGTTCCTTAACGTTGGAATAACCAGGTAATCGGCACCTTGACGCCCTCGGCAAAGAGGTAGCCCGTGTTGCGTCGCACGTTGGCGTGAATTGGTGAGCCCGGGGCCGGAGACGTGAAGGGTGTCAAACCAAGGCGCTCGGCAATGATTTCCAGCCGCAGCATGTGAAAGCCGTCGCTCACGAGGAGCACTCGACGGCTGCCCCGGCCTTCAAACCAGCGTTGCACCTGCTCGAGAGACGAGGGGCTATCGTGCCCCGCTGCGAGTGGTAACACCGCGTCCTCAGGGAGGCCCAGGCGGAGGAGATAATCGCGCCCGACGTCTGCTTCGTTGAGGGTGTCCCGCGCGCCGACACCACCCGTGACCAGCACGACGGGCGCGAGCCCGCGTTGATACAACGTGGCGGCGTGATCAAGGCGGGCGCGAAATACGGGCGAGGGCCGACCGTTGTACTGGGCGGCGCCGAGGACTACGATCGCATCGGCCCCACCCCTGCTCGATTGGTCGCGGGCCGCATGGACGGCGACGGCCACGACGACCGCCGCCCATCCGGCAGCCAGCAGCACGACTCCAACGAGGAACCCCGTGAGGGCACGCCGTCCCGTCCAGAATGGCATGGGGGAAGATACAACGGCAGGGATTGGGAGTTGGGAGTTAGGCGTTGGGGTGTTCCAATTCCCAACTCCCAACTCCTAGTCCCGATAGTTACGGCTTCGTAAGCAACTCTTCGAACAAACTCAGGGCGCGGGGATCCTCGGATTGTCCGAGCCAGAAAATGGCCTTGCGGCGTAGCTCGGGGTCCTTGTTCTCCTTCGCAATTCTGATCAACACCGGCACGCCTTCGTCGTGGGGGCGCTGAGACAACGCGAATACAGCGGCCTCGCGCACCTCCCGATCCTGATTGCCGTCATCGACGAGATCAGTAAGGCCTTTGGTCGCGGCGTCTCCCGCAGCCTGGCCCAGCCAAAACACCGCCGAGCGACGCACCTTCCGGGAGATCTCGGCGTCCTTGGCGATCTTCAGGAGGTCGGGCCAGATCGTCACACTGTCCGCCAGCACCGCCGGAAAAATCGCTTTCTCCCCTACTCGCGAGTCGTCACGCGCGGCCAATCCAAGCAGGTAGCTGGTTGCATCCTTGGTACCGACCATACCGAGGTCCGTGGCGGTCGTACTGGGGCGCCACTCGCCGCCCACGTAGACCCGCAGGTTCGTGATACGGCCACCGCTTTTTGTGAGCGCCACGCGGACCGGACCGGAATCGCACGGCTCACTCCATTCATCGCGGTACTGTTTCCAATCGTTGGTCTGCCGATGGCGGCAGTCGCCGTTCTTGCAGCCCCAGCTGATCGAGTTGCGGCCATCGCCATAGACCCCGGGCTGAGCAGCGAAGCTGAACCGCACCGATCCGTCCGGTGCAGCAGCCACCCGTTTCTCGAGCGTCTGTGCGGTTGCGCTGCCTGCTGCCAGTGCCAGTACCAGCGCACCATGCACCACGTACCACGCACCTGTGTTCCGCGCACGGTTGTTCGTGTTCATTGGTTGATCAGCTCCTGGAGACACTGCCCCGCGGTGTCGCTGCGAGATTGCCCGAGCCAGAAGATCGCTTTCTTGCGGAGCTCGAGATCCGGATCGCTCTTCCCGATTTGACACAGCTTGCCGACTGCCGGTTCTTCGCGCCGCTGCGAGTAGACGAAGATCAGCTGCTCGCGCATCTCGCGGTCCTTCATGCTGTCGTACAGCTTGACGAGATCGACGATATCGACGCTGCGACCCTGCCCGGCCCAGAACAACGCCTTTTTGCGGAGCTCGATGTTTTCCTTCGGATCGAGCGCGATATCCATCAGCCAGCGGTAATTGTCCGCGCCGCCCATCTGCGACAGCGAGAAGATGACCTTCTCCTTTAGATCGTCGTTGTCCAGTTTCTTGTAGAGATCTCTCAAGCACAATTGATTCTCGGCGGTGCGACGCTGGCCGAGCCAGAAGATCGATTTCTCGCGCAGGTCAGTGGGCCGATCTTTCCGCCCGGAATACGTGCAGAGAATCGCCGCCGCGCGGGAGCTGCGGTGTTGGGACAGCGCGAAGATCGCCTTTTCCTGAATCTCCGGATCGCTCTTGGGATCCTGAAGAATCGAATCGAGCGCCGCGACGGTCTCGTCGCCGGGCACCTGCGATAGCCAGAACACCGCCTGCTCGCGGACCTCTTTGTCCGGGTCGTTGCGCACCGCGTCGAGCAGAATCCGCGAGGTCTCGTCGCTGCGCTTCTGCGACACCAGGAACACCGCTTTGCGACGCAGGCACGCCGAGCCGTCGTCGCGCCGCGCGAGCACGGTCTTGAGCAGCGGCACCGCCCGGTCCGCGTCCATTTGGAGTACCGCATTCAAGGCGGCGATACGCAGGTCGTCTTCATCATCGTCGCATTCGCTGCTGCGGCCCGGCTTCGGTGCCCTGGGCGGTCGTGGTGTCCGGGGCGGCCGCGCCGATTGCGGTGGTCGAGGCGCGGCGGCACCCGCCGCCGCAACAGTGGCCGCCGCCGCTTCTTCGTCGCCCCGCTGCGCCAACTCGCCCTCGACGCGGCGCAGCAGCGTCTCCGCATCGCGGAGCGTCGTCGCCCGAGAGTCGTTGGCGTAACGGGAAGCCTGCGTGCGCAACGCCTCCCGCGCGGCGCGCAGGTGGTCGTCAGAGCCCGTCCGATACAGCGCAAACGCTTGCCAGTAGTACGTGTTCGGCACGTGCGTCGAGCGCGGGTACTTGTCGCGCAGGCTCTTGAACAGCTCCGCCGCGCGCGTGTACTGATTGTCGTTCAATGCCTGGCGCGCCGCGCGATAGACCGAATCGGCGGCATCGCCCTGCACCTTGTCGGCGACGGTCCAGTCCGGCTCCTCGACGTCCTCGAAGTCGTCGAAGTCCAGCGCCAGCGCGATGGGAGCCGCGCGCAGCTCGTAGGCCGCGGCGGTCAGCTCGGGACCGAACAGGGCCATAGGCGCGATCGAGGCGAGGATTGGTGCGTGCATGGTGAGCGTCGGGAGCGCGGCGGCCGCCATTTCCACCGCGGCTGCCGCTTCAGTCATGCTCATGTCCACGAACGGTGCCGGAGAAATCGTGTACGGCGTGATAGCCGTGATCGGCGCACGGCGCCGCGCGCGCGGCTTCGCGGCCGGCGCCGGAGCAGCATCCTGCACGGAGATCGTAACGGCAAGCACGAGGGACAAACTGGACAACATCAAAGTGCTCCTTCTGTGCGCGCCGCTATGGGCCCGGCGGGAATGGCCGACCGCAGCTTGGGCAACACATTCGAATGGTTCATGCCTTCGGTGATCAGGTCGCGGTCGCGACCATCCTCCAGAGGATTCAGCAGGGCGATCTGCATCAGCACGAGCTCCAGATCCTCGAGCAACGAGCGCAGCCGCGGATCAGCAGCCGCGGGTGAGTCGAGCATCAACTGCGTGGTGCTGAGGAGGTCACGCGCCTGCCGTGCCAACCGTGCCGTGTTCGCCGAGCGATTGGCGTCCGCGCGGAACGAGGTGAGGAAGGCTTCCGTACGCGAGAGATACTGCGTCGCGGCGACCTGATACGCCTGGTTGGCGAGGGAGTCGATCTCTCGCGAGACCGGCGTGGTAGTGGCGGGTGCTGAGTCATTGGTGGCCACAGACGTGCCGTTCGGCTGGTTCGCAGTCCAGCGACCGATGCCGACGCCGAGCGCGAGCACTGCGGCGGCAGCGACCGCCCAGCGCATCCACGGCCGCAGCTCGATGACGTGCTTCCGCCGCCGGCCAGCCTGAATGCGCTGCCACATCTCCTCACGCGGAGTGGTGCGTGGTGCGTGGTACGTGGTGCGTGCGGCGTCCTTCAACCACGCTTCGAATTTCGGATCTTCATGCTGGTCCGTCATGTCGTCCATTCTCCGGCGAAGTCAGCCAAGGCCACACGGAGCTTCGCCCGCGCGCGGGACAACTGGGCCTTCGACGTTCCTGTTTCGACGCCTAATGCGGCGCCGATCTCCTCGTGGGTGTAGCCCTCGACATCGTGCATCACGAACACCGTGCGATAACCCTCCGGTAACTCTTCGATCGCCTGCTTGAGCCGCGTTTTCAAGTCCGGTTCCGCATGACGCTGCACCGTACCGATCTCGTGTGCGTCGTCGATGTCTGCTTCCCGTTGCCGAAACCGCTTGACCTTGCGCAGCCCATTCAGCACGACCGTGGTCGTGATCGTATGCAGCCAGGTCGAAAAGGCAGCTTCGCCGCGGAACGAGCCGAGCCGGTCGAACGCCCGGATAAACGTTTCCTGGGTGAAATCCTGCGCGAGGGCATCATCGCCCGCGAGCCGGAACGCCAGGCGGTACACGCGGTCCACATGCGCGTCATACAACGCGCGCTCTGCGGCGCTATCCCCGGCGCGGACGCGGGCAATAAGCTGTGATTCGTCCACGGCGCTCCGAGGTAACGGGCCGGTCTCGTAACTACTGATGGGACACAGGGAACGACAAAAGGGTTACGTAGGATTTGGGAGCTAGGAGTCAGGATTTAGGGAGGCCAATCGCCCGGCTACCGAGTACCAAACAGCCGATCTCCGGCATCTCCAAGTCCCGGGAGGATATACCCTTTCGAGTTCAGCTGCCGATCGAGCGCCGCTGTATACACCGGCACCTTCGGGTGGGCGGTCAGCATGGCCTGGACTCCCTCCGGCGCTGACACCAGGCACATGAACCGGATCCGCTGGGCACCGGCGCGCTCCAGGGCGCTGACCGCGGCCACGGCGGATCCGCCCGTGGCGAGCATGGGGTCGAGAAGAAAGAAGGCGCGATCGGCTTCGCCCGAGGGGATTTTGAAGTAGTAGTCCACGGGCTGAAGCGTGGCGTGGTCGCGATAGAGCCCGATGTGCCCGACGCGGGCCGACGGAATCAGCTGCGAGATCCCTTCCACCATTCCGAGGCCGGCACGGAGGATCGGAACGAGAGTCAGTTTTTTCCCCGCCACCTGAGACCCCGACATTTTCTCCAGCGGCGTTTCGATCTCCACGGGCTCGAGCGGCAGATCTTTCGTGACTTCGTACGCCATGAGCATCGCGATTTCGTTGACGAGCTGCTTGAAGTCGCGCGTGCTCGTGCGCTTGTCGCGCAGGATCGTGAGCTTGTGCTGAATGAGAGGGTGCGCGAGCACCGTGAGGTTGGGGAACGCTTCGGCCGAGCCGCGTGCCATGAGCGGAGAAGCTATCCGCAATGACACAAAGGGGCGACCCATCAAGGCCGCCCCCCGGAATACGTCCAGCTTACTTCTTCAGCTGCTTGCTCTCAGGTGTGCCGACCTCCACCTGAATCTGCCGCGGCCGCGCTTCCGCCATCTTGGGAAGCGTGATCGTCAGAACGCCGTGATCATAGGATGCCTTGATGCTGTTGGCATCGACCGAGGCGGGCAGGCTGAACGTGCGCTCGAAGACGCCGTAGGTGCGCTCATAGCGATGCACCCGCTCGGTGCGCTCTTCCGCCAACTGCTGCTTGGTGCCATGGACGGTGAGCACGTTGCCCTCCAGCGAAATCTTGACATCCTGCGGCTGTACACCCGGCACCTCCGCCATGATGCGAATCGCGTTCGAATCCTCGAAGATGTCCACCGGGGGGACCCAGGACGCATTGACGCTGTCCCGGTACTGCCAGTCGAGCCCGCCGAAAGCGTCGTTGAGTAGCCGGCTGATCCGGTTGCTGACGGTGAACAAGTCGGCCGCTGCCGGATCTCTCTGCGAGTTGCGAGTCGTCAGGAACATGGGTTCCTCCTTTCTGAGAGTGGTTGTTGAGCTTGCTGCCGCCGAAGCCGCCTTGCAGCATCCGTGCCGGTTTTCGCCCGCCTTTTTTTGCCGATCTGACAGAGCAGTCGATCATCTTGACAAACCTGGCCTGCCGGACTGACCAATCGCTTGCTGTAGCACCAAGATGCAACTCCCCCTCGAACGGCTTTCCTCGCATCTCGTTCCGCGTGCTTATTGCCCTTGTATCGGCGACCGTCCTCGCCGTGTCAGCCCCACTCCAAGGCTCATCCTCGCCGGCGGTGATCGATCCCACCGTCGTCGACGTTCCCTCGATCGATGATCCGACTGCGGAAGGGATCCCGGGCAGTAGCCGCCGCACGAGCAAAGGCGTCACGCCACTCTTCGCGCCCATACCGTTCCGCAACTCGCAGATCGGCTGGGGCGGGGTATTGATGGCGGGACTGATCCATCGCTTCGATCCCGACACGACGTTGAAGCCGTCCACCGGCGCGGTTGGCGCCATGGCGAGTGAAAACGGCTCGTGGGGTCTCATGGCGATCGAGGTGGCGCGATTCAAGGGAGATGCCTGGCGCGCTCGCGGGATGGTCAACTACCTGAACCTGCGCTACGACTTCTACGGGGTCGGCATCGACGCGGGCGAGGCGGGACGCTCGATACCGCTCGACCAAACGTTTTTCATGACGGCCGGCGTCCTGCTGCGTCGCGTCGCTGCCAACGTATATCTCGGCGCCTCGATGATCTTCCTTCAGACGACGATTGAGCTGCGCGATTCACTGGGACCAGGTTTGCCGCCCGTGCCCGATCAGGCCGACGCGCAGCTGCTCGCACCGGGATTGCAGGGGGAGTACGATACGCGGGACAGCGACTATTGGCCGTCACGGGGGACGCTGGCGGAGCTCAAGGCGCGTTTTTTCTCGACGAGCACCGGAGAGTCAGGGACGTTCCAGCGCTACCAGCTCGCCTGGTCGCTGTACAACGGCCTGCGCGGTCCCGACCTCGTCCTCGCCACAAACATCAACGCCTGTGCGGCCCCCGGGGACGCGCCATTCTATGGGCTCTGCTCGCTGGGGTCGGGGCGATACACGATGCGCGGCTACACGCAGGGCCGCTACCGCGACCACTATGGAAACGTGGTCCAGGCTGAGCTGCGCGGCCACAAAGGCCGCGGCGGTGCTGTCGTATTCGCCGGCTTTGGGCAGGTGGCCGCGACAGCCGGAGAGATCTTCAACGCCGAGCTGCTGCCTGCCGCGGGACTCGGCCTCAGGTACCAGATGACGCAGAAGTATCCGATGCACATGCGGCTGGATTACGCTTGGGGACGCGACGGCGGCCTATTGTATTTTTCGATGGGCGAGGCGTTCTAGACGAGCCGTCAGTAAGCCGTCCGATCTGCGCAGAGGCGCCCCACGCCCGCGCCCCCACCCCAGCGTCAGGCCACTTGTGCAGAGGTTCCCTAGTTGTCCGCGACTCGAACCATACGATTTGAGCCCATGACTACACTGATCACCTACGTGCTCGCCGCTCAGGTCATCGCAATTCGGGCGGGGCGCATCATCGACCCGGCGACAGGCAGCGCCGCGCTCAATCAAATCATCCTGGTCCAGCAGGGACATGTCGGCGCCATCGGGCCGAACGTTGCGATCCCTCGTGGCGCGACAGTCTA
>DATFEG010000055.1:0-34920 GCA_035251445.1 Gemmatimonadales bacterium | reverse complement strand
GCCCAGGTGACAAGAGCAGCGGCCGCGGCGGTGTTCGTATTGACGAACGCCAGAGCGGCGAGGCCGTTTGCGGCGAGCGCTGAGCCGGCGTTGAAGCCGAACCAGCCAAACCAGAGCAGCCCGGCGCCGAGCAGCACCAATGGGACGTTGTGCGGTGCGATCGGAACGCGGCGGTAGTCCCGCCGGGGCCCCAGGAACCATGCGGCCACCAAAGCTGACACGCCGGCGCTGATGTGGACGACGGTTCCGCCCGCGAAGTCCAGCGCTCCGAGCTTCAGCAACCAACCGCCGGAGCCCCACACCCAATGAGCCAATGGGTCATAGATCAGCGTCGCCCATAGCACCAGGAAGACGACGTATCCCCGGAAGCGCATCCGCTCCACGATCGCACCGGAGATCAGTGCGGGCGTGATGATCGCGAACATGCCCTGGAACATCGCGTGGGCCTGGAGCGGAATCGTCGCCGAATAGGTCGGATTCGGGTCGAGCCCGACGTTGTTCAGGCCGAGCCAGGACAAACCTCCCAGCCAAGCGTTGCCGGGACCGAATGCAATCGAATACCCGAACAGCATCCACTGTACGCCGATCACGCCGAGCGCCACCATACTCATCATCATCGTATTCAGGGCGTTTTTGGGACGCACCAAGCCACCGTAGAAGAATGCGAGACCTACGGTCATCAGGAGTACGAGCGCGCTCGAAACGAGAACCCAACCAGTATCGCCGGCGGAAACAGTGGCTTGCGTCACGCGACACCTCCCATACCAGCGGCGTTAATCGCCGCGCGTTGGACCGCGTCGGCGTTGACGGCGGTCAGAGCGGCGTTGTCCACCTCACCCGTGCGGATGCGAATCACACGCTCGATCGGCTGTACGAAGATCTTGCCGTCGCCCACCTCACCCGTGCGCGCCGCGGAGAGAATCGCTTTCACGCACGGCTCGATGAAGGGCTCGGAACAGACCATTTCGATCTTGACCTTCTCGTGGAACTCCATGACGAGCGCCGTGCCGCGATACTGCTCGAACCGCTCGTGCTCGCCGCCATGTCCGCTGACTCGGCTGAGCGTTATGCCGGTGATGCCGGCGCGAAACAGCGCCGCTTTGACTTCGGGGACACGGTCGGGACGCACGATCGTTGTGATGAGCTTCATGCACGGCTCCCAGTCGATTGGAGGTGAGCTGGCTCCGTCACCGCCACAGGCGGTGCGACCTTGCGAAACAGCGAACGGTATGCTTCCCATTGCGCCAGGATCAGGCGCGCACGCGCGCTCGCAGTCTTGTGGAAGTGCTGCTGGATCAGCTTCCGCAGCGCGCGCTCATCCATGGTGTTGAGATTGGTCACCGCCACCATTTCGAGGTTGCAGTGAGACTCGACCGTCCCGCGCTCGTCGAGCACGTAGGCGATGCCGTTCGACATCCCGGCTGCCAGGTTCCGGCCGACCGGGCCCAGGACGACCACGATGCCGCCCGTCATGTACTCGCAGCAGTGGTCGCCCGCTCCCTCGATCACGGCCACGGCGCCGGAATTCCGCACGGCAAACCGGTCGCCCGCCGCGCCCGCCGCGAACAAGCGTCCCGACGTCGCGCCATACAGCGCGGTGTTACCGAGCAGCACGTGAGAACCCCGGGCGTACCCCGCCGCCCGGAACGGCCGGATTACGATCTCGCCCCCGCACAGCCCCTTCCCGACGTGATCGTTGGCTTCGCCCTCCAGCTGGAGGTGCATGCGGGGCAGCGTGAATGCGCCGAAGCTCTGGCCGGCGCTGCCGCGGAAGCGGAGCCGCAGCGGCTGTGCTGGACCGCCACCGCCGTGCGCGCGCGCCAGGTCGCCCGCGATGCGAGCCCCAACCGTGAGGTGGTGATTGCCGATCGTGAACACGCGCGGTGCCGTCGCGGCACTGTGCGCGAGAATCTCTTCATCGAGCGACACGATGCCGGGACGGGTATTGCGGTCCGCGGTGCGGCGGCGCGGCGCGGTGCGATCCGCTGGGGGAGCGAGCACTCCCGAAAGGTTCAGCAGTTGGGCGCGGGGCGTTTCCGCGCGCTCGATCTGCTCGAGCAACTCCACCCGCCCGATGATGTCGTCCATCCGCCGCACGCCCAATGACGCCAGAATCTCCCGCACCTGTTCTGCGACGAACGTGAAGTAGGCGATGACCTGCTCCGGCGTCCCCTTGAACTTGGCGCGGAGGTCGGGACGCTGGGTCGCGATTCCCGTCGGGCAACTGTTGAGGTGGCATTGGCGCGCCATGGCGCAGCCAAGCGCGACGACCGTCGCCGTACCGAATCCGTAGGCCTCCGCACCGAGGAGCGCCGCAATGACGACGTCGCGGCCCGTGCGCAACCCGCCATCCGTCCGTACCTCGATGCGCTCGCGCAGCTTGTTGCGCATGAGAATCGCCTGCGTCTCCGCGAGACCGAGCTCCCACGGGGACCCGGCATGCTTGATCGACGACAGGGGCGACGCGCCGGTCCCGCCGTTGTGGCCGGAGATGAGCACGTAGTCGGCGTACGCCTTGGCGACGCCTGCGGCCACCGTTCCAACGCCGGCTTCGGCGACGAGCTTGACCCCGACGCGCGCCTGCGGATTGACCTGTTTGAGATCGTGAATCAGCTGCGCCAGATCTTCGATCGAATAGATATCGTGATGCGGCGGCGGCGAGATGAGGGGAATGCCTGCGACCGCGTGCCGCAGCCGCGCGATCAGGTCGGTCACCTTATGGCCAGGCAGTTGACCACCTTCGCCGGGCTTCGACCCCTGGGCGATCTTGATCTCGAGCTCGTCGGCGCGAATGAGGTACGCGGTGGTGACCCCGAAGCGCCCGGACGCGACCTGCTTGATCCGGTTGTCGGCGCGATCGCCGTCTGCGCGGGCGACGTAGGTCCCGGGGTCCTCGCCACCCTCGCCCGAGTTCGACCGCGCGTGCATCCGATTCATCGCGATGGCAAGCGTCGCGTGCGCCTCGGGTGACAGCGCGCCCAGCGACATCGCGCTGGAAATGAAGCGGCGCCGAATTTCCTCGACAGGTTCGACTTCGTCGAGCGGGACCGGCGTCTGCTCACGGAAATCGAGCAGGTCACGCGGGCCGGCGGGCGCGCGTCCGCGCACGCCGTCTGCAAAGCCGCTGTATTGGCCGTGCTGCAATGCACGCACCACGGTTGGTGACCACCCGTGGTCCTCGCCGTCGCGTCGATAACGGATCCGGCCGTGGTCGGGAAGAACACCGGCGCCGCGATGACGCTGCAGCACATCCTCAGCGATCTGCTTGAACCCGACCCCGCCGATCACCGATGCCGTGCCGGTGAAGCAGCGGTCGATCACCTCCGGGCCGAGACCGATTGCCTCGAAGATCTGCGCGCCTGCGTACGACTGCAGTGTCGAGATCCCCATCTTGGAGAGAATCTTGAGCAGGCCCTTTTCAACGGCCCCGCGGTACTTCTCGGCGGACGACTCCTCGTCTCGAAGACCGTGCAGCGCGAGCCAGGGATGCACGACCTCGGCCCCATACCCGAATAGCGCCGCGAAGTGATGCACGTCCCAGGCATCGCCAGCCTCGGCCACGAGGCCCACCCGGACGCGTTGTCGCGCGTGGACGAGTGCCTGATGCACAGCCCCGATCGCGAGCAGCATGGGAATCGGCGCGCGGGCTTTATCGGAGTCGCGATCGCTGATGATCAGGATCGTGGCTCCGCGCCGAACTGCGGTCACGGCGTCGAGAGTGAGCGTGAGAAGGGCGCGTGACAGCTCCTCAGGTCCCGCGGCGGCTTCCCACACGGCGCTGAGCGTCACGACCTCTCCCGCCGATCCTGCCGCGCGCCGCAGCGCCGCCATCTCCTCGTCGAGCAGCACCGGATGCTCGATGCGCAGCAGCGTACGCCCGCCTGGGCGTTGCGCGAGCAGCGAGCCGCGCCGCCCCAGATACATGACGAGCGACATCACCAGCTCCTCGCGGAGCGGGTCGATGGCGGGATTGGTTACCTGCGCGAAGCGTTGCCGCAGATAGGCGTACGCGCTTTG
Organism: Gemmatimonadales bacterium; assembly: GCA_035251445.1. GTDB lineage: Bacteria > Gemmatimonadota > Gemmatimonadetes > Gemmatimonadales > GWC2-71-9 > 20CM-2-65-7. Next base: position 30,903 of record DATFEG010000055.1, on the reverse strand, counting down.
CGGCAAGCGGGACAACGGGGCAATCGGTGTGTCGTCACCCATGCTCCAGATGGCGTCCTGTCCGGCGGTCGCCATCGGGCTGATGACGTAGCGCAGGTCTTCATGGCTGTACCCGAACGCGTGCTGACGTGCTGTCAGCTCGTCAGCCGGCAACACCGGGCCAAGCGCTGAGACGTTGGTCGGGAGCTGTTTCACCAGGCGCGCCCAGCGGCGATACGGGAGCCGCTGCGCGACTTCCAGCTTGGCGTCGGCACTCCGCAGAACGACGTTGCGCAGGGTATCCACGACGAGCAGCTCGCCCGGACCCAGGCGGCCCGACTCCACGACATGCGCGGGGTCGAGGTCGACGATACCGACTTCGGACCCGGCAATCACGACATTGTCGCGGGTCACCTTGTAGCGGCAGGGTCGCAGGCCGTTCCGGTCGAGCGCCGAGCCGGCGATCACGCCATCACTGAATGCGAGGGCTGCCGGCCCATCCCACGGCTCCATCAGCCCTGCGTGGTATTCGTAGAAGCTCCGCAGCGCGGGATTCATATCGGGAATACGCTCCCACGCTTCCGGCAGCAGCATCATGAGCGCGTGTACCGGGTCCCGCCCCGAACGCACGAGCAGCTCGAACACGTTGTCGAGGCTCGTCGAGTCGCTGCCGTCTTCCCAGATCACCGGCTTGAGCAGCTCGACGTCTCTCTCCCAGACCGGCGCGGCGAGAGCCGGCTCGCGGGCCCGCATCGCGTTGCGGTTACCCCACAGGGTGTTGATCTCGCCGTTATGCGCGAGCAGTCGGAACGGCTGCGCGAGCGGCCAGCTCGGCAACGTGTTCGTCGAGTAGCGCTGGTGAAAAACCGCGATGCCGCTCTCGAACAACGGCGAACGCAAGTCCGCGTAGAATCCCGGCAGCTCGGTGCCGACGAGCAACGCCTTGTAGACGACGGTACGGCACGAGAGGGAGCAGACGAACAGCTGCAGGCCGGCCTGCATCGCTTTTCGCTCGATGAGCCGGCGCGCCAGGTACAGCCGCCGCTCCCAGGCCTGGGAGTTTGCGGGGCCTCTGGGTGGGCCAACGAATAACTGCCGAATTGCCGGCTGGTTCGCCGCCGCGAGGGGCCCGAGCACGCGGGCCTCCACGGGCACGACGCGCCACCCCAGGACCGACATCCCCAGGCTGACCACAACGCCCTCGATCATGTCGACGGCTGTGTCGTACGACGGGCCCGGCGCCGGCAGGAAGAACATGCCCAAGGCGACTCGCTCGGCGGGGCCGACACCGAGCAGCCGATGGGGGATCTGGGTCAGAACGCCGGCGCCGTCGCCGGAGCGATCGGTGGAGGCGGCGCCGCGATGCGCGAGGCGCGCGACGGCCGTGAGCGCCATCGCGAGGATCTCGGCGGAACGCAAGCCGTCCGCTCGGGCGACGAAGCCGACACCGCAGGCGTCGCGCTCACGCCAGGGGTCGAGACCCTGGAAACGAAGAGCCCGCTCTCTTTCGGGAGCGGGCTGGGTTAGTTCAGGTGTTGGTGGCACTATCGCGCCCCGCCGCTCCCTATTGAAGGTGTGTGCGTATTAATCGGCAGCAGGGTGTTCGTATTATTATGCATCGATGAACATATATATGCGGAGCAGTTCGAATTTTCGCAAGAGGGCGCTCCCATCACCCCAGAGTCACCCCACCAGAATCGGCTCCAGCGGTTGGCTGTAGCGATAAATCTTGCCCGCATAATTCCGTAACACGACTTCCTTATCCGTCAGTTTCACGACGTATTCCGGCAACAGCGGAATCTTTCCGCCGCCTCCGGGGGCGTCGATGACAAAGTGCGGGACCGCGAGCCCCGACGTCCAACCTCGCAACGCTTTGATGATCTCCAAGCCCTTTTCCACAGTGGTGCGGAAGTGCTCGGCGCCTGCCACCTGGTCGCACATATAGATGTAGTAGGGCCGCACGCGCGCCACGAGCAGCCGCTGCATGAGGAGCTTCATGACCTCCGGATCGTCGTTCACACCCTTGAGCAGCACGGTCTGGCAGCCCAGCGGGATGCCGGCGTCGGCGAGCATGCCCAGCGCGGTGACCGCGGCAGGCGTCAGCTCCGCGGGATGATTGAAATGCGTGTTGATGTAGATCGGGTGGTACTTCTTGAGTATCCCGCACAACTCCGGTGTGACACGCTCCGGGAGGTGGCAGGGCACTCGGCTGCCGATGCGGAGCACCTCAAGGTGCGGAATCGCGCGGAGCCGCTTGCAGATATCGTCGATGCGCCGGTCGGAGAGGAGCAGCGGATCGCCACCCGACATGATCACATCGCGGATCTCGGGATGCTCACCGAGATAGCGGAACGCCGACTCTAGCTGCGCCAGCGGGATCTTCTCAGGATCGCCGACTTTCCGGCGCCGGGTACAGAAGCGACAATACGCCGCGCAGACGGGCGAAACGAGAAAGAGGGCGCGGTCGGGGTACCGATGTGTGATATTCGGTACCGGTGAATTCGCGTCCTCTTCGAGCGAGTCCACCAGCCCATCGTGCACCTCCAGCTCCTGCACGGTGGGCACGTACTGCCGCCAGATCGGATCTCCGGGCGATTGGATCAAATCGACCATCGCCGGGGATATGCGAAATTCGAAATTCTCCGCGGCCTGCCGGAGCCGTTCGATCTCGCCGACGTGCTCCGGGCCGAATCGTTCGGCCAGAGCCTCTAGTGAGACGATGCTCCGTTTACGGAGCAGCTCCTGCCAAGTCTCCATCCGTCAGATCCTTGGTGAAGATCACCAGGTCGTCCCCCGGCGCGTAGTACCCCGGGACCGTCGCGGCCCTGGTGTAGCCGCGTCTTTCGTAGAATCCGCGCGTAGGTGCGTAGTCGCCGCGCGAGCTGGTTTCGACCACGACGAGGCGTGCGCCGTGCGCCGCGAGTCTTGACTCGACCTCTTGCAGCAGCTGTGTTCCGACTCCAGCACCCTGCCTTTGGTGGTCTACCACGATCCAGTACAGATCGTGGGTTCCTTCTGTCCCAGGAGTTGGACCCCAACACGCGTATCCCACCAGCTGATCACCATCGAACGCGCCGACGAAGCGGTAATCATCGTCGCCGTTCAGGGACTCATCGAGCAACTCGACGGCGGTCGCGACCTCTTCCTCGCGGAAGAGACCGGTGTCCCGCGTCAGCCGCTCAAGCCGTGCGCGGTGCGCGCGCCCGACGGGGCGCAGCGAGCAGCTCACGCGCGGCCTTCGTCCCCTGCGCTTCGCGCAACGCCACTTCGGCGATACGCCGAATCAGCTCCGAATAATCCCATCCCCCCGCCCTCGCCATGCGCGATAGCCCCGCGGCGTCGGTCAAGTCGGGATTGGGATTGACCTCGAGGATCCACGGTTTGCCCGCAACGTCCACGCGAATGTCGACTCGCCCGTAACTCTTGCCCTGCATCGTACGCCAGGTGGTCTCCGCGAGACGACCGAGACGATCGGCGAAGCGCTGTGAGATCTGTGCGGGACAGACGGGCCGGCTCCCGAGATCCTCGGGCGACCCCACGTGCCACTTGGCGGCGTAGGTCAGGATGGGCCACGTACCTTCCGGCATCGTGCTGAAGTCGATCTCGGCGATCGGCAGTATGCGGTCGCCGACGATGCCGACATTGAATTCACGGCCGGCGATGTACTGCTGCACCAGCACGTCGTCGAACTGCTCCGTCATCGCGGCGATCCGCGCCTTGAGCGTCTTTCTATCGGTGACGACCGATTGCCGGTCGAGTCCCGCGCTCGCGTCTTCCGCGGCCGGCTTGACGATGGCGGGGAGCGGGAAATCGTCGTCGATCCGCCCTGCGACCGTCCAGCGCGGTACCGGTAAGCCGGCCCGCTCGAGCAGGGTATTCGCGACCGCTTTTCGCCGGCACGCGGCCGTCGTCCATAGCCCGGCGCCGGTGAACGGGATACCGGCCAGCTCGAGCGTGCCGATCACATGGTCTTCCCACTGCGCCACGCCACGCACGCCTTCGCAGAGATTGAAAACGAGATCGGCCCGGCGGCAGGCGTTGAACCACCGCATGTCGTGCCGGACAGGAACTCGCCGAACCGGATGGCCGAGTGAACCGAAGATGGCCGCGATGTCATTGACGGCCTGCATCACGCCGGCGATGTCGTCGGCGGTCCAGTCATCGGCGCCGGGATCGTAGAGGACGACGACCTTCATGCGGAGAGCGCGGTCGGCTTCTGCAGGGCCGCAGCATCCTGCGCCCCTACAAGCGTTCCCACCTCCCGACCCGTGATCCGTCGCCAGGCGATCCGCAGCACTTCCTGGATCAGCTCGTCGTAGCGGTACCCGGCCACGCGCGCGGCTTTGGGGAAGCAGGAGTTCATTGCGGGATCGGGAATGATCCCCGGCAGCGGATTCAGCTCGACGACGTTTGGGACGCCGAACCGGTCCACTCGCACGTCGATCCGGCACCAGTCGCGGCAACCGAGCGCCCGGTAGGCATCGAGCGCGACTCGCTGGGTCTCCCGGCAGAGCGAATCGGACACGCCGGTTGGAGGGCACTGAAAAATCGCGAGCGGGTGATCGCGCGTGTCCCAGATCCACTTCGCTTCATAGCCGTACACCGGCGGCGCGCCCGCGGGCAGCGTGTCGAAGTCGAACGCGACAATCGGAAGACAGCGCACATCCCCGTTATTGCCGAGGATCGCGACCGTGAACTCGGGGCCCGGTAGGTACGTCTCGACGAGGACCGGTTGGTCGTAACGTTCTAAGAGGAAGAGGACGCGCTCTGCGAGCGGTGCGGGGCCGTCGCATAAGTTATTGATAAATATGCCCTTCCCAGATCCCTCCGCGACCGGTTTCACGAATAACGGAAACGGCAGCGGCAACCGCTCGAGATCGGCCACGCGCTCGATCACCCGGAAGGGCGCGGTCGGCACGCCCCGGTATGCGAGGATCTCCTTGGTCCGTCCTTTGTGCAGCGTGAGCGCGAGCGTGAGTGGGTCCGAGCCCGTGTACGGAATGTCGAGATACTCGCACATCGCGGGGACATGTGCCTCGCGGCAGGGACCGTGCAGCCCCTCGGCCATGTTGAACACGATGTCGGGATGCGCGAGCGAAAGTTTTTGCGGGAAGAGTTGATCGGCTTCGAGGCGAACGACGTCACCGAAGAGACTCAGAGCTTGTTCGACCGCGTCGATGGTAGACGGATCGTCCCATTCTGCATAGGCATCGGACGATGAATCGCCGTCCGGTTTCTCGTTGTATGCGAGTCCTATTCGCATTCTCAAATCAAGATGTGAAATGATCTATCGATGCGCAAGGCTCTTTGCGCGTCGAAAAAAAATTTCGGCTTCAGACCTTGTGGTAGAGAATGCGCGCGGCTTCCTGCCTGTCGTCGGCCGAGTAGATCTCGAAGTCCGAGAACAACGCGCCCGCTTCTTTTTGCAAAGCCCGCAACGCCGCGACGGCCATGCGCCGGATTTCCAATTCCGCGCCCTCGCCACAGCGCAGCTCGAGCATCGTTCGCCAGGCGCGCGCGTTGCCCGACACGACGATCTTCACTTCCGTGGCATTGGGGAGCACGCTGCGGGCCGCTTCGCGCGCCATTTTGCGACGATGCACCTTGTCGGCTACCCATTCGTACCGATGCATCAAACCCTCGACTGCCCGGACGTAGGCGGCCTGCGCGTCGGTGACCTGGCGCTGCCATTCCGCTTCAAGCTTCGCGTCGCCGGCAATCGCGGGCGGCATGACGAACGCCGCGTGTGACTCGTCGACGTAGCGCTGCGAGATCTGCGAGTAGCCGAACCCGGCGCGGTGACGCACCAGTTCGTGGGAGCAGGAGCGCGAGATCCCCTCGATCAGCAACACGTAGACCGCATGCTCCAGCACGGAGCCGTGCCCCTGCTTCTTGATGTTCTCGAGATACTCCGCCGTAGTGCGATTCACGGGGTTGGTCTGGCTCATGTAGCAGAGCCGGCCGGCAAACTCCGCCAGTCGCTCGCCGTCGCTCGCTTCTCCCCGCCATTTGACTGGCAAATGCTCGGGCTCGACGAACTGCGGGCGAGCGATCAGGGTGATGCGGGGGGAGCGAAAAATCTCCACGGCTGCACGCTCGACGACGGACGTCAGGGGTTGGGTGCTCGGCGCGTCAGTTCGAGTTTCGGTGTGGCCCATGCGGCGCTGCGCTCCACTTCTCGTAATCGCGTGGCGATATCGTCGGGGATCGCCGCCGCACCATCGCCGACCTTCAACGCAGCGAGCGGCGACCAATCGGTCGCGGGAATGATAACACCAGGGTTCAAGATGGTCAGTGGGTCGTAGGCGCGCTTCACGTCTCGAAACAACGCCATCACCTCACTGCCGTAAAAACGCTCCAACACTCCCGCGCGGAGCCGGCCCACGCCGTGCTCGCCCGACGGAACTCCGCCCAGCCGGATGAGCAGTTCCGTGACGTCGTCGAACAGCCGGCGTAGTGCCTCCCGCCATGGCGGTCGCGTTGTGTCGGGAAGGGCATTTGCGTGAACGTGACCATCGCCCGCATGCCCGAAAATCGCGACCGGGATTCCGTGTCGTGTCGCGGCTTCGCGCAGCCCCGTCACGTACTCACCCAACCGCGCGAGCGGTACGCACCCATCCTCTATTACCTGCAGAGAACGCTGGGACGACGGGAGACGCGCGAGCGAAGGGGACGCGAGGCGGCGCACCTGCCACAGCTGGTCCAGCCCCTTCCGATCCACGGCGGTTTCGACATGCGCCAGAGACTGCTTGAGACCACGCACCGCGTCGCCGACAACGCCGCGCGCCGCGTTCGCCGTCTCCCGCTCGAACTCGGCGATCAGGAGACAGGCAATTCGGGGAGCGCCGGGAATGAACCGCAGCAGTGTATCGTCCAGCAGCTCCAGCGCGGACGGTTCCAACGACACGAGAAAGGGAATAGCATCCGCCATTGCGCCTAGTTCCGCAAAACCGAGCACGGCGCCGGCGATCTGTGGTGGAATGGGGTCGAGGCGCCACTGAACTGCGGTCACGATCGCCAGAGTCCCTTCGGAGCCGACAAGAAGGTCGATCTCATCGCCGGATTCGGTAAACCGATCAAGTGCGTAGCCGGACGAGTTCTTGCGAGTCTGGGGGAAGTGTGAGGGAATCAGGAGGCGGGAGTCGGGAGTCAGGGTAAATGGTCCCTGGCTCCCAGCTCCTCGCTCCAAGATCCTGATCTTTCCATCTGCGCCGACGACCTCGAGGGCTTCCACCCACTTGCGGACGCTTCCGTAGCATACGGTGCGAGGGCCGGCGGCATTCGTGGCGACCATGCCACCGCACGTCGCGAACAGTCCGGAGGATGGATCCGGGGGAAGGCGTAGCCCGTAAGGTTTCGCGGCGTCGTTGACTTGCGCCCACGTCACCGAGGCACCGGCGCGCGCGGTGCGTCGCTCGTGGTCCACCACCAGGTCGGTGAACCCCCGGCTCATGTCGACAATCGCGGCAGGCCCGACATTGCCACCCGCCATCCCGCTGCCGGCACCTCGCGGAATCAGCGCCGTGCGGAGCTCGGTCGCGCGCTGGACGAGCGCGACGACGTCAGCCGTACCTTGCGGAATCGCGACCGCATCCGGTACGATGCGATACACTCCGGCGCCTTCGGCATAGGCGGCCCGGATACGTGCATCAGTTAGAAACACACTCCAAACTTGACACCCGTGAACGACAACGTGAAGCTTCGGTCCTCACATGGCTCGCGCTCAGCTCATCCACATCGAAGTCGATAGACGACTCGGCCATGAATGGGACGAGTGGAATGGGCGTCCCCTCCCGGGCGGAGGCGATTTCTCCGCCCCCCCGGGCCTCTTCTTCCGCTATGCCGCGCTCACCGTAGCCACTGCAGCGGCGGCCGTCGCCCTTCTTCTGTATTTGACCGGCCCCCGGCTAGGAACACTGGGGGGCCCGCTTCCCCGCATCCTCTGGGCTACTCTGGCGACAGTGACTGTCCTGCTGTGGCTCTACCTCGGCGTGCTCGCGGCTTCGTACTACAGCGGCCGAAACCTTCTTCCCGAGCGCCTGATGGAGCGTGGCGTCTATCTCCAGCTCATGAACTACACATCGCTCCTCGCGCGCGCATTCGGAAAGCGTGATTGGGTAGAGCATGCGGCGATCGACGTCTACAACACGCTCGCCGTGCGGCGGGGCAGACGGGTGGGGAAGGGCGAGCTGCTGGTACTCATCCCCCGCTGTCTCTCAAAGCAGGCGCTCGACGGCGTCCTCGAGATCGCGGGGCGGTACGACGTACCGGTCTTCGTCGCGACGCGGGGGCAGCTCGCGCGCCGCGTCATTCGCGAGCGCCGGCCCCGCGCCGTCGTTGCCGTCGCTTGCGAGCGGGACATGATGACCGGCCTGCGCGACGTCGCGGGGAAACTCCCGGTCCTCGGTCTCACCATGCAGCTCCCGAACGGGCCGTGCCGCGACGCGTCGATCGACCTCCATCAGATGGAAAGGTGGGTCCAGGGTCTGGTCAACGGCCACGTCGCCCCTCAGTAAGTCGTCACCCCCAGTTCTTCCCGTAACGCCGCAAGCAGCCGCGCCGCCTGGAGTTGCCCCGGTGATCCGGTGGGCGCGGTCAGCTCCAGATCGCGCGCCGTCCGCGAAGGATCCTCGATGGGGCGATACACGGCTTCGATGGTGACGCGGGCCTTGCCCGGCACGTCGGGATCAGCCCAGAGCCGGACGCGGTAGGTGCCCGAAAAGTCCTTTGTCTCGAGCCACGCGTCGCGCTCGTGTACGAACCTGACTGGAATGCTGTCGGCTGCGAGGAGGCGCGCCGCGGTCTGCGCGACCGTTGCGGGCGGCGCATTGATCACCGCGCGCAGCGCTTCCGGGAGCGGTGCGAAGGGGGGGCGCGTCGTCCTGGGCGAGCACGCGGCCAGCATGAACGCGCAGGCCCAACCACGACTCACGGCGTACGACGCACGGCGCACGACGTACGACGCACGCACTAGTGCTTGTGCGGAGCGGTGCCGGGTGGATGGGGGTGCGTGGCCTTCGCCGTATCGCCAGGGGTCCGGGCGCTGTCCGTGACGGCTCCCATGGGCTCGGCATGCTCTTCGCCGGGAGCGTGCGCGTGACCAGCTGTGCGGTTCTGGATTTCCGTCTGGAGTGTCGGGGTCGCAATGCCGGCTGCATGATCGAACATCAGCCTTCCGCCGAGGATGCCGGTCCACACGAGTCCCGCGAGACCGATGACGCTCAGAAACCGCGCAATCGCCAGTTCTTGCGAGGGCAGCTGGAATCGCCGAATCATTTTCCAGATCAGCACGACGGTAAACACGCTCATCGTCATCAGCGCGACCTTCTCGTGCTTCTCCATCAACTGGTGAATCGCCGTGCCATGCTCCAGCGATCCTTCCGCGAGCTCCCCGGCGACGACGGCGGCCCAGCCTCCGATGACACCGGCCCAGAGCGTCCAGATGCCGGCCCAGGCGAGCGACTCGCGTCGGCGCGCCGCGGCGACCAGATCGAATAGCACCGCCACGACGAGGAGCGCGGCGGGCAAGTCGTTGAGGAGGGCGTGCCAGCGAGGAGCATCGTAACCGAACATTAGATCCCCAGGTTGTTTACGACGGGTGGATTGGCGGAATAATCGTAGAACCCCTTGCCGTTTTTCATTCCATACATCCCCGCCAGGACCATCCGCTTGAGCAGCGGCGGCGGGGCATAGCGCGGTTCGCGGTATTCCTTGAACATGATCTCGGCGATGTGATGCGTGGTGTCGAGTCCCACGAAATCGAGCAGGGTGAGTGGCCCCATCGGATGGCCGCACCCGAGGCGCATCGCCTTGTCGATGTCGGGCACGCTGCCGACCCCACGTTCCACCGCGCGAATCGCGTCGAGCAGGTACGGGACGAGCAGCAGATTGACGATGAAACCGGAATTGTCTTTCGCGGCGATCGGTTCCTTGCGGAGCGATGTTGCAAACGCAAACGCGCGCTTGAACGTCTCCTCCGACGTCGTCACCGTTCGCACCACTTCCACCAACGCCATCAGAGGCACGGGGTTGAAGAAGTGCAGCCCGACGAACCGGTCGGGACGCCGGGTAGCCGCCGCCATCTCCGCGATGGTGAGGCTCGACGTGTTCGAAGCGAAGATGGTGCCCGCGCCGCACAGGTTGTCCAGCTCCTTGAAGAGCGCGTTCTTCAGGCCCAGGTCTTCCGTGATCGCTTCGATGACAATGTCGACCGGCTTCAAGTCCGCGACGCTCGTCGTAAACGACATTCGGTTCAGCGTGGCGTCGCGTTCCGCCGCCGGCAGCTTCCCCTTCTCCACGAATCGAGCGAGCGATTTCTCGATGCCGGCGCGGCCGCGGTCGAGCAGCTCCTTGGAGACGTCGCGAACGATCGTCTCATAGCCCGCCGTGGCGGCAACCTGCGCGATTCCGCTACCCATCAGCCCACACCCGAGCACGCCCACACGCTTGATGTCGGTCATGTGTCTGTCATGTGTCCCCAGGCCCCAGGCCCTAGGCCCTAGCCCCTAGCCTTCGGTTTCGGATTCTCGAACACCTTGCGAACTTCTTCCGCGATCTTCACAAAGGGGAGCGAAGCGGGGGACCCCCGGACGTCACCGCGTTCCAACCGGTCGAGCGCCTGCTCGAGACCGATTTGGATTCGCTCGTTGGCACCGCGGTGGGCACGGGCGATTGTCGCGCCCCCCAGTGTCAGCCCGACACCGGGGACCAGCATCAGAATCTGGGCGAGCGCGAGTGGCGGGGCGATGAGCGCGGTTGCACCCGTGAGCCCCCACCCAAACATCGCGATCACGGTTCCGCCTGTGATGCGGTTTCTGCGTTGCTGGCTGACGTCGGCTTCCAGCCGAACCAGGCAGAAGCCCGGCTCCAGCTGCACGACCTGTGATCTGATCTCCCCGGCGCTCGCGAGCGAGTAGCGACGCCTCCCTGACAGCGCGCGCTGAATCGAGGCAAACGCGCCCGCTTTGGCTTCCCACGATGTGCGGTCGGCGTACTGCCGCTTGGGTTGGAGCAGCTCGTCCTCCGTCATCCAGCGGCTCAAGGCGCGCTCGACCGAGGCCCGGTCACCGGGAACGACGCGATGCGCCGAGACAGAACGGGGGCCGGTGAGCCACGCCCAAGTGCCGGCCGCCGACTCCGACGTTCCCGTGCGCGTCTGCTCCTCGAGCATCGCCTGGCGGAGGTAACCCTCGGGAATCCCGACCTCCTTGCCGAGCGCCAGCACCTCCTGGCTGGTGAGCCCCTCCCCGATCTCTTGCGATCCCGCCTGCAGCTCTGCGGCGCGACGCACAATCCGCTCGAGAGCCTTGCGATCGATCAGCTCGCTCACGTCTTGGCCTTGGACTTACGCGGAGGGTCGGGCACGCGCTCACCCGAGGTCTGCGCCGGCAGCGAGCGACTCGCGTTGCTTGCGCCGGTGGCCTTCGCAGCGCCTTCGATAAGCCCCCGGAACAGATCGATCGGGATGGGAAAGATTGTGGTCGAGTTGTTCTCCGATGCGATCTCGTTCACCGTCTGCAAATACCGCAGCTGAATCGCCGCGGGCTCGCGGCCGATGATATGCGCGGCCTGGGCCAGCTTTTCCGACGCCTGCAGCTCGCCTTCGGCGTTGATGACTTTGGCGCGGCGTTCGCGCTCGGCCTCCGCCTGCCGCGCCATCGCACGCTTCATCTCGGGCGGCAAGTCGACGTCCTTGACTTCGACTGCGGACACTTCGATGCCCCAATCGTCTGTGCGCGCGTCGATGATCTGTCGAAGAATCGCGTTGATCTTGTCGCGGTTGGCCAGCAGCTCGTCCATCTCGGTTTCGCCGAGGACCGAGCGGAGCGTGGTCTGGGCGAGCTGGCTCGTGGCGTAGAGGTAGTTCTCGACCGCGACGACCGCCTTGTCGGGCGTTTTTACCCGCATGTACAGCACCGCGTTCACCTTGATCGAGATATTGTCCCGCGTGATCACGTCCTGCGGCGGGATGTCGATCGCCATGACGCGCAACGACACCTTCTGCATCTTGGCGAGCAGCGGCGGCAGAAAGATCAGCCCCGGCCCCTTGGTCGGCCGCAGATGCCCGAGCAGGAAGTACACCCCCCGCTCGTACTCGCGCAGCACGCGAAGCCCCGCGAACAAATAGAGGCCGATAACTCCGATGGCTGCGACGAGAATGTCGCTCATAACGCTTCGACGATGACCGCCGCTCCCTGTCCACCTCCGATGCACGCCGAGCCAAGGCCAAAGCGCTTCTTTTCCCGTCGCAGCGTGTGGAGCAGATGGATCGTGATGCGCGTCCCGCTCGCCGCCAGCGGGTGACCGATCGCGATTGCGCCGCCGCACGCATTCGTGCGTGAACGATCGAGGCCCAACTCCCGCTCGACGGCGAGGTATTGCGGCGCGAATGCTTCGTTCACTTCGACGAGATCCATCTGCTCGAGTTTCATCTTTGCCTTCTCGAGCACTTTGCGCGCGGCCGGCGCCGGACCGATGCCCATGTGCTTCGGCTCGACGCCCGCGACGGCCCACGCGACCAGTCTGCCGAGCGGCTTCAAGCCCCGTGCCTTCGCATACTCTTCGCTCGCCAGCACCGTCGCCGCCCCGCCGTCGGAAATGCCCGAAGCGTTCCCGGCAGTGACGAGGCCATCCTTTTTGAAGTAGGGCTTCAGCGTGCTCAGGATCTCGAGCGTCGTCTCCGGCCGCATGTGCTCATCGGCGCGGAATTCGATCTCCTTCCCTTTCACCTTGATGGTCACCGGCGCGACCTCGTCCTGGAACGCACAGGCGTCCCAGGCCTGCTTGGCGCGCTGTTGCGATGCGACGGCGACCTCATCGACTTCTTTGCGGGTGAGCTTGTACTTCTCCGCCAGGCTCTCTGCCGTCTCAGCCATCGAGAGCCCGCACTGGGGATCTTTCAGCGCCTCCCACAGCAGATCCTCGAGCGGTGCCGGCCCGAGTCGCAGGCCCCAGCGCGCGCCCCGCACCACATGGGGCGCCTGGCTCATCGATTCCGCCCCGCCGGCGAGGACCACATCGGCTTCGCCGAGCAGGATGAGTTGCGCGCCTTGCGTGATTGCCTCGAAGCCCGAACCGCATAGGCGGTTTACTGTGACCGCTGGAGTTTCGACGGGCAGGCCGGCCTTGAGTCCCACGTGCCGGGCCATGTAGATGGCGTCTGCCGAGGTCTGTAGTGCGTTGCCGAAAACGACGTGGCCGAAGTCGTTCGCCGGAACGCCGGAGCGCTGGATGGCGTGACGGGAGGCTGCCGCTCCCAAGTCGATGGCCGACAAGTCCTTCAAAGAGCCGCCGAACGCGCCAAATCCCGTCCGCACACCGGACAGGAAGACCACGTCTTTGCTGGCGCCCTGGGTTTTCATGAGGGAACTCCGCTGTAAGTGGGCGGAATATGGGCGGGGCAAGATACCGATGGTAGTGAACAGCCAAGTTAGCCGCGAGCGGCGGCCTACGATTCCTTTTTTCGCCGTCGAGAGGGTCGCGCACTGCTTGACCTTACGTCAACCAGTACGTATCGTGCGGTCCGTACAATATGGACCATATAATATGAACCAGCGTAACGTATTTAACCCGTTTGTGTTAGGTGGCGTCGTAACAGGCAAACAGTTTGCCGGTCGCGCGACGGAAATCGAGCGCCTAAGGTCGCTCGCCATGGGCGGTCAACACGCCTACCTCTTTGCGCCCCGGCGATACGGGAAGACTTCTCTATTGAAGGAGACCCTGTACACCCTGCAGGAAAGCGACTCCCTCATTGTCGTGTGGTGTGATTGCCTACCGACCACCGACGTGCAGTCCTTGGCGATCAGACTTGCGGAAGAGGTGGTGCGCGCGGCGCGCGGGGGGAAACTGGCTGAGTGGGGCAAGACCGCGGGCAGCTTATTTAAGCGTCTGCGGCCGAGTATCTCCGTGGGCTCTGACGGGCGCGTCACGGTGGGCCTCGACATGGCGCCGAGCCAGACGCCGTTGCCGGATCTCGAGGATGCCTTGGCGGCCGTCGCTCGCCTGTCGGCAATGAAGAAACGACCCGTCGCACTGGTCTTCGACGAATTTCAACAGATCGCCGAATGGGATAAAGGACATCAGACCGAGGCTGTTGTACGGACTGCGACTCAACACTTCAGTGGCGTTTCCTGCATATTCGCCGGAAGCGAGCGTCATCTCCTGCAGCAGATGTTCAGTGACCGAGCCCGCCCGTTGTTTCAGCTCGCCGCACCTTTTCCAATCGGTCGTCTATCGACGGAAGAACTGAGTCCGTGGCTGCAACAGCGTTTCGGAGACAGCGGACTGCACATCGATAATGATTCGCTGCGAATGTTGGTTGCGATCGCCGCGGGTCACCCTGGAGCGACTCAATTTCTGGCGCACTTTGTTTGGGAGACAGCAACGGCCCAGAATGTCACCGCCATCACCACAGAGCTCGTGCAGGAAGCTCTGACCCGGGCTGTCGACGCCGGTGATACCATATATGCCGCCGACTATTCCCGTCTTACGGCGGCGCAACGGCAAGTGCTCGCGGCGTTCGCAACGGAACCGACGCTCGCGCCGACCGCGGCCGACTACCTGCGTCGCCATCGGCTCCCTTCGAAAAGCACTGTAAATCAGGCAGCGAAGAGTCTCGTCGAAAAGGGCCATCTGGAAGACGATCGAGCCGGCTACTTGGTGAGCGACCCGCTCTTTGCTGAATGGATCAGAAGGCTGCACGTGGTGACGGCATCCGTAACGATCGTGACCGATAATTAGGGCATCTCGAGCGCCGCGCTGATTGCCTCGCGGACCTCGTCTGTGCGCGCGACTCCACCGACGTCGGGCGTACGTGCTCCACGAGCGATCGCGTGTTGAACCGCGCGTTCGAGATCGCGCGCGGCGTCCGGATGTCCCAGCCGCTCCACCAGCAGCGCGCCCGTCAGCACGGCGGCGACGGGATTCGCGATTCCCTTGCCGGCGAGCGCGGGCGCCGAGCCATGGACGGGCTCGAACAGTCCGCCCGGGCGGCCCGGATGGAGATTGGCGCTCGCCGCCACGCCCAGTCCGCCGACCAGCCCTGCGCCCAGGTCCGAGAGGATGTCGCCGTACAGGTTATTGGTGACAATGACCTGAAAGCGCGTCGGCTCACGCACCAGCTCCAGCGCGAGCGCGTCGACGTACCTGTGCTCGCTTTCGATTCCGGCATACTCCGACGCGACGGCCTTGAACTTCTCCTGCCAGATCCGATGCGTCGGGATTGCGTTGGACTTGTCGCTCATCGTAACGCGTGTCTTGCCGTGCTGCTTGGCCCACTCGAATGCGGCGCGAATGATTCGCTCGACACCTTTCCCCGTGTTCACCTCTTCAGCGATATGCTCATCGCCATGGTCTCGACCGCGACCGGTGTATTGGCCTTCGGTGTTTTCGCGGAAGATGACAAAATCAATGGTTGAACGGTTCAAGCGCAGTGGTGTGAGATCAGCGTGCAGCAAGGTGACGGGTCGGAAATTCACGTATAGGTCCAACCGAAAACGAAGTCCCAATAGGATGTCGCGAGCATGCTCGTTTCCGGGAACGCGAGGATCACCGAGGGCGCCGAGCAGAATGGCATCTACGTCGTCCCGCAGATGATTGAACGCCTGGTCTGGCAGCGTTTCCTTTGTTTTCAGGTAATGATCTGCCGCGTAGGGTAGTCGTTCCCATCTGAGCGAGAAGCCGTGTTTCCGGGCAACCCGGTCGAGAATCGGGATCGCAGCCTCGATGACCTCAGGCCCGATGCCATCGCCGGCAATCACAGCGACGTGGTGGACGCTCACTGTCCAACCCCCTCGCTGCGCTCAGGGCAGGCTGTCCCACTGTCCAACCGTCCAACCTTATTCAAAGCCCGTCGCTCGCCCGCATGCCAGGCAGTACGCCCACCCCACATCCAGCTCAGCGCCGCAGCCCTGGCACTTCAGCTCGCCCTCCCC
The DNA here is from genome assembly GCA_035251445.1 of Gemmatimonadales bacterium. Lineage (GTDB taxonomy): Bacteria > Gemmatimonadota > Gemmatimonadetes > Gemmatimonadales > GWC2-71-9 > 20CM-2-65-7. The sequence continues at coordinate 14,992 of DATFEG010000055.1, read as the reverse complement.
TTGTGGCTGGCCGCAGTGGGGACAGAAGCGAATCTCGCGATTGCTGGGAAGCACGCCGCCGCAGTACTCGCACTGATGGGAGGTCGGTGCGTCGTTGCCGCGCGGCGCGCGAAACGCCGCCGGTGCGACATAGGGCAGCGGTACGGGATTCTCGCCCGTTGCGTCACTCAGCTCATCGTCTCCGTCGTCCGCGCGCGGCGCATATGCGCGATCGGCCAGCAGCATGCGCTCGGCGGCGCGACCGTTGACCATCACTTGCGCGTCGGGAAAACTGCGGAAGTAGGCCGGGTCGGGATTGATCGTGGCGATCTCGCGCTGCATCGCCTCACGGACGTTCTCGGGCTCGAGCTGCACATAGCCGCGCTCCCCGGCGAGGAGGCGCAGCACCGCCATCTCGTAGTCCTGATGGGTGGCGACGTTCAGGGTGGAGCGATTCGAGCGATACGGCACCAGCCGCTCGTAGACCTCGGCTGCGGGGAAGGGGACCGCGACGCGCGTCTCGCGGGCGAGCGCGGTGACTAGCAGACCAAAGAGACGATCTAATTCGTCCACAGGCTAACGCACACCCTTCAGGGTGTGGTCCCATTTCGCCATGCACTCACCCACCGGTCATACAACACCGGCACCACGCCGCCCTGCTGGAGCACCTCGACACCCGTCGGATCGCGATAGGCCTTCCGGTAGAACACGTGCGTGACGCCCGAGTTGATGATCAGCTTGGCGCACATGACGCAGGGCGAGGCGCTGACGAACACCACCTTATCGCGCACGTTGCCCGGCGCCTTCACGAGCGCGTTCATCTCCGAGTGAATGCAGCCGCAGTTCCCCGGTACCGCCGAGTCGCATTTGTTGGGAAGGCCGCGCGCGTTGCCGTTGTACCCGATTGCCAGGACGTTCTCGAGCCGCTGATCCGTCACTACCGTGCCCACCTGCAGTCGGACGCAGGTCGAGCGCTTGGCCAGCTCCTCGGCCATCCGCATGTACACCTCGTACAGCGGGATGCGGTCGACCGTGAGCGACGGGTCGGCGGCGAGCAAGTGGTCCTTACTTGCGCTCATACAGCTCCTCGTCGGGATCGAAGTTCACATACTTGCCCCGAGCACGCTGTTGCGCGAGCCACGTATCGAACCCGGATGCGACCAGGCCATTCGAGCGCTGTTGCTCCGCCGCCGAGCGAATGGCGAGGAAATTGGCGTATTCATTCTTGACGTGCTCGTTGTGGCCGCGGACCCAGCGCCAATCCATCGTGTGATGCGCCGCCACCTGCGCGAGCGCCTGCCACAGCTCGAGATTCTCGAGCGCGCCGGTCTTGCGCCGCCAGCCCCGGGCCTGCCAGGCCGCGAGCCATTCGGTCATCCCCTTGACCAGGTACTCCGAGTCGGAAATCAAGCGCACATGCGCATTGCGCCATTGGCGGCGGATCCACTCCAGCGTCGCAATGGCGCCGGCCAATGCCATGCGGTTGTTCGTGGTTTGTGGTGAGCAGTCGTAGAAATCCCAGCGCGCCACGCTGTCACCCGCCGGCGCCTCGATCAGCGACGCGTTTCCGCCCCGGCTTGGCTTGCTCGAGTCGTTGCCGAGACAGCTCTCGTCGGCGTGAACCAGAACGAATGGAACTGTCTCGGTCATGGCTGGATCGCCACGGGAATGTCGGTGTGGAGCAGAATCTCCTCGGCGTGGAACGCCGTGACCTGCGCCCTCAGGCCCACGTGTGCGCCCGCAAAGAGGGCGTCGCATCCGGTCCGTTGTACGACTCGCGCCACCGCTTCGGCGGGGGTGCCGTGCTCGATGTGCGTGACGAACGCTACGCGTTGCATGGACAACATTGCCTCCGCTTCTCCAACCACCATCGTGCCGATACCCGGATCGATGGTGGCATGAATGATGTGTACCGTACTCTTCGTAACGCTGGCGAATCGCGCGACCAGCGCCAGTGCCCGCTGCGCCGTCTCGCGCCCGTCGTAGGCGATGGCGCACGCCTGCATTGGCGAGGGCTTGCTCGCGCAGACAATGACCGTACGCTCCGCGATGCGGATCAGCGCCGAAACAGTCTTGCCGAGCACGTCCGCCGGGGATGACCGGCCGCGTTTCCCCACGAGGACGGTATCCACGTCACGCGCCAGGATGGCCAACTCGGCGCTGGCATCGCCGTGCTTCTGAACCGTTTGCACGGACACACCGGCGTCCTTGACGCGCTCCTCCGCCCGGCGCAGCAGTTCCCCGGAATCCGAAGCCCGGCGCCCCACGCCTTGCGTTTCCCTCACGTGCACCACGATGAGCCGCGATTTGAATCGCTTGGCGAGCAGAACCCCCTGCTCGAGCGCCTCGTCGGCGTTGGGGCTCCCATCCAGACCGACCAGCAGTCGTGTGAACATGGGAACAGGAGTCGGGAGCCGGGAGTCAGCGGCCCTAGGGCAGTACCGCGAAGCTTTGCAGATCGCGGAGCCGGAACGTGAGTACCTCACCCGTCATCGGCAGTCGGCCCGACAGTACGTCGTCGCGCCCGTTCGTCTCCAGACGCTCAGCCACCACGACATATTCGGTCCCCCGGCGCCGCAGCGCCACCCGCAAATGCTCGCGTACCGCCCGCTCCAGCGCGTCGAGCGCCTCGGGCGACAATGACCGGTACTCGGGGATTGTCGACACGGCTTTAGGAGACCGCGATCGTGCCGGGTGGGCCGCCGATGATGCGCCCGATCTGCGCCGCGGCTGGGGTCTTTTCCTTCTTTAGTGCGGTCAACAAGCGTGCGACCTGACCCTCTGGCACGGCGATCAGCAGGCCACCGGAGGTCTGCGCGTCGAACAACAGGGTGCGAATCGCCTCGGGAACCGCGGCGTCGAAGCGAACCTTGTCTGCGAGCGCTTCGCGGTTGCGCCGTGTGCCGCCGGGAATCGCGCCCTGCTCCGCCAGCGCTGCGGCCTTCGGGAGCAACGGCACCGCCGCTGCATCGATCTCTGCCGACACGCCGCTCGCCACGAGCATGTTGTGCAGATGGCCGAGCAGGCCGAACCCGGTGACGTCGGTGGCGGCGTGCGGCGCGATGGCGGGGGTGGCCCCATTGCCCAACATCGCGCGCACCGCCCCGGCATTGAGCATCGCCATGGAGCGCACCGCCTCGCTGATGTCGGCCGCGCTCACGAGATCGCGCTTCAAGGCGGTCGTCAGAATACCGGTCCCGATAGGCTTCGTCAGCACCAGGACGTCGCCGGGTTGCGCGTGCGCGAGAGTGACTATCCGGTCGGGATGGACCTCCCCAACCACCACCATCCCATACTTCGGCTCGGGATCATCGACTGAGTGGCCGCCGAGGACGAACGCGCCGGCTTCGCGCGCGATGTCGGCGCCGCCGCGTAGCACATCGCCCAACAGATCGTAGGGCAGCTTGTCACGCGGCCACCCGACGAGATTGAGCGCGAGCAGGGGACGCGCGCCCATGGCGTACACGTCCGAGAACGCATTCGCGGCCGCGATACGGCCGAAGTCGTACGCATCATCGACGATGGGTGTGAAGAAGTCGACGGTCGCGACGATCGCCCGATCCGAGGTCAATTGATAGACCGCAGCATCGTCCCGCGTCGATGCATCGACCAGGATGTGCGGATCCGTAAACGTCGGCACGTGGCGCAAGACCTGCGCCAACTCGGCGGGGCCGAGCTTGCAGGCTCAGCCGGCGCCGTGCGACAGCGCAGTCAGGCGAATCGTGTTCATTGGTCCAGCGAAGATAGCTACGAAAGACGCCAGGCGAGCAGGCCGCCCGCCAGGACATACCGGACGAGCTCACCAATCGCTCCAGCAATCAGCGCGTTTCTCGACGTTTCCAGTGACGGCCTCGTATACAACGTCGGAATGGTGGCCAGCGCTCCGATCAGCAGAAAGAGCAGCCACCATTGCCCGCTCCCGAGCGAATCGAACCAGAGTGACGCGAGGAGCGTCACCAATCCCGCCTCGACGAGACGCCATTTGAGCAGGGGGATAGACACGAAAACCATAAAGTTCTGCTGAGAAGGGTCGGTGACTCTTGCAACGATGTATGGGGCTACAAACGTCGCGAGTCCAAACCAGGCAGCGACCACGATCCAGGCGAGTACCAGCCTCCCCAGCGTCACGTCAACTCGGCCGATACCCTGGGCCGCGGAGTCCCCGACCGGGGCGCTCGTTCGTGAGCTGTCCTTTCCGGAGCACGACCTTGCCATTCACCAGCACGTACTCGATGCCTGCGGAGGGCTGGTGCGGGTTTTCGAAGGTCGCGCGATCGATGACGGTCGCAGGATCGAAGACGGTGATGTCGGCGAACATCCCGGGACGAACGAGTCCGCGTTCGGTGAGCCCGACGCGTTGCGCCGCGAGTGACGTCATCTTTCGCACCGCGTACTCGAGCGGCATGAGCTTCTGCTCCCGCACGTAGCGCCCGAGAATTCGCGTGAACGAGCCGTACGTGCGGGGATGCGGGCGAATGTCGCTGAACGGACCGTCCGGCGCGACGCCGCCGTAATCCGTGTTGACCGCGACCCACCACGTTTTCATCGCCGCCTGGAGATCCTGTTCGTTCATCGAGAAGTAGATCGCGCCGGTGCGGCTGCGATCGGCAAGGAGGATTTCAAAGATCGTCTCGACGGGATCTCGGCCGCGCGCCCGCGCCACCTCACCGATGCGTTTGCCCTGCAGATACTTGAGCGAGTCCTCGAACGTGCTGGCGATGAGGATGCCATCCCCGCCGCCTGCCCCGCGAAACATGTTCTCCCCGCGCGCGGCGGCCGCCGTCCCGGCCATCTCCTCGCGAATGCGGGCTCGCGTATTCGGATCGCGCAGCCGGATCAGCAACGAATCCCGGCCGCCGGACAGCGCCCAGACCGGAATCGTCGCATCCAGCGACGTAGCCGAGGCGATGTAGGAATATTGATCGGCCATGACATCGATGCCGGCAGCGCGCGCAGAGTCGATGCGGGCCAGCACGTGCGGCATGCGGCCCCAATTTGGCCGACCCGAGACTTTGAGGTGCCAGATCTCGACAGGAATATTCGCAGCGCGCGCGATCTGGAACGTCTCATTGAGCGCCGCATCGATCTCTGCGCCCTCGTTCCGCATGTGCGTGGCGTAAATCCCGCCATAGCGGCGCGCCACCCGCGCGAGCGCGATGAGCTCGTCCGTCGGGGCGTAAATCGCCGGCGCGTAGATGAGGGACGTCGAGATGCCCAGCGCGCCCTGACGCATCGCACTGTCCACGAGCGCTTCCATACGCGATAGTTCTTCCGGAGTCGCTTTTCTGTCAGCGTCTCCGATTACAGCCCGGCGCACCTGCGTGGCGCCGACGAACGTTGCGATGTTGATCGTAGGCGGCGTTCGCTGCAGGCGCCGGAAGTATCCGTCCAGATCCCGCCAATCCACGTCCAAGCGATAGCGCTTCAGATACGCCGAATCGAGCGCTACCAGGCGGTCGGTGAGGGGCGCCGGCGACTCACCCTCGCCCGTCACTTCCGTGGTGATGCCCTGTGTCACCTTGCTCAGGACACGGTTGTCGATCAGAACATTCCCCTCGGATTGGCCGAGCATGTCGATGAAGCCAGGTGCTACGACGAGACCGCGCACGTCGATCGTGTCCCGCGCTGTCGCGGAACCGAGATACCCAACGGCGGTGATGCGGTCGCCGCGAATCGCGACATCGCCCTGGTAGCGCGGATTGCCGGTGCCGTCCACCACCCAGCCGCCCTTGAGTATGAGGTCATAGGGCCCGTCACTTCGCTGCGGCGTGCCCATCCCGCACGCGGCGAGTAGCGGGAGCAGCATCCGGTAGCCGAGAGCCGATAGCCGACAGCTCACCTCCATGTAGCCCTCAGTGAATCCGGCCGGATGACACGGCCGCGCGTGATCACCAGCGCGATGTCGCGCGTGGCAGAGATGTTGCGCGTGGGATTGCCGTTGAGCACGACGAGATCCGCGACCTTGCCCTGTGCCAGCATGCCGAGCGAATCCGCGCGCAGCAGCTGGGCGCCGCGCCGTGTCGCGGCCATGATGGCTTCGAGCGGGGTGAGTCCCGCCTGGACGAGGAACGCCATTTCCTCATGCAACGAGTAACCGGGGATCAACAGCTGATTCGCCGCGTCCGATCCCGCGGCGATTGCCCCTCCCGCTCGCCGGAACTCCCGCACGAATTGATTCTGCCGCCGCCGCGAGCGGCGGAACGCCTCGAAGTCGTTCGCGGTCCAGCCCGTCCGCCGCACCAGATTGGGGACGCTGCGCACGCTTTCCGCGTTCCCGGGCACGTCCTCCATGCCGGGCCGGCTCAACAGGATCGGATTGTCGAGCCGCGAAAGCATGTCGTGCACGACGAGCGTGGGCACGAGCGTGACTTTGGCTTCCGCGAGCGCGCGCGCCGCGCGCGCGACCGCGCTCGAGTCGAGCCCGGCCCACCCCTTCTCCTCGGCCGTCCAGCCTTCGAGGAAGCCGTTGTGGGCGCTGCCGTACATCGGGTCGCCCGTGACCGCCTGCACGACGCCCGCCATGTGCTCGATCGAGACGACGCCCGCGCGGGCCGCCGTCAGGGCATCCGTTTTCCCGAGGTGCGCGGCAACCGGCAGGCGCAGCTTCCCGGCTTCGTCCAGCAACGGACTCAGCAAGCCCGGCGTGATCTTCGTGTAAATCTTGAGGTAATCGACGCCGGCCACGGCCCGCTGATCGACCGCGCGTCGCGCCTGGTCCGCGGTCGCGACACCGCTCGCGCCAGCGTAGGTCGGCGGCGCGCCATCGATCATCGCGCCCGCGACGAACATGCGCGGACCGATGGATCCCAGGTTCAACTCGTTCCGCAGCGCTAACCCAGAGTCGGTTTGGCTGTGCAGATCGCGCACCGTGGTCACCCCCCAGACCAGGTAGCGACCGACCGCCCACCGCTCGACGTGCGCATGCGAATCGACCAGGCCGGGGATGATCGTTTTGCCTACCAGACTGATCCGCTCGGCGTTTCCCGGAATCGGGATCTCGTTGACACGGGCGACCGCGTCGATGCGGCCGTTGCGAATGATGATCAGCGCGTCCTGCTTCGGATCGCCACCCGTGCCGTCGATGAGGGTCGCACCTTCGAGCGCGAGGACGCGATCCTTCGGTGGCAGGATCCGGTTGCAGCTTACAAGTGCGAGGAGCAGCGACACGGCAACGGCTCGACGGCCGACGATCATTTAGGATCCGCCGACGTATGATCGTGCAGGATTCTCCAGCGATCCCCCTGCCGTTGCAGCACCAGCGTAAACGGGCCGCTCGCCACGACGGAATCGCCGCGCGAGAGCTTGAAGCGCGCGGTCGCGTAGGCGAGATCGAGTGTGAGTGCGCGCACGCGCACAGCATCGAATGAAAGTGAATCGCGGGACTTCCCTGGCGCGAAATAGTTGGCCTGATAACGATCGTACAGCGGCTGCCAGCCGTATTGGACGTGGGCGCCCGATACGTAGCTCGTGAGCGAATCTTTGGCGTAGTCACTCATGAAGCCCGCGAGATCGCCATGGTTCCAATCGGCCGCGGAACGCTGCAGCATCGCCGCGATGTCCTGCTGAGGATCGCTGAGCGGGACTTTGGGCGCGGCGCATGCGGCGATCGCGATGAGCACGACGTACGACGCACGACGCACGGTTTTTGTTCTCCTTAACGCGATTCGCGGGAGCATCTCGTTCGAGACGCTCCCGCGATATCAGAGTCGATTGGTCCTAACGACGCCGTTTCTTCGTCGCCTTTTTCTTCTTTGCCGTCTTCTTCTTCTTTGCCTTGGGGCGCGCCTTCTTGGCGGTCTTCTTCTTCTTGGCCTTGGGCTTGGAAGAGGAGCGCGACTCTTCCATCGGCGATGACGATGGCGTAGGCGCTGGCGCGGGCGACGACGGGAACATCGGCTCCATGAACCCCGGTCCGGGCCAACTACTCTCCGAGATGTCCATCTGCTCAAGCATCGGATCCTCTCCTAGCTGATAAGGTGCGGGCGGCGTGGGTGGCCTATAGCTTACCGCCGGATTCAGACCTCGCAAGATGACTCGCGCTACCACCCCTGAGGACCCGGCGAAATCAGGTCCGCGGTGACAAGTTGGCTTGACAACGCCATTTAGCTTTACACACATTCGCGAGCGATGACCAAACGCGGTCTTTCCGCTGCACTCGCGCTTTGCCTGCCACCCGCGGCACGTGCGCAGAACGTCGCCGAGGTCCAAGTCGCGCCCCCGTCGATCACAATCCGCGTCGGGGAGCGCAGCGGGCTGCTCGCGACCGCTTTTGACCGGATCGGCAATGTCATCCCGACGGTGCGACTCATCTGGTCGTCCAACAACGTCAACATCGCCCGGGTCGACAATAATGGGACGGTCACCGGAGTCGCGAGCGGCGTAGCCATCATAGAAGCGCGCGCCGGGACTCGCCGCGGCTCGGCGGCCGTCCAAGTGGTGGGAGCGGGGGCAGCCGGAGGGAGCGGCGCCCCCACTGCGGCGCCTGCCGCTGTTGCGGGAGCCGCTGCCGCCGGCACGGACCCGCTCCTGGGTCAACCGGCGGGGAGCGGCCCCGCCGCCGCCATTCGCCTCGAACCGGGCGTCGTGTACCTATTGCCGTCCGAGAACACCCGTGTTTCGCCACGCGCGCTGCGCGACGACGGATCTCCCGCCGCCCCGGTCGCCGTCACGTGGACGTCGCTGCGCTCGGATGTAGCGAGTGTGGATCAGAACGGAAACGTCGTCGCCCTCGCGCCCGGACAGGGCACGATTCAGGCGACCGCGACCGGCGGGCTTACCGCGACGGCCCCCGTTGTGGTACAACAGGCGGAGTTTGCCGTGCGTGAAGGCCCGACGCTGATGCTGTCTCCAAACGAAGTCGATACGCTGCACGTGGCGGTGACATCGCAGAACGGCCGCACTGTCAACCCGCTCGTCCTCCAGTGGTCGTCGAGCGATCACAGCGTCGCGAGAGTCAGCCTGGCCGGGATCGTCACTGCGGTGGGACCCGGCAAGGCTACCCTGACTGTTTCGGGATTGCTGCAGACCAAGAGCATCGACGTATCGGTGCACAAGGTGGTGGACAAGCTCTCCGTACGGCCGCGCCTTTCGTCTGAAGTTCAGGTACCGCTCACGGGCGCCATCAAGTTTGAGGCCCAGGCGCTGACCGCTGACAATGCGGTCGTGCCCGAAGCTCCTTTACGCTGGAGCGTGACGGACCAGGCGATCGCCACCTTCGATGAGAAAACGGGATTGCTCACCGGACGGACGCTCGGGAAGACACAGCTCACGGTGCGGGGGCCCGCGGCCGGCCTGTCTGTGTCGTGGAACATCAGCGTCATTGCCGCCTCGGTGCGATTCAACGAGCCGCGCATCGGCATCGGCCTCAATCAACGCCGCACGCTGCGGGGAACTTGGGTTGACGACCAGGGCAACGCGCTCGGTCCCGCGTCTAACCTCACCTGGGTCAGCGACAATCCACAGGTCGCCCCGGTCGGCGAGGATGGCACGGTGTCCGGCATGGCCTACGGGCATGCAAACGTCACGGCGACGGCACCGGGCGGTAAGACGACGACGGCGGACGTCTATGTGGTGGGTGAGATCGTCGTCGCCAGCTCCCGGGGCGGAAAATTCCAGCTCTACTCCATCGAGCGGTCGAACCTGTCGCAGCTTGCCCGACTGACGCAGCAGACCGATACCACAACCGCGCACGACCCGGCCTTCTCGCGTGACGGTTCGCGCATCGCCTTTGTCAGCCAGCGCGACGGGAACCCCGAGATCTACGTCATGAATGCCGACGGCAGGGGCGTCACGCGGATCACGAACGATCCACAGGCCGACGGCAGACCGGTTTTCAGTGCGGACGGGCAGTCGCTCGTGTTTCATTCCTCGCGCACTGCCGGCAAGCAGCAGATCTGGTCGGTCAATCTCGACGGGACGGGTCTGACGCAGCTTACCAGGGACTCGCTCAATTTGTCGCCGAGCGTGTCGCCGGATGGACAGACGATCGCCTACGTCTCGCTGCGCGATAAGAATTACGATATCTGGCTGATGGCCCGGGACGGCAGCAACCAGCGCCGGTTCACGGTGTCGCCCCAGCAGCGCGAGTGGGACCCGCATTTCCTCCGTGACGGGACGCTTGCGTACCTGATCGAGCGCCGTGAAGGTAATCGCACCGTGCAGCAAGTGGTGCGGGCTGATCCCGGCACCGGCAGCGTCACGGCGCTGACGGGCACCGACCTCGCGATTGCTGCGTTCGCCGTGTCGCCCGCGGGCGATGTCATCGCCCTCGTCGTCAACGCCGAGCCACAGAACAGACGCAATCCCGCATACAAGGTGTACATCCAACCGGTGAGCTCCGGGATGCCCGTCCCCATGCCGACGACCGGCACGGAGCAGATGATCACGCCGACGTTCCGTCCATAGATTCCGGCGCACCATGCGCGCCTGCGTTCTCACCGCCCCGGGCGGAATCGACCAACTCAGGGTATCTGAAGTTCCCGACGCACCAGCTCCGGCTGCCGGCGAAGTGCGCATCGCGATACGAGCTGCCGCGCTCAATCACCTCGACGTCTGGGTGATGGGCGGACTGCGCGGAGCGGACCATTCCTTTCCGCATATCGTGGGTGCCGACGGGGCGGGGGTCGTGGAATCGATTGGGCCCGCCGTGACGAACGTACGCGTAGGCGAGCGCGTCATGATCAATCCCGGCATATCCGACTACAGCTGCGAGTTCTGCCAGGCGGGCGAGCACTCCCTTTGCGTCAACTACCGGCTGCTCGGCGAGCATCTGCCCGGCACGGTCGCGGAGCTGGTGACGGTGCCTCAGCACAACGTCGCCCGCATACCGGTGTTGTTGCCCGTGCTTGGGTTTGCGGAGGCGTCCGCGTTTTCGCTGGTCACGCTGACGGCTTGGCGGATGCTGGTTACCCGGGCGCAGCTCAAGAAGGATGAGACGGCGCTCATTTGGGGGATCGGCGGTGGCGTGTCGTTGGCCGCGCTCCGCATCGCCAAGCTCCTCGGCGCGCGCGCGATCGTGACCTCATCCAGCGACGCCAAGCTTGCCGCCGCGAAAGAGCTCGGCGCCGACTTCGCGTTCAACCATCGCACGCAAGAGGTCGCGAAGGAGGTGCGTGTGCTCACGCACAAGCGCGGTGTCGATGTCGTCGTCGAAAATGTCGGCGCGGCCACGTGGGATCACTCACTGCGCTGCTTACGCCGGGGCGGCCGCCTGGTAACCTGTGGAGCGACTTCAGGCCCACAGGTGGGCCTCGATGTCAGGCGCTTGTTCTGGCATCACTGGAGCATTCTTGGATCGACCATGGGGAACGCCGCGGAGTATGCCGAGATCGTGCGGCGCCTCGGCCGGGGCGAGCTGCGACCGACCATAGATCGCGTCGTTCCGTTAGCGCAGTTCCGCGATGCCTACACCCGGCTGGAGAAAGGTGAGCAACTCGGCAAAGTCGTGATCGAGATCTAGTGGTTTCCGTTGCTTTTCCGGCTCTAAGTATTTAGTTTTTCTCAACTTAGCCATTTTTCCGGGCACCCCCTGACACCAGACACCTGACACCCGATCCTAAATGACCGGTCCTAACGTCCGCGAACGCATACTGCCCCGCCTCATCGAAGACGAGCTGAAGGAGTCGTTCCTCGACTATTCGATGAGTGTCATCGTGTCGCGCGCACTGCCCGATGTGCGCGACGGCCTCAAGCCCGTGCACCGCCGCATCCTCTACGCCATGCACGAGCTCGGCCTTGTTCCGGGCCGGCCGTACAAGAAGAGCGCGACGGTCGTGGGCGACGTGCTTGGCAAGTACCACCCCCATGGGGACGTCGCGCTGTACGACACGCTGGTGCGCATGGTCCAGGACTTCTCCCTGCGCTACCCGCTGGTGGACGGTCAGGGGAATTTCGGCTCGGTCGACGGTGATTCCGCCGCGGCCTACCGCTATACCGAAGCCCGCCTCACTCGCGTCGCGATGACGATGCTGGAGGACATCGACAAGAACACCGTCGCCTTTGTCCCCAACTTCGACGACCGGCTGCGGGAGCCGACCGTGTTGCCCGGCCGGCTGCCCAATCTGCTCGTCAACGGTTCGGCCGGTATCGCGGTAGGGATGACGACGAATATCCCACCACACAATCTGAACGAAGTGGTGGAGGCCGTGGTGCATTTGGTGGACCATCCCACCGCCACGATCAAGGACATCCGAAAGTTCATCAAAGGCCCCGATTTCCCGACCGGCGCGATCATCTATGGCCGCGACGGGATCAAGGAATGCTACGAAAAGGGCCGCGGGCGCATCGTGATTCGGGCGCGGGCGATCGTCGAGGAGAAAGAGTCGAGCGGCAAGCAACAGATCGTCGTTGCGGAATTCCCCTACCAGGTGAGCCCCGAGCGGGTGCACGAACAGATCCGCGATCTCGTGCTCGCCAAGAAGCTCGAGGGCATCAGCGACGTCCGCAACGAATCGGACAAAGAAGGGATTCGGCTCGTCATCGAGCTGAAGCGCGATGCCATCCCCATGGTCGTGCTCAACCAGCTCTACAAGCATACGCAGATGCAGCAGACCTTCGGCGCGATCATGCTGGCGCTGGTGGACGGCACGCCGAGGGAACTAACGCTCGTTGAGCTGCTGCAGCACTTCATCGAGCACCGCCACACCGTCATCACGCTACGGACCCAGTTCGAGCTCCAGCGCGCGCAGGACCGCGAGCACATCCTCGAAGGCTTGAAGATCGCCGTCGACAACATCGACGAAGTGATCAAGATCATCAAGAAATCGAAGGACACGCCCAGCGCAGACGCCGCGCTCCGCAAGCGGTTCAAGCTGTCGGAGAAGCAGTCGGCCGAAATCCTCAACATGCGTCTGGCCCGGCTCACGGCCCTGGAGATCACCAAGCTCGAGGAAGAGCTCAAGGACGTCCGCAAGTTCATCAAGGAATGCAAGGAGATCCTGGCCTCCAAGCCGCGGCGCATGAAGATCCTCAAGGAAGAGCTGACCGAGCTGGCGCAGGGGTTTGGCGACGACCGGCGCACCGAAATCGTCGCCGATCAGGGCGAGTTCTCGATCGAAGACCTGATCGCCGAAGAAGACATGGTGATCACCGTCTCGCACGCCGGCTACATCAAGCGCCTGCCCGTATCGGCCTATCGCCGGCAGCGTCGCGGCGGCAAGGGCGTGATTGCGGCGCATCAGAAGGAAGACGACTGGGTCGAACACCTCTTCATTGCTTCGACGCACGACTACGTGATGTTCTTCACCGAGCAGGGCCAGTGTTACTGGCTCAAGGTGCACGAGATTGGGCAGGCGGCGCGCTCGGCGCGCGGCAAACCGATCCTGTCCTGCGTCGCGATGAAGCCCGACGAGCGGCTCGCTGCGCTGGTCCCCGTGCGGGCATTCTCGGAGGACCAGTTTCTGCTCTTCGCGACGAAGGACGGAGTGGTCAAGAAGACGGTGCTGTCGGAGTTCGGGAACCCGCGTTCGGTCGGCATTCGTGCCATCAATATCGAGCAGGGCGATCAGCTCATCGACGTTCAGGTGACGGATGGCAAGAACGACATCGTGCTCGCCACGGCGCACGGGATGAGTATCCGGTTCCACGAAAAAGATGTCCGCGACATGGGCCGTACGGCGACCGGTGTCAAAGGCATCGAGCTCGACAAGAAAGACCACGTCATCGACATGGTGGTGGTGCGTCGCAAGTCCACCCTCCTCGCGGTCACGGAGAAGGGCTTGGGCAAACGATCCGAGCTCGAGGAATACCGCGTGCAGCACCGCGGTGGCCGCGGGATCATCACGCTGAAGCACGGTGACAAGACCGGCGACATCGTCGCCCTGAAAGAAGTCCTGCCGGATGACGAGCTGATGATGATCACCGAGAAAGGGATCATGATCCGCGTACCGGTCGAGGGCATCCGGATCTCCGGTCGCAACACGCAGGGCGTGAAGATCATGAACCTGACGTCTGGTGATCGTGTCGTGGATGTGGCCCGCGTCGTGAAGGAAGACGCGGACGAGGACGTCGAGGAGGGCGACGACGACGAGACGCCCCCGCCGCCTCCGAAGGCCAAGGCCAAGGCCAAGGCTAAGGCGCCGGCGAAAGCCAAGAAGTAGCGTGGTCAGTCCACGGGATATCCAGGACGCCGCGGCGAGCCTGCGGAGCAGCGGCATTGCGCGCCGCACACGGCTCCTGTATGTGGAAGAGCTCGGCGCCCATTTGAAGCTCGAGAGCGAGCAGCCCATGGGCGCCTTCAAGATTCGCGGCGCTTTCAACGCGATTCGAAAACTGCCTGAGGCCGCGCGGCAGCGCGGGGTGATCACGTACTCGTCCGGGAACCACGGTCAGGCAGTCGCGTACGCCGCGAAGCACTTCGGGATCCGGGCCGTCGTCACCATGCCCGAAACCGCACCTGCGGTGAAGGTTGAAGGCGTCAGAAAGTGGGGCGGCGAGGTCGTCGTGGCCGGCCGCACGTCCGAAGACCGGCGCGTGAAGGCGGAGGAAATCGCCGCGCGCGAGGGGCTCGCCATCGTGCCACCGTTCGATCATCCCGACATCGTCGCGGGTCAGGCGACGATTGCGCTCGAGATCGTGGAGCAGCTTCCCGACGTCGAACGTGTGGTGGTGCCGGTCGGCGGCGGCGGCTTGATCTCGGGAATAGTCGCGGGCCTGACGGCCGCGAACAGCCAGGCGGGCGTCTGGGGCGTGGAGCCGATCGGCGCACCCAAGCTGCAACGGTCGCTCGCCGCGGGGAAAGTCGTTCGTCTCGACAGCACCCGCAGCATCGCTGACGGGCTGATCACGCTCAACGTCGGCGACCTTCCGTTCGCGGAGCTGACGCGGGAGCGCGAACGGATTCGCGGCGTGGTGCTGGTCGAGGATGACAGCATCCGCGCGGCCGTGCAATTTCTCTGGCGCACCGCACAGCTCGCGGTCGAGCCGTCGGGTGCGGCTACAACGGCGGCGCTGCTCGCCGGTCTGGTGCCGCGCGCGCGCACGACGGTGCTCGTGGTCAGTGGCGGCAATGTGGATC
>DATFEG010000043.1:0-9621 GCA_035251445.1 Gemmatimonadales bacterium | reverse complement strand
CGATCTGCATCTGGCAGCCCGGATTCCCCGTTGCCACGACCTGCGGAGCCGCGGCGCGCAGCCGCTCGATCTTCACCGCCAATACCGCGCGCGACATCTCGGGCTCCAGCAGGGTAAACAACCCCGCGCTGCCACAGCACTCGGCCGCGCCGGGCACCGTCACGAGCTCGAGCAGCGGTATCGCCGCGAACAACTTCAGCGGTGGGACGGCTACTCCCTGAGCGTGCAGTAGATGGCAGGGAGGATCGTATGCCACGTGCAGGTCGAGCGGCGCGCCGGCGACCGGCCCGCGCATCGCATCACCGGCCAACAACTCCGTCACGTCGCGGACCCTGGCTCCAAAGCGTGCGCCGGCGTCATCGCCGACGAGGTGTCCGTATTCCTTCAACAGCGCGCCGCAGCCGGCGCTGTTTACGACAATCGGCTGGTCGCCATTGCCGAATGCCGCGATGTTCACGCGCGCCAGCACACGCGCTTTGTCGATCAAGCCGGCGTGGGCATGGAGGGCGCCACAGCAGACCTGACCGCTGACCTCCTGGATCTGGTAGCCGTTTACGCTCAAGGCGCGCTTGGTGGCGGCGTGCACGTGGGAGAAGAGGCCTTGTTGGACGCAGCCCCGAAAGAGCTGGGCGGTCAGGGGCGGTAAGGGGCGGGAGGAGGCGGTAGTCGCGCTGCGACTGCTACCGCCCCCTACCGCCCCAGACCGCCTCCTACTGTCGGGTTTCGTGGCCGCCAGCATCCCCATCGCAAACCGCAACCGTCCCCAGCCAGCGAGTCGTCGCGGGATCGCCGTCGCTCGCAAAGCCCTCGCAAACCAGTACACCACCTTGCTCACGCGCGGCGTCGTCAGCGCCCACAGCGCGAGACGCGCGAGACGCGAAACACCACGCGCCACGGCGAGTTGGTGGCGGGCCGCCTCGAGGCCGTGACCGTACTGGACGCCCGAGGGGCAGACCGGCTCACAGCCGCGGCAGCCAAGGCAACGATCCAGGTGATAGGCAAGCGCGTCGTCGTCGGCGGTGAGTTCGCCCCGCTCGAGCGCGCGCATCAGTTCGATGCGACCGCGGGGCGAGTCGGACTCATCGCCGGTGGCGAGAAAAGTGGGGCAGGCCTGCAGGCAGAAGCCGCAATGAACGCATGCATCCAGCCCTTCAAACCCTCCTCTTCCTTCTTTCCCCCCCCTCATTCGCCTTCTGTGGCCACGACGAGCGCACCTCCGGGATCGAACGTGCGGCGCAGCCCCGTCACGAGCGGGCCGACTCCCTCGCGATACGCTCCGAAATGCCCCACCGCGCTGCGCAACGACCACGGTGCGCGCTCGAGCGTCAGCGGCACTTCCAGACCGACGAGGGTGCGCCGGAGCCGCTGCAACCGGTCGATGCTTGCCTCGCCGGTCCAGCGAATTGCTCCCGCGGCCGGCGATGCGGAGATCCATTCATCTCCGAGTTGATGCTGCAGCAGGTCGAGCAGCTCATCACTCGCGGCTGGTACGCCCCCGATGCGGAACGTCACAGGTCGCACGGCGAATCCCTCCGCAAGGCGCATCCAGAATGCGTGAGCTTCTTCGGCGCGAAGCTGTGTGAAACGTCCGCCGCCGCTCGCGCCGAGCCCCGCTTCATCGGCGGCAACGAGTGCCGGCGATCCCGCGAGGCGCACCGCCAGCGCCCACCGTTCGCGACGCGCCAGTGCGGGGGACACCAGTTCGAGCGCGGCCGGTGTGAGCCCCGCGCCGGCGATGTCTTCGCCCACCTGCGTGAGATCTTCGCGCGCGCCTTCGAGCACGTAGGTGACATCCGCGCGCGGCAGGGTCCGCAGCCGCAGATGCACGAGGACAATGACGCCGAACGCGCCGAAGCCGCCTGCCTGCAGGCGGGTGAGATCGTAACCGGCGACGTTCTTCATGACGCGGCCGCCGCTCTGCACCATGCGACCGTCCCCTGTCACGAACGTCACGCCGAGCAGATGATCCTTGATCGGGCCGAAACCGTGACGCAGCGGTCCGGCCGTGGCGGTCGACACAACGGAGCCGAGCGTCCGGCCGGCCAACCCGGGCGGGTCGATGCCAAGCCAGGCGCCGCGGTCGGCAAGCTGTTGCCGCAACTGATCGAGCCCGATCCCCGCTTCGGCCGTCGCGGTCAGGTCGGGAGGCTCGATTGCGGGGATGCGGTCGAGTCGGCGCGTCGTGAGCGCGAGGTCGGCTGGAGCATCACTCTGCAGCCACGTCCCGGCGCCTTCGATCCGGACCCGCCAGCCTTCCTGGTGGGCGGTGCTGAGCAAGAGGGCGATCGCGTCGGGGGACCCGGGAGCGAAGCGCGGGACGCGGTCGGTGCCGGACTCTAAGACCGCGCCCTCACCGAGCAGAGCGGTGACTTTCTCGAGAATCGTCACAGAGCACCCGCAGGCTGACCCCGGGCGGTAGCCCGGGGCGTACCCAAGACCCCGGGCTTCCGCCCGGGGTTAGCCGAAGTCCACTCTCGACAGGCGTGAATCGGAACCACTTTTCCGGGGTTCACTCTCTCCTCTGGATCGAACACGCGCCGCACTGCCTGCATCGCCCCCAACGATTCCGCATCGAAGATCAACGGCATGTACCGCAATTTGTCGAGACCCACGCCGTGCTCTCCCGTAATCGTACCGCCTGCTGCGATGCACGTCGACATGATTTCCGCGCTGGCGGCCTCCACCCGCTGTTTGAGGGCCGGATCGGTGCCGTCGAATGAGATGTTGGGGTGCAGGTTGCCGTCGCCCGCGTGGAACACGTTGCTGACCACGAGGCCATAGCGCTGCGCGATTTCACAGATGGTTTCCAGCACCCCCGGCAAGGCGGAACGCGGCACAACCGCGTCCTGCACCACGAGATCCCGCGACAACCGGCCCATGGCGCCGAACGCCTTCTTGCGTCCCTGCCACAGCCGTTCGCGCTCCACGTCATTGGCCGCGCACCGCACCGCGCGTGCACCCGAGCGGCGCAGCAAGTCCGTTACCGCATCGGATTCGGCGATCACCGCGGCTTCGTTGCCGCCGTCGAGCTCGACGAGAAGTATCGCGGCGGCGTCGCGAGGGTAGCCGGCAGCGTACACGGAATCCTCGACCGCGCAGATGCACGACTGGTCCATCATCTCGAGCGCGGCGGGAACGATGCCGGCCGCGATGATCGCCGAAACGCCTTCGCCAGCTGCGCGCAGGCTGTGAAAGTCGGCGAGCATCGTGCGCACGGCGCGCGCCACTGGCGTGAGCCGGACCGTGATTCTCGTGGCTATCCCGAAGTTGCCTTCGGATCCGACGAACACCCCCGCGAGGTCGGGTCCCCAAGGCTCCCCGCTCGGGCTGCCGAGCTCGACGAGCGAGCCGTCGGGGAGCAGCACTTCGAGTGCGAGGATGTGATTCGCGGTGACCCCGTACTTCAGGCAGTGCGGCCCGCCGGCGTTCTCCGCGACGTTGCCGCCGATCGTGCACGCGGTCTGACTGGAAGGATCGGGGGCGTATTGCAGGCCGTGCGGGCGCACCGCCGCACCCAACTTCGCGTTCACGACTCCGGGCTCCACGATCGCCAGGCGATTGGCGGGGTCGATTTTCAGAATTCGGTTCAGCCGCGTGAGTACGACCAGGACCGAGCCTGCATCCGCGAGCGCTCCGCCCGAAAGTCCGGTGCCGGCTCCGCGCGGCACAAATGGCACGCTGAGCGCGGCGAGCAAGCGCACAACGGCCATCAGCTCCTCGCGCGTAGCGGGAAGTACGACGAGATCGGGAACGCGACGATGCGTGGGGAGGCCATCCATCGCGTACGTCACGCGCTCCGCACGCGCTTCGCGCACGTGTTTTACTCCCACGATTGCAGCGAGGTCGCGAGCGAGGAGACTGGACGCGGCGGTCATACTATATAGTAGCCATCCAACGAAGAGGGGCCAGGATTTTCGTCGTCCTGGCCCCTCGCATCTCGCAAGCGCTTCGCGGCGTCTAGGCTGCTCGCCAGAATCCCTTGAGCGCCTTTCCGTCGGGCGATTCTCTGAGCTTCTCGAATGCCCGCTCGCGGATCTGACGAATACGCTCTCGGGTCACGCCCATCAGTGCGCCGATTTTCTCGAGCGTCATGGCCTCGCTGCCTTCTTCGAGTCCGTAATAGAGATAGAGAATCTTGCGCTCGCGCGGCGTCAGGTACTTCTGGAAGATGCGGTCGATGAACTCGCGCATCAGTTTCCCGTCCGTGTGCTCCTCGATCTCGCCGCCTTCCTGTCCCGCAAACCGCTCGCCCAGCGTCGCCGCATCCTTGTCGGTGCGATCGACCGGCGCGTCGAGCGACAGTTCCGCAGCCGTCATGCGGCGCGCAGTGCGGACGTTTTCGACCGAGTCTTCGAGGGCTTGGGCGATTTCGTTGTCGGTGGGCTCGCGGCCGAGCTCTTGTGAGAGATACGTCTCGGTGCGGCTCATGCGAATCAATTGCGAATTCTGATTGAGCGGGATGCGCACGCTGCGCGTCTGCTCGGCGAGCGCCTTGAGCACCGCCTGCCGCACCCACCACACCGCGTACGAAATGAACTTTACGCCCTGATCGGGATCGAACTTCTTGACGGCCTTGAGCAAGCCCTCGTTGCCGATCGCCACAAGCTCCGAGAGGTCGAGTCCGTGACCTTGATATTTTTTGACGTAGGAGATTACGAAACGAAGGTTGGCGGTGACGAGACGCTCGGCTGCTTTTTCATCGCCGCGCTGCACTCTGCGCGCCAGGCGACGCTCTTCAGCAGGATCTTTGATGAGGGGAAGTTTTTGGATGTCTTGCAGGTACTGGTCGAACGCGCCGGAAGGGGTCGTACGGAAGAAGGCCTTCGCCTTGCCGCTGGTCGACCTAGCCATGCACAGAACTCCCCAGACCTGAGTTGTGTGTGGAAACGGGCGTGGCGTACCGCCAAAAAGGCCGCCTAAACACCCGCCAATATAGAACTTCTCGCGATGTGGTGCAAATCACCACAGTTTTCCACATCACAAATTGTTTGGCCGAGGCAAATTCCAGCGTTTGTCCACTATCCACAACCTGTGTGGAAATAAAGATGTGCAGATGGGGACTCATAATGCAACGGGCTCAATCCGAAGGATGACTAGCGCCGTGTGGAGAGGTGGAAACGAATGTGGGCTATCTGTTGACCAGAACTTGACGTAGCGATGATTCATCCACTGCCACAGTCCAGCCGGTCCCGTCGCTTCCATGCATTCTGCCGATCTGGCTCGGCAGCGCCATCCGGATCTTGCCCGCGCGCGCCTTCTTGTCGGCCCGCATCGCCTCGAGCAGGTCCTCCGCGCGGTTGCTATCCGGCAGCTCGAGCGGCAAGTGGAGCTGTTCGAGCGCGCGGGCGATGCGGTCAGCAAGGTCACGCGGCGCAATGCCTACCGATGCCGCGACGCGAGCCTCGTAGAGCATTCCGATCGCCACCGCCTCGCCGTGCGCCACCTCGTACTTCGATGTGGCCTCGACCGCGTGGCCGATCGTGTGACCGAAGTTGAGGACCGCCCGCTTCCCGGCTTCGCGTTCGTCCTGCGCGACGACCTCCGCCTTGATCTCGACCGAGCGTTGCACCACTCGGTGCAGGGCGCGCGCGTCCTTGGCGAAGATCGCGGCGTACTCGCGTTCGAGAAAGGCGAAGTACTCCGCGTCCGCGATGACGCCGTGTTTCAGCGCTTCGGCAAGGCCCGCTGACAGCTGCACGCTCGAGAGCGAGCCCAGCAGATCGAGATCGGCGATCACGACCCGCGGCTGGTGAAAGGCGCCCAGCAGGTTTTTGCCCGCCGGCACGTCGACGCCGGTTTTCCCGCCGATCGAGGAATCGATCATTGCGAGGAGCGACGTGGGGATCTGCACGAGCGGCACGCCGCGCAAATAGGTCGCCGCGACAAACCCCGCGACGTCGGTGACGACACCGCCGCCGAGCGCGAGTACCGCGCAGTCGCGACCGAAATGCGCGGACAACATCCGATCGGACAGCACCGCCCACGTTTCGCGCGTCTTGTTCCATTCCCCCGCTGGAAACGTGAGTAGTTCCGCCCGATAGCCGATAGCCGATAGCCGCTTTACCACGTCTTCCCCGTACAGCTTCCCGACGTGCGAATCGGAAATGATCGCATACGCGCTCGCGGGGCAGTACCTGGCGAGGATCTGCTCCACCTCGCGGAGGAGACCCCTGCCGATCAGGATGTCGTAGGATGCGTCCCGTGGCTCGACGAGCGGAACGCGGACGGTCACCACACGATGTCTGCCTGGCCGCTGTGCTTGTTTACTGCTCGGGCGAGGACGAACAGGACGTCCGAGAGCCGGTTCAGGTAGTGAATGATGATCGGATTGATCTGCTCCTCGCGCGTGAGCGTCACCACCGCTCGCTCGGCGCGCCGGCACGTCGTGCGCGCAACGTGCAGAGCGGCCGCTTTGGGTGTGCCGCCGGGCAAAATGAAGTTCTTGAGCGGGGTGAGCGTCGCCTCATGCTTGTCGATGATCTGCTCGAGCGCGCTCACGCGATCCGGATCGATTGTTTTCCGAAGCTTCGCTGCGTTGCGGGGGGGAGTCGCCAGTTCCGCGCCGATTCCGAACAAGTCGCGCTGAATCTCCTGCAGCACTTCTTCCTCAAAGCCGCGAGGGTCGAGTGCGATCGCGAAGCCGAGGGTCGCATTCAGCTCGTCTACATCGCCATAGGCGCGCACGCGTGGATCGTCCTTCGGAACTCGGCCGCCCCCAAAGAGTCCCGTCTCGCCCGCGTCGCCGGTTTTGGTGTAGATCTTCATGAACCCTCGCACGTGTTTTACAACGTATCGTCACGGGCAACGCAGCGCGAGCGGTTGTGTAGCGACGATGCCACCCGATGCGAGGTCGCGCGCCGTCGTGCGGGAAGCGCCCGCGGATACGTCGGCAATCTCATCGATCACCACGAAGCTTCCGCCCGGCGCGACCGGCGCGCGCAATGAGTAACGGACGTCGTGAGAGGTACGCGGGATCATTCCGCCCGTGAGACGCGTGCGGCGTGGGCCCACGACCCAGCGGAGTTCCCGGAGCTCTCGATCTGTGACGGCGACACCGCTTACCAGAACCGTGTCCCCGGCGGCAGTCAGGACACGCGCGCGGAATCCCACGCCATACCTCCCGTCCAGCGGCACGACCTCGCCCGCGTCAGCGGCTTGGTCGGCATTGAGTATCAGCGGACGGAGGAGCGGTGCCTTACTCTCGGCGCGTTTCACGACGCGATTCAGGAGCTGGAGAGCCTCCCCATGAGTCAACGATCGGCCCACCACCGCGCCAGACCGGACGTCTGCATCGTTGAACAACATGGCCAAGACCGGCTTGTGAGCGGGTGGGAGGCCTTCGCCGGCGACTCTGGTCGGAAATGTGAGCACAAACTCCGTGACGATGCCGTCATATCCGCACCGGCCACGACCATGAAAACGGACCAGGGAAATCGTCGCGGGCGTTGCCCCGCTGGTCGAGTAGACAAGAGCGCGTGCATTCCGGCCCACTTGTACCGGGACGAGCGGGCGTCTTGCCAGAGAATCACGTAGGTGAGAGCTGCCCGTCAGGCCCC
Source organism: Gemmatimonadales bacterium (assembly GCA_035251445.1). Taxonomy (GTDB): domain Bacteria; phylum Gemmatimonadota; class Gemmatimonadetes; order Gemmatimonadales; family GWC2-71-9; genus 20CM-2-65-7. Next base: position 2,065 of record DATFEG010000043.1, on the reverse strand, counting down.
GATAGTAATCGCGCGCAAACCGATCATCGGTGACAAACACATGCGCCTCGCCACCCAGGCTCCATCCCAGAGCAGCCGGCGATCCGTGAGTGGCACAGCCCAGTAGCCCGATCAGCAGAACCACGCTAGCGTTTGCGCGATGCAAGACGCGAAGGATATCACGATCATTGGAGCGGGCCCCACGGGGCTGTTCGCGGCGTTCTACGCCGGCATGCGCGGCTCGTCGCATCGTCTCATCGACAACCTCGACCAGGTCGGCGGTCAGCTGACGGCGCTGTATCCCGAGAAGTACATCTTCGACGTCGCGGGTTTTCCCAAGATTCTCGCCAAAGACCTGGTGAAGGCGCTCGCGGACCAGGGACTGCAGTGGAAGCCTCCGGTGCATCTCGCCGAAAAGGTCGTGGGCCTGCGCCGCGGCGAGGACATCGGGAAGCCGCTTTTCACGATCGTCACCGACAAGGACGAGTACCCCACGCGCACCGTGCTGATCGCCGGCGGAATCGGGGCGTTCACACCCCGCAAGCTGCCGCTCAAAGACGTCGATCAATGGAACGACAAAGGCCTCTTTGATCGGGTGCTGAATCCGCGGACGTTTGCCGGCAAGCGGATTCTCATCGTGGGTGGCGGCGACTCGGCGTTCGATTGGGCGGTAAACCTTCAGGGCATCGCGAAATCGATTCTGATGATTCACCGGCGCGACGGCTTCCGCGCGCACCAGGCGACGGTCGACCAGGTGCAGGCGCTGTCGACGGCCGGCAAGATGCAGCTCCGCACCTTCTGGGAGCTCAAGGAAATCGCCGGGTCGAGCCAGATCGAGCGCGTGACCATCTTCAACAACAAGACGAAGGCAGAAGAGACCTTGGCAATGGATTGCGTGATCCCGCAGCTCGGCTTTGTCTCCTCACTCGGCGCGATTGCGGAATGGGGACTCGAAATCGAGAAGGGCGACATCAAAGTCACGCAGACCATGGAGACCAACATCCCCGGCATCTACGCCGCTGGCGATATCACGACCTACCCCGGGAAACTGAAACTCATTGCGACCGGGTTTTCGGAGGCCTGCATCGCGGTCAATCAGATCGCGCATTTCCTGAATCCCGCAGCCAAGGTCATGCCCGGCCATTCTTCAAACATGGCCCTGTTTGGGCAAAAGGAAGATTGACGGTACAAGACGGTAGGTGAGAGGTTCAGGCAGCTACGTTGACGCACCGGCGAGTAAGAATAATAGTGAGCGGTGAGCCTCGCCGGTCGTACCTGGACTGTGATGCGGCGCATTTTCGGCGCTGCGCCCGCTTCCCCCACGCGTCGTCCATCCACCGCGCCGCTCCTCACCGACTTGCCGCCCTGGGCGGAGGTGGGCAAGCGGCGCCGCGCGCATATCATCCGCGTCGCCGCTCTCATAGAGGAGTGGGCGGAGGAGATGGAGGTCTCCGAGCGCGAGCGTCGACGCTGGCTCAACGCCGTCTGGCTGCACGATGCCCTGAAGGACGCTCGGCTGCCGCGCAGCATGACTCATGGTGCCGCGGCGGCGGACCGGGCCGAGCAGGAGGGTGAGTCCGACCGCGGCGTGCTCGATGCCGTGCGCTATCACAGTTATGGCTACGCCGGCTGGGACGCCGTCGGCCGCATGCTGTACCTCGCCGACTACCTCGAGCCGGGACGGCGTGGGCGACGCAAGGCCCGCGCGCGGCTGGCTGAGCGGGTCCCGCGCGACCGCGATGATGTCTTGCGAGAGGTCCTCGTGCTGCAAATTCGGGCGCGGCTTCGCGCCGGCCGCCCGATCCATCCTCTCACGTTCGAGTTCTGGAACGCGCTGACGGACGACTAGCTACGCCGGCCGCCGTACCTTCGGCGTGCGGGAATTGCGGCGGCGGGCGGCACGGCGGCGGCGACGGGATGGGGCTGGCGCGGCTGGCTCGAGCGCCGGCGGCGTTCGCGCTAACGCGTCGGCTGCGCCGGCGACTTGCGCGAGGAACGGTTCCGCCCGCCCGCCAAGCCATTCGCTGTCGAACGTTCTGAACAGCTCCCGGCGACGCGCGGCCACGAGCGACGCGAGCGCGCGCAG
>DATFEG010000017.1:0-9949 GCA_035251445.1 Gemmatimonadales bacterium | reverse complement strand
CGTCCGGCCGTCGGGCCGTCAGGCCGTCCGTCGTCAGCCACAGCGCGCCCAGCCACAGTGCACGCACACGAGACAGCCGGATTGCGGCGCGGTTTTCCCTCCACACTCGGGGCAAGAGATGCTGGAAGGCCGAGGAGCTGGCTGAGGCGGGCGCCGTGGGGGCTGCGGCTTTCGCACAGTCATTTACCCGAATATATCCCGAAACATTAGCCCGACAACCATCGCCTAGCGTATTGCGGCGATTGGAGTTGCCTATAGCGGAGCCCGCTTGATGGTTGTGAGGCGCAAGGCGCCCGACGTCGCATGGGCGAGCGACACACGGTTCGTCGAGTCAACCGCCAGCGCGACGAAGTACACCGGAGGGATCTGGGTCGAGTCGATGGTCATCGACCGCCAGTTGAGCGAATCGACGCAGGTGGAAGCGCAGACAGCGTAGCGAACGACCCGATCTGTGAAGTCCGCACCTCCATCATTGGCATACGCGAGGTGCCAACGACCGTCTGAAGCAATAGCGAGCGCGACATCGGTGACTGAGTTGCTTACTACAAGCGGAGCGCTGGGCCAACCACCCGTCGTGCAGGCGAACGCACATATCGCCGCTCGGATCGTGCCGGCTCCATCGACATACACAAGACTGAGTCTGCCGTCGCTTGTGACGCTTAATGACGGCAAGCGGCCGGTGCCGATGGGCACAGTGTGCCAGTTGGCTGCATCAGTGCAGACTGCGGAACAGGTCGTGTAGCGGAGAGATGGAGGATTGGTCCCTTGGATGTCCAACACTTCGTACACGATGTGCAAGCCGGCGGTGGCGTCGTGCACAATCTGCGTTTCACCGAACCCCTGCGCGGTATCGATGGTCGTCAGGCTCCAGCTGCCGGCGCTACCACATGATGCCGAGCATGTGGCGTAGCGCAGCTGCATCGGGTTGGCGTAGCGCAGATACGCGATGTGGACTGCCGCGGGATCGGCCGCCATCGAGACCAACCAGCCGGTATTGCCCACTGTGTCGACTTCAGTGACTGCCCAGTGCGACGATTGATCGCACAGGCCTGGACAGGCGCCATATTTGAGATACGCGGGGAAGCCCGCGGGGCGCCACGCTTGAAACGCCACATGGACCTGCTGATTGCCGACGGCGGCGCCCACGAAATCTCCCGTGGTGCCGCTATCGGGATCACCCACACGCCAGTTACGGCGTTCGTCGCACGCGATTGGGCAGCCCGCATACCGAAGCCGCCCGGTCTCAAAGAGACCGTAGAGCAGATTCAGAGTGGTTCCTGCCGAGACCGCGATGGTCGGATAGCGGATCGCATGGTCGTAGTCGGCGCCAAACTGTGAGTCCACGACGATGGTCATGAAAGCGGGAGGAGCAGGTACGACTTCAGGCGGTGCCTGCGTATCGTCGCAGGCGGTGAGCACCGCCGCGAACCACAGAAACCCCCACCACCGTCGATTCACCCCATCTGTTTCGCCTCACGCGAGCGCCACAAGTAGTACACCGGTACGCCCAGCAAGACGAGCACAAGGCCCAGGAACGCGTAGGTCCGCGTGGCGTCCTGGATGAGCAGGTTGATCGCGATCAACGCCGTCAAAACAACGTATACGGCCGGCAGCACCGGGTAGCCTGGTGCGCGTACTGGTCGTGGGATATCGGGTCGCGTCCGGCGCAGGCGGAACAGCCCGACCGCCGTAACGGCGTAAAACGCGACGGCCGCAAAGATGACGAAGTTGAGTAGCTGGCCGTACGTCCCCGACAGGCACAGCACGCAGGTCCAAATCGCCTGCACGATGAGGGCGAGCGACGGAGTACGGTACGTCGGATGCAGATTCCCGGCCGATTTGAAGAACAAATTGTCCCGGGCCATCGCGTAGTAGACCCGCGCCCCTGACAGGATCAAGCCGTTGTTGCATCCGAACGTGGAGATCATGATGGCGACGGCCATGATGTAGAGACCCGGCGTCCCGAACATAGCCTGCAACGCGGCGGTGCCCACGCGATCCTGCGGCGCGTGCGCGATGGCGTCGGAGGGCAGGACATTCAGGTACGCAACGTTAGCAAGCACATACAGCGTCGTGACCGTCAGGACGCCGACCGCCATGGCGAATGGCAGGTCTTTCTCCGGGTTCTTGAGCTCGCCCGACGCGAACCCGACATTGTTCCAGGCATCCATCGAGAAGAGGGAGCCGACCATCGCCGCTCCGACCATTGGAAGCACGGACAGCGAAAGTCCAACCGGCGACCAGAAGTTCGCCCCAAAGTTGGCAAGAATCGCCTCGGCGTTTCGACCGATAGTCAGGCCGAGCACGATCAGGCCTGCGAGAGCAGCCGTCTTGACGGCGGTGAGCGAGGTTTGGATGAACGCGGCCGTGCGGACGCCGCGCACGTTGATCCACGTCAGCAGGGCGATGGAGGCGATGGCAAAGACGCGCTGCGGTGACAGCCCCACATCGATTGCCCCAATCGGCGCGGGGAACTGAATCGTCATTCCGAGGAACACATCCGGAGTCAACGCCGGAATGAGTACCCCCGTGAAGCGCGCGAACGCGACTGCGACAGCGGCGATGGTGCCCGTCTGAATCACCACGAACAGCGTCCAGCCGTACAGGTAGCCGAAGAGCGGTGAAATGCCCTCGCGGAGATAGACGTAATTGCCGCCCGCCTTCGGGAACATCGCTGCCAGCTCGCCGTAGCTGAGGGCCCCGAGCAGGGTGACGAGACCAGAAACGATCCAGACGGTGAGGAGCAAGCCCGGCGACTGGACCAGGCGCAGAATCTCGGCGGCGACGATGAAGATGCCGGACCCGATCATCGACCCGACCACGAGCGCTGTGGCGTCGAGCCGGGAAATCGCGCGCACGAACTCGACGCGGGATTCAGGCGGGGCAGTAGTCATGGCCGATAACCTAGTTGTCGGCGCAGGGGGCCGCTATCTTTGCGGTCCACCAACGACCGGAGATACCGTGCGTCTCCTGCCGCGCGAAGAGGAATTTTTCGACCTCTTCATCGAAGTCGCGACCCGCAACAAGGAAGCCGTCGAGCATCTGCGGCAGCTATTTCAGGCGGCGCCCGATCGCCGCACGCCTCTGGTCGAAGCCATCAAGCGGCTGGAGCACGAGGCGGATCAGGTCACGCACGAAGTGGTGAACCGGCTCGACCGCACGTTCATTACACCGCTCGATCGCGAAGACATTCACCAGCTCGCCTCCGATCTCGACGACGTGATGGACGCAATGGATGGCACGGCCCGGCGCGCGCAGATCTTCCGGCTCGGGGTATCGCCGCAGGGCGTGCTCCGGCTCGTGGACGTTCTGATCGAGATGATGAGCGCGCTCTTCGAAGCAGTGAACCGGCTCAAGAAGGGCGACGACGTCATGCGCTATTGCGTCGAAGCCAAGAAGCTCGAGGAGGAGGGAGACGCGATCTATCACGAGTCACTCGGTCAGCTCTTTGAGAAGGAGCGCGACGCGATCGAGCTGATCAAGTGGAAAGAGATCTACGACAATCTGGAGGTTACCCTCGACCAGGCCGAAGACGTGGCGAACGTGGTCGAATCGATCACGATTAAGCACGCCTGATGGCCGAGTCCGTCGCGTTCGTTCTCCTGATCGTCTTCGTCGCGCTGGTCTTCGATTTCGTCAACGGTTTTCACGATGCCGCGAACTCGATCGCGACGGTCGTGTCGACGCGGGTCCTCTCGCCTTTCGCCGCCGTCGGCTGGGCCGCCTTCTGGAACTTCATCGCGGCGTTTACGTTCGGGACTGCGATCGCGAAGACGATCGGCAAAGGGATGATCGACCTCTCGGTCGTGGACCCCACTGTCGTGCTGGGCGGCCTCATGGGGGCGATCATCTGGGACCTCATGACCTGGTGGTGGGGCCTGCCCACCTCGTCCTCGCACGCCCTGGTCGGCGGCTACGGCGGCGCGGCGATCGCCAAAGCAGGGACGGCGGCGATCATCGCCTCGGGATGGGTGAAGACGCTGCTGTTCATCGTGATCGCCCCGGTGATGGGAATGACGCTGGCGATGCTGCTCACCGTGATCCTGTCGTGGGCGCTGCGGCGCTCGTTGCCGCGGCGCGTCGATCGGGTGTTTCGCGGACTCCAGCTCGTTTCGGCGGCCGCGTACTCGCTGGGGCACGGGACCAACGACGCGCAGAAAACCATGGGCATTATCCTCGCCCTGCTCGTCTCGAGCCAGGCGATAATGGCAGACTTTCCCATCAAGGCGTTCCACATCACGTCCGCCGATACTGTCCCCACCTGGATCATCCTAGCCGCGCACGCGGCAATCGCGCTCGGCACGGTCGCGGGCGGCTGGCGTATCGTGAAGACGATGGGCCAGCACATCACGAAGCTCAAGCCTTTCGGCGGATTCTGCGCCGAGACGGCCGGCGCAACGACACTGTTCATGTCGTCGTACCTCGGCGTCCCCGTGAGCACGACGCACACGATCACAGGTGCAATCGCAGGGGTGGGCGTGGTGCACCGGGTGACGGCGGTGCGGTGGCTGGTGGCCGGTCGGATCGTCGTAGCGTGGGTGCTCACGATCCCGGCATCGGCGGGGATCGCCGGTTTGACCTACTTCTTGCTGCGAGCGTTGATGGGTTAATCGAGCTTGAGTGTCAGCACGCGCCGCTCAGTCATCTCCTCGATTGCATAACGCACGCCCTCGCGCCCAAGCCCCGACGCCTTGGTGCCGCCGTAGGGCAGACGATCCACACGAAAACCCGGAATGTCGTTGCCGTTGACCGCCCCGACATCCAGCTCGGCGTGAAGGCGGAACATCGTCTGGAGATTCGTCGTGAATACGCCCGCCTGGAGGCCATAGGGTGACGTGTTCGCCCAGACGATCGCGTCATCGAGCGAGCGATATGGCGTCACGGTCACCAGCGGCGCGAAGACCTCCTCGCAATTCACTTTCATCTCGGCCGTCGTATTGAGCAGAACCGTCGGTTCGAGAAAGACGCCGTTGCGCTTGCCGCCGAGCGCGATCGTGGCGCCTGCGGAAACCGCTTCGGCAATCCAGCGCTCCACGCGGTCCGCCGCCTCTGACGCGATCATGGGCCCGATGTCGGTGCGCTCATCGAGCACATCGCCGACTTGCAGCTGCCGGACTCGCTCGAGCAAGAAATCGAGGAACGGCTGGTACACACGCTCGTGCACGAAGATGCGTTGGGTCGAGATGCACGACTGGCCGGCGTAGGTGAATCCGCCGACGGCACAGCGCGATGCTGCCCACGCGAGATCGGCGTCCGGCTCGATAATGACGGCGGCGTTACCGCCGAGCTCGAGCAGGACCCGTTTGCTGCCGGCTTTGGCGCGAATCGCCCAGCCCGCCTTGGCGCTGCCCGTGAACGTGATCACCCGAACGCGCGGATCTTCGATCAGGATCTGCGCGACTTCGACGTGGCACGGCGTGATGTTCACGGCGCCCTCGGGATAGCCCGAGGCCTTGGCGAGTTCACCCAGGCGGAGCGTTGTGAGCGGGTCCTGCGGAGGCGGTTTCAACGTGATCGTCGCGCCACACGCGATTGCGGGCGCGATCTTATGAGCCGCGAGCAACACGGGAAAGTTGAACGGCGTGATCCCAGCGATCGGTGAAAGCGGAAACCGCCGCGTGACGGCAATGCGGCCCGTTCCCGAGGGCACGACGTCGGCCGGAAGGACTTCACCTCCGATGCGCGTCGCTTCCTCAGAGGCATCCCGGAACACGAAGATCGCGCGGTCGATCTCGGTCTTCGCCTGCGCGATTGGCTTGCCGGCTTCGAGTGCCAGGGTCCGAGCGAATTCTGCTTTCGCTGCTTCCAGCGCATCCGCAATCTTGCGCAGCACCGCCGCGCGGGCATGAGCCGGCAGGTCCCGGCATGCGCGAGCGACAGCAACGTTTGCGTCGAGGGCTGCGCGAACCTCCTCGGGCCCAGCCAGCGCGACCACACCGACCTCGCTGCCGTCCTGTGGTGCGCGAATGACGGCCGTTTCCCGATCCTTCTGCTGCTGTTTCGTCGTCATGGGGCCTAGGGCCTAGGGCGTCGGGCGTTGGGACTGGGCGATGCTTCAGTCCGCGAAGAGCCTACGAAGCCCACGTTCGGTTTCAGCGAGTGCCTCCTGAAAGTGGGACAACTCCCCCCCGTAGCCGAAGCGCAGGAATCCCGGCATGCCGAAGTGCTCGCCGGGACAGAGCAGGACCGAGTTCTGCGCCCGGAGCTTCTCGACGATCTCCGTCGCGGGAATGGCGCCGCGGTATCGGGCCCAACAGATCGCGCCGGCGTGCGGCGGATGCCAGGTGAACAGATCGCCGAACTTCTTGAGCCAGGCGTCCATCACCGGGTAATTAGCCTTGAGAATGCGGCGCGTGCGGTCGATGATCTTCTCGCGCACGCGGGGATCGAGGGCGACCGCGGCGAGGTGATCTGAGGCACCCGACGGGCCGATGGTCGTGTAGTCGTGGCGGGCCCAGGCCTCCTGGCTGAAAGCCGGTTGCGACACGATCCAACCGATACGCAAACCGGGCAGGCCGTATGCCTTCGACAGGCCGTTCACGATGATCACCCTGTCGTAGCCGCTGCCCCCCCCCCAGAACGATTGCGTCGTCTGGCCGTTGCGCTCGGCGCCCTGGTACACCTCGTCGGCCAGTAGCCAGGCGCCGACTTCCTGGACGCGCTCGAGAATCACTCTGCGCAGCGAATCGCTGAGCACGTGCCCGGTCGGATTGTGTGGATTGGTGACGACGACGAGCTTCGTGCCGGGCACGATCGCCGCGCGGACTTCCTCGGCGTACGGCTCCCACGCTTCCTTCTCGTGAAGTGTGATCGGTCGCACCTGAGCGCCGAAATTCTGCGTGAGACCCGGCGTCTGCATGTAGTTCGGCATCATCACGGCGACTTTGTCGCCGGGCTCGAGTAGTCGCCAGCAGACGCAGAAGTTCGCCTCCGCGCTGCCGGTCGTGACCAGCACCTGGTCCGGGGACGCGCCGGGGTAGAGCGCGGCGATACGCTCGCGCAGCAAATCCGTGCCGTTCGATTGGCTATAGCCGAGGCGGATGTCGAGGAGGGGTACGGCCGACGCTCCAGCCAGGCCGAGCAACTCCTGGATGGTGAGCGGATGGACGCCCGATTCTGAGAGATTGAAGCGGACCCGGTTTTCCCAGGTGCTCTGCCAACGTTCCAGCTCGAAGGGGACGAAGGGCATGGTGTCGGGTGTCAGGTGTCGGGTGTCAGAAGTCTCAGGTCGCTCGGTTTCTCGAGCCAATAATCTGGCATTAAATCGGCTAGATGGGCACGGTCGAAGGGTCCCCACAGCACGGCGGCGGTTTTGACGCCGGCGCCGCGGCCGCACTCCATATCGTGTCGAGAATCACCGATGAACACCGTCTCCTCGCACTTCACACCCAACTCGTCCACCGCTTTGAGCACCGGCTCGGGGTGCGGCTTCGGATTCTTGACGTCATCGCAGCCCAGCACGATGTCGAAGGCGTCGTCCAGCCCGGAAATGCGGAGCCCGCGCATCGCCCCGTCACGCAGCTTGCTAGTCACTACGCCCAGCTTTAGACGGGTTTGCTTTAAACGCCGTATTTCTTCGACGACTCCATCATACGGTTTTACTAAAGCATCGTGGTGCGTGAGGTTATACGTGCGATACGTCTGCACCATGCGCTCGATCTCTTCCTTATCCTCCGTGATCTGGCCGAACTGCGTCCAGAGCGGGGTGCCCAGGCCTTTGATCCACATGTCATCGGGAGGCATCGGCTCGTTGCAGCGGTGCAGCTCCATCGTGTGACGATACGAGCGCAGGATCAGCTCGATGGAATCGATGATGGTTCCATCGAGGTCGAAGAGAAATGTCGTGAGCGGCATTGCTGACAAGCTAGCGCAGCGCTCGTATGATTGCAGGCGTGAGACACCTGCCGCGCTTCTTGGTCATCGCAGCAGTTCTGGTTGCGCTCGCTGCTGTCGGTTTCTACATCCTGGCGCGGCACATCCGCAGTGCACTTGTCGATCGACCACATATCGCGACGATCTCGGTACAGCTTCGCGCGCTTGTCTCAGGGCAGATGGCATATCGGAGCGAGAATCGCTCATACACAACAGATGTACTGCGTGTCTGGCGTGCGCCGGCTGATAGCACGGCGCGGGGCGTTCGCCTCCGGATCATTTCGGCCGATGCCGATGGCTTCATCGCCGAAGGCCGGAGCGACTATTGGGACGGACGGTGCGCGGTCGCGACCGGCCGGTACACAGGCGATAGTCTGACGACGGGCATCCCCGTCTGCCGCCCACCCTGAGGGACACGGAAAACGTTACGCGGAAGCCAATGCCGCGACGAGCTCCACGGTGACCGTCGTCTCTTCACAGTCGGCCGGTGGCAAGCGCATGTGCCACGCCAACAGGTCGGTCACCGAGAGCGGCTGCCGTTGCGACACGACGTCATCGAGCATGAGCTCCTCACCGGCTGTCATCCCAAGCGCCAGGCGGGAGACGAGTGTGTCCAGCGTGCGGAGCTGATCGCCATCACCGCGACGAGCAGCGCGCCGGGCAGCTGACAGCACCCACGGGATCAGACGGCGCGCGAACCGGTCCCGGCCGCCGCCCCGCCAACGCGCGTCCTGAACGGCGGCCAGGCGGGCCTTGATCAGCGGCGCCGCTGCTTCAATGGCCTGTCCCAGCGTCACCCGATCGAGAGGAGCCGGCGCCAATCCCGCTGCGTCCGCGAGTATTCGTGTTGCTGCCGAAGGGTTGGTCCGTGCGACGCCGTCCTCGACAACGATGGCGTCCACGAGCGTGCCGATGCGGACCACGAGCACGATTGCCGCCTGACCGGTTGCGACAGCAGCACACGATCCGCTTGCCGATGCCTCGAACGGGGCAAGCTCCGCCAGTTGATCGCACCAATCCAGACGCCCATTCGAGCCGGCGACGTGCTGGGCGCTTACCTTCGCGGCCAGGCGCTCTTCGATGGCCAGCGCGTCTGCGAGCGATTTCGGCGGCAAGAAGGTGATCGTGGAAATCGCGTTGTGTGACGAGCCCAAACGGTCGATCCGGCCCACGCGCTGTGAGAGCCGCGCGGGACTCCATGGCAGATCGTAGTGCACCACGCGCTCAGCGTCCTGCAGGTTCAGTCCTTCGCTCAACAGGTCGGTAGCGATGAGCAGATCGGTCGCGAGTACCGCCGGCGGCGCGGCGGCACCCTGCGCGCGCGGGGCGAACGCCTGCAGCACTTGGCGCCGCGGGGCATCGCCGGCAGCGAACCGGCCGGCTCGTCCGAATACCGCGGCCACGCGCCGGTGCCCCAGACGATGCAAGAGGTAGCGCACGGTCGGCTGCGCATCAGTGAAGACGATTGTCTTCCCCGGGCGCGCGTCGAGCAGCTGCTCGAGCGCGTCAGCTTTCGGGTCGGCGGGTGGAACGCGCGAAACAATAGCTCGAAGGCTCGTGAGAATGCTTCGGTCTTCCGCTAGCGGTTGTCTGGATGTAGCAGCGTGCTGGAGCAAGACCGGAAAGAGGACCAGCTGCACGTCAGACTCGGCTGCTCGCGGGAAACAGCGCTGGAACTCGCGCGCGGTGAGAGCACGGTTCTCCGCTGCGGCCCTCGTCGCGAGATCGAGGTAGGCGTCATAGCGCAGGAGTGCGGCTCGGAAGGCGGGGATGCTCGACCCCAGGCGTCGCAGCAGCATCAACCGCAGCAGGGGCGCCGCAGCTCCTCCAGCCCGAAGCCTCGAGATTCCACCGGTCACGTCTTCGAGCACCGCATCTGTGGTCGGCCCCACACGGTGCTGTTCATCGCTCGAACGCGGGAACGACAGTGTGACCGGCCCGCCATTGTATCCGCTCTGCACCCGCTCACGCGAGCGAGCCACGATCAGACGCGCCGCCGCGGCACTCGCCAGAGAGTTGTCGTCTTCGCGTTGCGCCGCGGACCGCAGGGAGGGGACTCCCAGGGCCGCGAGCGCAT
>DATFEG010000014.1:0-23440 GCA_035251445.1 Gemmatimonadales bacterium | reverse complement strand
CGCCCCCGGTCGAGGTCGCCGCCTCGCAGTACCAGGCGGCCGAGCAGAAGCTCGCCAAGCTGCTGAAAGCGCTGGTGCAATCGGGCAGCTCAGACCTGCACTTGCGTGTCGGCGAGCCGCCGCTGTTCCGCACCCACGGCGAAATCAGGCGCCAGTCGGGCGATGCCTTGAGTGTCGATGAGCTGGATCTGCTCGTGCGCTCGATCATGCCGGAGCGCAATCGCGCGGAATGGACGCAGGCGGGTGATACCGATTTCGCCTACGAAATCCCGGGACTGGCGCGCTTTCGCGTGAACGGCGCCCGCGACCGCAAAGGGCCCGTGGCAGTCGTCCGCGTGATCCCTGCGACGGTGGTCACGGTCGACGAGATGGGAATCAGTGAGGAGGTGCAGCGGCTCTGCTACCTCACGAAAGGACTCGTGCTCGTGACCGGTCCGACCGGATCGGGAAAATCCACGACTCTCTGCGCGCTGATCGATTTGATCAACCGGACGCGCACCGATCACATCATCACGATCGAAGACCCGATCGAGTTCGTGCACGAGAACAAAAAGTGCCTGATCACGCAGCGCCAGGTGCACGTGCATACGGACAGTTTCAAGACGGCGCTGCGCGCGGCGTTGCGGGAGGACCCCGACATTCTGCTGGTCGGCGAGCTGCGCGATCTGGAGACGATCGCGATCGCCATTGAAACGGCGGAGACCGGTCACCTGGTGTTCGGGACGCTGCATACGACCAACGCGGCGTCGACCGTGGATCGCATCATCGACCAATTCCCCGCCGACCGCCAGGCGCAGATCCGCGTGATGCTGTCGGAATCACTGAAAGGCGTGATCTCCCAAACACTCTGCAAGAAACCGAACGGGGGGCGCGTGGCCGCCCGTGAGATCCTGCTCACGACTCCCGCGATCGCGAACCTGATTCGCGAGGGGAAAACGTTTCAGATCCCCTCGCTGATCCAGACCAGCCGGAAGCTCGGGATGGTCACACTGAATGACGCCCTGCTCGAGCTCGTCGAAAAGCGGCAGATCGATCCTGACGAGGCGTACAGGCGCGCGGTCGAGAAAGCGGGCCTCCTGGCCAGTCTCAGAGCGAAGGGGTTCAAGGTCACACTCGCGCCGGAGGTTTAATCCCTACGCTGGACGGTGTGATTAGTATCACAGGTTATTGTCCCACTTGATGTTACAATTTGCTCGGCGGATCCGCCACGGCGGATCCGCCCCTTTTTTTGTCACTAGTGACGACTGGCGCCCTACGCCGCGGGACGCGCGCCCTCCGCGACGTGGATGCTGCCTGCGTCCCAGTATGGGGCTGGCATGCACCCAGGCCAAACCGTCGACGCCACGCGGCGCGCAACGTCGTGGCGATTGGTGGTCGTCGCGCTGCTCCTCTCCGGAGCCGCGTACGCCTGCGTTGTATCCGATGCATTCACCGGTCCCGAAGCCGGCCGCGTCGAGCTCCGCTTCACGGGCGATACAGTCCTGATCGTCGGTGACACCGCCGCCTTCACTTTCACAGTCGAAATCGGCGGCTCCTCAGTTGCCAATCCACGCCTCAGCTATACGATCGACGATTCCACAGTCGTCTCCTGGACCGCCGCCCGCGATTCCCTCATCGCCCGCCGCCGCGGCCGCACGAACCTCACAGCGGTCTTCTCCAATAGCCTCCTGCCCGCACCTCCCTCGCTGACCATCCCGCTGGATGTCGTGGTTGCGTCGGTTGCCGTTACCCCGTCGATCGATACGCTGACCAGCCTCGACGACACCTTGATCCTCGCGGCGCCGGCGTACGATCTCCACGGCGGCGTGGTCCCGGGGGCCATCGCCCTGTGGACGTCGTCCGACACCGGGGTGGCCGCGTTCGTCGCTCCGGGCCGCCTGGTGGCGCGTGCCAATGGTCAGGTCGCGGTGCAGGCCGTGGTGGACAACGAGACCGCGACCGCGAGCATTGTCGTCGCGCAACGTCTCGATCGTCTGGAGGTGTTACCCGCCGCACTTCACATGACGGCCCTCACCGCCGAAACAACCGTGGTGGCGAACGCGCTCGATGCACGCGGACACGTGCTGGCCGGAGTGCCGGTGAGCTGGGCTAGCGATGCGCCGAGCATCGCGACGGTCGGGAGCGACGGCCGCGTGCGCGCGCTGGACAATGGCACGGCTCGCGTGTGGGCCCAGAGCGGGGCCGTCCAGGACACGCTGTCCGTGCTCGTTGAACAGCTGGCGGAGCAGGTCGTCATCGTCCCGGACCCCGTTCCGGCGATCGTCGCACTCGGGGACCAGGTCTCACTCGCCGCCAGCGCCACCGATGAGCGCGGCTTCCTGGTCACGGTGCCGAACAAGACGCCGGGATGGGCGACACTCGATCCAACCATCGCTACGGTCGACCGCAATGGCCTCGTCACCGGAGTGGGCGTAGGGATGGCGCGGATTGTGGCGGTGCTGGATGCGGCGCGAGACACCGTCACCGTAGCGGTCGGTGATCTGCCGGCGTCGATCGTTATTCAGCCAAGCGGCGCGGCACTCACGAGTCTGAATGACACCTTGCTGCTCTCCGCAACGGTGCGGAATAGCCGGGGCAACATCATTCAGAACCCCGCGGTCAGCTGGCGCTCGTCCGATGGCACTATTGCCCGCGTCGATACAGTGCCCGGTCCTCTGGCCGTGGCGGTCGGTGTCGGCGCCGCGCGGGTCATCGCGAGTGCGGGCAGCATCGCGGACACCGCACTCATCAACGTCACCAACGCGCCGGCGTTCATCAATATCATCAGCCAGGCGGACACGCTCACGAGCCTCTGGGATTCGCTCTCGCTCCCGGTGGTGATACTGAATGCCCGCGGTGACACGCTGACCCGTACCTCCGTCACCTGGACCAGTGATGCGCCCCTGATCGGGAGCGTGACAACCGCCGGTCTCGTCGTGGCGCGGGATACCGGCCAGACCATGGTGCGCGCCAAGTACGGGACCGCGCCGGGCGACACCATTCGCGACTCGATCGGCATCCGCGTCTTCAATCTGCCCGCTGCGATCGTGCTCTCGGATAGCCGCGACACGATGACGGCGATCGGGCAGGCGCTCGTCTATAGCGGCCAGGTGCGCAATGCGCGCGGCGGCGAAATCCCCAACTATCCGATCAGTTGGTCATCGACCAACCCGACCGCGGTAACCGTATCGACGTCGGGCCTCGCGACCGCGGCGGGATATGGTTCGGCCCTGGTCATCGGTCAGGCCGGGGACGTCGCCGATTCTGTTGTCGACGTAGTCGTCAATCCCACCAAGCTGATCGTCGACAACGCGATCGCGATCGCTCCGCGGTTCGGGACGGCGGAACGCCCGTACGCTCGGATCCAGGACGGTCTCAACGCCGCCGACATCGATGACACCGTCTGGGTGCGAAAAGGGGCCGCGTACTATTCGGAAAGCGTCGCGCTCACGCGTCGGGTCACGCTGCTCGGCGACGACTCGGCGTTCGTCGCGAGTGTGCCCCGGAATCCGCTGCTGCTGCCGCTCCTCTCGCACGATACCGGAGCCGCGGGAATCACGGCGTACACGGCGGCGACGGTAGTGATCAAGAACCTGGCGCTGCGGCATACTACGGCCGGTCCGGCGATCGATGCCCGCCGGGCGGATCTGCGGGTCGCCGGATTCTACGTGAACCCTCCCGGCACTGTGACGGGTCGTATCGGGCGGGGCATCGCACTCGACAGCGCCAGCTCCGCGTCCGCGACCATCACGAACATCGATATTCGCTCAGTGCGCGGCTACGGCCTTCGGGTGCGCGACGGCCAGAGCGTAGCCATCGACAGTGTCTACATCGAAGCAGTCGATTCCATCGGCGGTGTCGAGATAGGAGCCGGTATACGCATTCTCCGAGGCAGCGGCCACACGGTGCGTCACGCCAAGGTTCGCGGAACCCAGGGCCCGGCGATTCTTGTCGACTCGACCTCAGGTGTGATCCTGGCGTCCAACGATCTCGCCGGCCGTCAACGCCTCGTCCTCCTGCGCGCCAGTACGACGGCCACGATCCAGTCCAATCAGTTCGATTCCCGGCCGCTGGGTCTCAATGGCGAGGTGTACTCGGGCGGCACGCTGCTCGAGTGGGCAGCGCTCGAGCTGGACTCGTCGTGGCAAGCGATAGTCGCCAGCAATACGTTCCGCGACGTCGCTCGCAGCGATCAGGAGCCCTTCAACGCCATGCGCTTCGTGGCTGTCAAAAACCCGTCGCTCCCCTCGCAGCCGGGCGCGCAGTTGCTGAACAATTCCATTATCGGCACGCGCGCCGGCGTTCGCTCGGAACGGTCCAACCTGACGATCCAGGGATCGCGCTTCGACAGCACGATGGTGGGAGTCATCGGAACGGCCAACGATACGTGGACTCTGGTCAATGACACGATCACCACAACGTTGCAGGACGCCTGTGTCCGCGCGGCGAGCGCCACCTCGGTGACGGTGACGGCCAGCCGGCTCGAGCGCTGCACGGCGCGGGCGGCGCACGCGGTCGAGACAAACGGCGGCACCTTGCGCGTCCAACAGACCACTTTTGTCGACAACCGGGCGGCGATTGGCTCCGTTGCGACCAGCGTTACGGCCATCGGCAACAGTATCTCCGGGGTCAGTTTCAATCCGCTGCCGGGCGACACGCTAGTGGCGAAAGCAGCCATCGAAGCCGCCGCGCCAACCGTCGCGATCGTCCAAAACACCGTGACCGGTCACGCGTTCAACGCGGGCGTGCGCGTCGAGGGAGGGCAGACCAGCGCGCGGCTGGACTCGAATTTCATCTCTACCAACGCAACGGGCGTGCGACTGGGTCAGCTGTGGGTTTTCAGCACGCAAGGAAACGATATCTTCGACAACGTCGCGGCGGGCGTGGTGAGCGAAGTCGGTCCCAGTGTTAGTCTGCCGCAGACATGGTGGGGGGACGGACGCGGGCCGCGCGGCAGTGCCGATCCGGCCGCCACGGGCGACAGTCTGATCGGCAACGTGAATCCGAGCGGCTGGAGCACGACGCCCCATGCGAGCGGATCACCGGCAGCCGCGTCTCGGAGAGTCCGCGGAAACGGTCAAACAGCCCCCAGCGGCGCAGTCTTGCCCAAAGCGTTCACCGTACGGGTGGTCGATCCGGCGGGACGGCCGGTCGCCGGGGTCCAGGTCACGTTCAGGGTGGGGGTTGGTGGCGGGAGCATCGGCGCGTCCACGGTGTGGGTGGATACAAACGCGAGCGGGCTCGCCGAGGTCACGCTGACGCTCGGGCCCAGTCCCGGTCCCAATACGGTGACGGCAGCGGTCACGGGGCTGCCGACGCTCACGTTCACGGCCTCGGGCACATGAGCATCTGCAAACGCTGCAATGCCAGCGTCGCGACGGGCTTGCGGTTTTGCGGCCTGTGTGGGACCGAAGTAGCCGATCCCACGTCGGAAACCGTCGCGTTCGTCGCCTACAATGACGATCCCTTGCTGGCCCAGATGCGCCTCGTACTCGGTGGAGAATACGAGATCGAGCGCGAATGTGGCCGGGGCGGCATGGCCGCCGTCTTCAAGGCGCTGGACGTCTCGCTCCGGCGTCCCGTCGCGCTCAAGGTGATGCTGCCCGGAGCGGCGGTGGGTGGCGCTGTTGCGGAGCGCCTGCGCCGGGAAGCGCGCCGAGCCGCCGCCCTCGATCACCCGAACATCGTTCCGATTTACAAAGTGGGTGAAGCCGGCGGAATCCATTACATCGTGA
This sequence comes from Gemmatimonadales bacterium, assembly GCA_035251445.1. Lineage (GTDB taxonomy): Bacteria > Gemmatimonadota > Gemmatimonadetes > Gemmatimonadales > GWC2-71-9 > 20CM-2-65-7. Next base: position 17,726 of record DATFEG010000014.1, on the reverse strand, counting down.
TGAAGTTCATCGAGGGGCGTCCCCTCGATCAGATCATCGAAGGACAGGGGGCCCTGCCAATCGCCGTGGTAGTCGCGGTCCTGCGGGCCACGGCGAGCGCGCTCGCCTACGCACACGAGACCGGGACCATCCATCGGGACATCAAGAGCTCCAACATCCTGATCGACCAGGAAGGGCGCGTCTACGTCTCGGACTTCGGTCTCGCACGCGCGGCAGAGGACTCGAAGGTGACGCCCAGCGGCGCCGTGGTCGGCACGCCGTCGTTCATGAGCCCCGAGCAATGCTCCGGCGCGCCGGTCGGTCCGCAAGGAGACCAGTATTCCCTCGGCATCGTCGGCTTCCACATGTTGGCCGGTACCGCTCCCTTCGAGGCGAGCTCCGTCCTCGCGGTCGTTCAGCATCATTACTTCACGCCGCCACCCGACCTCAACAAGATTCGGAACGACGTTCCTGAAGCGCTGGCCGGCATCATTCGTCGGTGCGTGGAAAAGAATCCAGCCCGTCGCTTCATCAACACCTCGGACCTCGTCACGGCGCTCGAAACCCTGCCCTTCCACTCCGATGACCAGCGGCACGCCAAGGACATCCTGCGGCGCCTGGCGCGCGGCTATCGCGTGCCGATTGTCCAGACCGGGGTCTTGCCGCCTCTACCGGATGCGCGGCACACTGCCACGGCCGTCCGGTGGGCGAGCCGATTTCGGCCACGCGTGCTGCTGGCGATTGGCGTGGCCTTCGTCATGATGATATCGGGCGCCTGGATCGCGCTGCGGGCCGCGCGGGCCCGTCCACCCGCGCTCCCGAGTCCCGCGGTCATCCCCAGCCCACCAATCGTGAAGGACACCGCGCGGCCCGCGCGGCTCGAGCGTCCGCTTGCGGTGTCGGAGGCGCCGAGCCGGCCGGCGCCGTCAAGATCAGTCGGCCGCGTGCGGCTGCGCACCGAACCTCCCGATGCGGTGATTTTCATCGACGGCCGGCAGGTAGGGATTGGCACCGTCTTCGACATCGAAGTGCCCACCGGAGTACGGCGGCTGCGAATCCGCGCGCCCGGCTCCGTCACCTTCGATACGACGTTCCAGGTCACCGCGGGAAATACGACGCGGCTGGGCCTGATCGCGCTGCGTAATTCGCCATGATCCGTGCCGCCTTATGCGCCATTCTCGCTCTCGTGCTGGGGGGGGGGAGGGGGGCGCTCAGCGCTCAGGACAACACTGCGGAGCTCCTCGATCGCGCGGCAAAGTATCACGCCGACCTCGACGTCGAACGCGAGCTCGTGCTGCTCCGCCAAGTCATTTCACCGAGCTCGCCGTTCGTGGTCACGCACGACCAGCGCGTCCAGGCCTACAAGTACCTGGGCGCGGCGCTCGTCGTGCTCGGCAAGACCGACTCGGGGATTGTGTATCTGCGCGCCGCACTCGAGCGTGATCCGTTCGTCGATCTCGAGCCGCAGACATTCACGCCGGCTGAGCTGGCCGCATTTTGGCAGGCGAAACGTCTCACGTTCGGACTGGGCGTGCGGCCCATTCCGTTCGACACCATCGATCCCCGCACCGAGCGAGTCCATTTCACCGTGATGTCGACTCACGCCACGACGCTGCTCGTCGAAGTGCGCGCCGCCGGCGCTCCCGCCGGCGTGATGCTGTTCCGCGGGGAGAACGACGGGCCGCGGGAGCTGCAATGGAATGGCGTGATGCCCGATGGACGACTTGCCGCAGCGGGACGCTATGAACTGCTCCTGATTGGCAACAGCCTGCTCACGCCGCGAGCCGACTCAACCCGGCTCTACTTCAGAATTCAACAGAACCATCCGCCACTCGAGGATACCTTGCCCGCGCTCGGCCCCCGCGATTTACTCCCCGAGCAGCACCCGCCGTCGGCCGCGCGAGCCAAGTTGGCCAAGGGTTTGGGTGTGGGTGCAGCCGCCTTGCTCATCTCGCAAGTATTGGCCAACAGTGAGCTGGAGGGCGGAGGAGGGAAACTCGCCGCCGGTGTCGCGGTAACCGCCTCGGCCGCCGGTGTCCTCGCGTTCGTTCACGGGCGGCGTCACCGCCAGATCCCCGCCAACGTCACCGCCAACGCACAGCGCCACACGGCGCGCGCCGGCGCCAATGCAGCCATCGTGCAGCGCAATCGGGAGCGGTTGGAGGCGGCCCACCTCGTGATTGCCCCCGCGGCAGGAGTTGGCCCATGAGAGCCCTGTTCATCATCGGGCTCGCGATTCCGCAGCTCCTGATGGGCCAGGTGCCCTGGCAGGTCAGCCTGCACGTCGGGCGCGCTGAGCACCGGGTCCGCGACGCAGGCGTCCTCATTCCGGCCACAGGAACGGTGTTCGGCGCCGCCGTCGGGGTGGACGTCGGTCGCCATGGCCAGTTCCCGGTCTCGGCGGAGGCGCTCGGTGGCCGGTTCACGGCGGCCAGCGGGGGGGGCGCGGCCGGCATCGACGATCACAGCATCGCCCAGGTCTTGCTGCTTGCGGGGATGAAGGTGCGTCCCTGGCTGACCGTCCAGGCGGGACCTGTGTTCCGCAACATTTCGAACGCCGTCGCCAAGCAGCAGTGGACCGCGCTGCGGGTTGGTGGTGAAGCGTACGTGCCCCTGGGACTCGAGGGCGTGCGGGGCGTCCTGCGCGGCTACTGGATGCCGCTTGTGAGCGTCAGCGGTCTGCCAAGCCCCGACGTTGCCCTGGCTGCGAGCGCCGGCGTCGAATGGCGGGGACCCCGGATTGGCGTTGGCACGCGCTACGTTTTGGAGCGCTACGACTTCCCGGAAAACGCCGGCGATCGGCGCATCGAGGAAGTGTCGGTCCTCCGGCTGTGGGTCAGCGCGTTCTGGTCTACCCCCTGACTGTTTTGGTCGCCTCGTCCCAGCTGACCGCGCTCCGCCGCGCCCAAGCCTCATTGGCCATGTGACACGCCAGTGCCGCGTTGTGGCCGAACACCGCGTCCTCTACCACCGGTTTCCGTGAGCGCACCGCTTCGAAGAATGTCCACAGATGTACGCGCGTGTCGTCAAAGTCCGGCGCGACGAACGTCCGGCTCTCCGCCAGCGTCAACGGCTGACCGAGCTTGGGATCGTTGTCGCGATGCCATTGCTCTTCGTACGCCTTGCGCAACGCACCCGGGTAGCTGTTCGTGACGTAATAGCTGGGCCACGTGTCACGGCCGGTCTGCGGCGACAGCGTGATGCGCGAGCCGGTCAGCTCCAGCACGCCCTTGGATCCATGGAACCAGTAGCCCTCCTGGATCTCCGTGCCGAGATTCAGCCGCATCGAGACGGGAAGATCGCCGTAGTAGTATTGCACCAGGTGCACGTCGGGCAGATTGCGCCCGTCTTTCCAGCGCCGAATACCGCCCACTGACGTCGCCTGCTTCGGCGGCTCGTTGACTCCGAGGATGAACATCATGCCGCTGATGAGATGGACGAGGAGATCGCCGGCGACACCGGTGCCGTATTCCTTATAACATCTCCACCGCGCGAAGACGTTGGCATCGAATGCGCGCTTCGGGACGTCACCCTGCCACGTGTCCCAATCGAGCGTGCGGGTCGAGAGATCGGGCGGCGGCTGGTATTGCCAGGCTCCCGTAGGATCGTTTCGGCCGAGCCGCGCTTCCACCATCATGAGGTCACCGATCGCGCCCTGCGCGATCAACTCCTTCGCCTTGGCGCAAATCTGTGAGCTGACGCGCTGCGAACCCACCTGCACGATACGGTTGCTCTTCCGCGCGGCATCGACCATCGCGACCCCGTCCGCCGGGCTGTGCGACATCGGTTTTTCGATGTAGATGTCTTTGCCCGCGCTCACCGCATCCACGACCATCTTCCGGTGCCAGTGGTCCGGTACGGCGGCGACGATGCAGTCGACGTTCTTGTCGTCGAGCAGCCGGCGGTACTCGCGCATCGTGGGAAGATTGGCGCCGGCGATTTCTTTGGCCAACGTATGCCGCCCGTCGTAGAGGTCAGCGGCGCCGGCGCACGTCACCCCGGGGAGCTGGATCGAGGTCCCCAGCAAACCGGAACCCTGCATCCCAACACCCACGATGCCAAAACGCACCGTTTCGCTGGGAGCGACGCGCCGGAAATGAAACGGCTGGCCGGCAAGTGAGACGCCGGCTACGGCGCTCAGCTCGATGAATTCACGACGGGACCAAGTCGGCTTTGTCATGATGGCTCCGTTGAAGTAGCGGGTAGCGCCTATTATGCGCCACGCGCGACGAACCCGCGATAGGCCTCCGGGCCGCCTGGATCCCAAAGAATTCGCAACGCAGTGGACGCGAGTCCCCCACTCACCGGCTTCGTCTTCATCACGGTGGAGCCAACCGCGGGAACCCTGACGCTTGCGGTTCAGGACAACGGCGCGGGCATCGCGCCCGAGCACGTGGCCCGCATCTTCGACGCTGGATTCACGACAAAGGCACCCGGGAGGGGGTCAGGCATTGGCCTGGCGGTCGTCAGCGAAATCACGCGAAACATGTTTGGAGGAACGATCGCGGTGGAATCCGAGGTCAACCGTGGCAGCACGTTCAGGCTGGCACTGCCGCTTCCATCGCAAAGAGCCACCGGTCGGATTTGAACCGACGACCGCTCGATTACGAATCGAGAGCTCTACCACTGAGCTACGGTGGCGTGATTGTATCGGAACGACTTACTGCGTCGGTCGAGAGGTCTACGCCGTGGTGCCAAAACTTGCGTAGCGCGTCGTACCCGGTCTCTAACTTAGCGGGGGCAAGGCTAACATCTCAACCGTTGGCCAACTGCCGCTGGATTGTCTCCTTTAGGGCCGGCAACCCCTCCTGCACCGATCGCCATAGCAGGTCAGAGTCCACCGTTGCGTATCCGTGAATCAGGACGTTCCGCAGCCCGATGATCCGCTCGGCTTCCCTCACCTGTCCGGCCACCGACGGTGCGGCCTTGGACAACTGTCTCAGGGCCTCCCCGATGATGGCGACTTGTCGCTCCACCGCCGACTGCAGCAGTTCGTCGGTTAGGAAGGCGTCGCGTGTTTGACCATGAAGGAACCGCTCAATCTTGTTGACCGCGTGGAGGACGTCCCACAGGAAGGCGCGTGCGTCACGCTGCATACAGCGTAGTGCGATCCCGCTCCATGTTCGCCCGTACGTACGGATTCACGACTGCGGCAGGCATGATCAGATCCACCGGCCGTCCCAAGAGGGTCTCGAGTTCCTCCTTCAGACCAAAATACATGTCCAGCGCCCGCAACCCGTCCGCTGGCCCGAACTCGACGACAATATCGAAGTCACTCCTGGCGGGATCAAAGTCGCCCCGCGTAGCGGAACCCACGAGATCGAGGCGTCGCACGTGGAAGCGCCGGCACAACTCGGCGATGCGGGCGCGCTGGTCGTCCGTCACGTGGTACATGCACAGAATACTCAACGGCTAGGAGTGAAACTGCAAGCGACTCGGCTGGGCGCGCTCCCGACCACCCTTGTCACAGCACAACGCACTGCCCCGTCATCTTTCCAACAGCACATGAACGACCGCACTGCCGAATTCGCCTCGGCGCGACCTCTGCTCTTCTCCATCGCGTACCGCATGGTCGGCAGCGTGATGGACGCCGAAGACCTGGTCCAAGACGCCTTCATCAAGTGGCAGGAGGCGCCCGACGCCGACATCCGCGCACCCCAGGCCTACCTCACCACCATCGTCACCCGCCTCGCCATCGACCAGCTGCGCTCCGCCCGGGCGAAACGGGAAACCTACGTGGGGCCCTGGCTCCCGGAGCCGCTCGTGACTGAACACTCCCCGGACCCCTCCGGCCCCGTCGAGCTCGCCGAGTCGCTCTCCATGGCGTTCCTGGTGATGCTCGAGCGCCTGTCGCCCGTTGAGCGAGCCATTTTCGTGTTGCGCGAAGCGTTCGACTTCGAGTTCCCCGATATCGCACGCATCCTCGCGAAGACCGAGACCAACTGCCGCCAGATCCTGCTCCGAGCCAGGAAGCGGCTCGGCAAGACCGAAGCGCGGTTTCAGGCAGATCCCGCCGCCGCCGAGCGGCTGCTGGACCGGTTCGCAGCCGCCACGCGGGCGGGCGACCTGAGCGCCATGGTCGCCGTCCTCGCGGACGACATCACGTTGTGGGCCGACGGCGGCGGCAAGGCCAAGGGCGCCGCCCGCCGGCCGGTTCGAGGGCGCACCCGCGTCGCCCGCTTCCTCCTCGGTGCGAGGCGCCGCTTCCCGCCCGGCGGCGTCATCCGGCGGACGCGGATCAACGGGCAGCCGGGCTTCATCGTCTACGCCAGCGGCCGGCCGCTCGTGGCGGTGATTTACGACATCCGCGGCGACCGCATTCACACCATTTACTCGGTCAGCAACCCGGAGAAGCTCCAGAAGCTCCCGGCGCCTGCCCAGGAGTCGTGATCGTGTCACTGTACGCCATTGCCATCTTCCTGCACATCGTCGGCGCCCTGGCGCTGTCAGCCGCCATCGGGCTCGAGTGGGCCGCGCAGCACCACATCCGACGCGCGCGAACCGTGGGGCAAGTGCGCGAATGGCTCAAGTTGTTCGCCGCGGTGCATCGGGTGGCGGGCCCGGCGGCCGTCACCATCCTCGTGACCGGTGTCTACATGAGCGCCACACAGTGGGGACGCCAACCGTGGATCGGGCTGGGGCTGGTGGGTCTGGTGATAATGGCGGTGCTCGCGCCGGTGCTCACAGGGCGCCGCGCGCGGACGATCGCGCAGGCCATCCCTACGGCCGACGGCCCCATCCCACCGGCGGTCGGCCGCCGGATCACCGATCCGGTGCTGCGCCTGTCGCTGTGGCTCCGCACCGCGATCGGCCTCGGCGTCGTCTACCTCATGGCGGTGAAGCCCGCCTCGGGGGGCGTGGCGCTGACCACGCTCGGCGTGGCGGTCGCGCTGGCCCTGGCGGCGGCGTTGCCGGGCTGGGCACAGGGCCGCCGGCCCATGACAACGACCGGAGATTGAAGCTGCTCGATTGATGCAGCCCGGCATCGTGGTGCCAATAGTGGTGCCAGAACTCTCGTTTCTGGTCAGCGCTGGCCGTCGCTCGCGTCGCCTAACTCCTTGAAAACACAACGGCCAGCGCTGGCGTGCGCTGGCCGTGCAGGATTACGAATCGAGAGCTCTACCACTGAGCTACGGTGGCGTAGGGCTCCTAAGTTAGTGACGGCCGCGCCGATTTGGTACTCTGCCCCTCCTCGCGCAGCCGCAGCGTCTCAATAACCGCCTCGAGGGCCGCTGACAGTTGCCGTTGCCGGGGGTAGTAGAGAAAGAACCCGGGGAACGGCGGGCACCAATCCTCGAGCACGCGCATGAGCCCCCCACTCGCGAGCTGCGGCGCCACGCGTGCCTCATCCACAAACGCCAGCCCGATGCCGTCGATTGCTGCGCGAATGGAGAGCTCCACATCATCGACGATCAGCGGTCCGTTCACCGCGACGGTTAGAGACTGCTTGCCCTTCTCGAACTCCCATCGGTACACGCCGTCCTTCCCATGCCGAACGTTGATGCATCGATGGCTTGTGAGATCCCGCGGCGTCGTCGGCTTGGCGTGCGACTCGAAATAGCGGGGCGAACCGACGATGGCCGCCCGAAGGTCCGGGGAAACGCGGAATGTGATCATGTCCCGCTCGATGTATTCCCCGAAATGGATGCCGGCGTCGAAGCGCGCAGCGACAAGATCCACGCGGTTCTCGTCAGTCGTCACATCGAGCACGATGTCAGGGTAATCGCGCGCGAACTCCCCTAGCTTCGGGGCGAGCACCCTCGGCGCGGCAATCGGGGACACGACAAGACGCACGACTCCTGCAGGCCGGTCACGCAGCCCGGATATCACATCCAGCGCTTCCCGAATGTCGCCGAGGGCGGGGCGCAGATGCGTGATGAGCCGCGCTCCAGCATCCGTGGGCGCAACGCTGCGCGTGGTGCGCGCGAGAAGGGGCACGCCGATCCGCTCTTCCAGGCCGCGAATCGCGTGGCTGAGCGCGGAGGGAGTCACCCGCAGACGTTTCGCCGCCCGCGTGAAGCTCCGTTCCTCGGCCACCGCGAGGAACGCCGAGAGGACGTTCAGCTCCTCGCCGACCATTTGTGAATAATACTCACAAAGCCATGCCGATTTTGCCAGCTACAGCCGCGCGCGTCGCGCCGGTACGTTGCCCGCATGGAGATCAAGCGAGCCGGTTCACAGCAAGACGGTGGATTGGATGGAACACGTCAGCGACGAGCAGTACCAAGCCGCCAGGACCCAGTAAAGGAGAAAAAGATGCCTCACGTCATCGTCAAGATGTGGCCTGGGAAATCGGAACAGCAGAAAAAGCGACTCACGGACGAAATAGTCAAAGACGTCATGAATGTCTTGAACTACGGTGAAGAGTCCGTTTCGGTGGCGATCGAAGAGGTGCCATCACGGGATTGGGCGCAGGAGGTCTACCAACCCGACATCGTTGAGAACTCGGACAAGCTGTACAAGAAGCCGGGATACGTGATTAAAGGAGAGTCCCCAAAGGAGAGGAACCCCATGGACTACGAATCCAAGAACTCGCGAAGAGACTTCATTCGCCAATCGGCACTCGTTGGCACGGGAGTGCTGCTATCTGGGCCAGGTGCTGCGGGTCTGGCACAAGGCGTTCAAACACCACGCAGGGGCACGGTCGCGAGTAAAGGCTACGCGGCGCGCGATCAATCGGGACACTTGAGCCCTTGGTCATTCGAGCGGCGAGCTCTTAGGGACGATGACGTCCTGATCGAAATCAAGTTCGCCGGTGTTTGCCATTCGGACATCCACCAGCTTCGCGGTCACTGGGGTCCACAACCGCATCCTCAGGTAGCCGGTCACGAGATTGCCGGAGTAGTTGCTGCCGTCGGTAAGAGTGTGACGAGGTTTAAAGTGGGCGACTATGCCGGTGTCGGCACCATGGTGGACGCGTGCAGAGCGTGCGCCAGCTGCAAGGACCAAGAGGAACAGTACTGCGATGACGTCCTATGGACATACGGATCCGTTGACAAGACCGATCCGACCGGCATCACTCACGGTGGTTACTCCAACAACATCGTCGTCAGGGAAAGTTTCGCGATCAAGATCCCCGCCACGATGCAGCTCCAGCACGCGGCGCCGTTGCTTTGCGCGGGAGTAACGACCTACTCACCACTCCTGCGGGCGTCAATCAAGAGAGGCGACAAGGTGGGCATCGCGGGCATTGGTGGCCTTGGCCATCTCGCGATCAAGCTCGCTGCAGATCAGGGAGCAGAGGTTCACGCCTTCACAACCTCTGCAAGCAAGGTAAATGACATTCGCGCGTTTGGAGCTACAGAGGCGGTCGTCGTCGAGTCGGTAGACCAGCTCGCCGCGTACAACAAGTCTCTTGATTACATGCTTTCAACGATCCCGTACAACTTCGACGTGGGAGCATACGCGTCCACTGTCAAACCGTATGGGAGTTTTACGCAGGTGGGTGTGCCGGTAAGGGGAGAGGTAACGCTCAACAACTTTCTCTTCATCAAGAACAGGGTCAACTACAACGGCTCCCTTGTCGGAAGCATTGCTCACACCCAGGAGCTGGTCGACCACTGCGCCAGGAAGAGGATCTACCCGCAAGTCCAAGTGATACAAGCGGGCGAGATCAACGACGTGTGGAACAAGGTGGTCAACAAGGAAGCGCGTTACCGGTACGTCATCGATGCATCGACAATCTAGGGATGTCGGCGCCGAAGGGAGTGGCGGGGCCGGTACTAGCGAACCACTTTGGGCCGACGTCCGATCCGCTTGATACGCCGAATACGCCGGGCGGCCGGCGAATGCTGCACGTGATAAAGGTCCCACGCCAACTGGAGGTTGAGCCAGAACTGCGCCTCCATGCCAAAGAGGCGCTCCAGCCGCAGCGCCGTATCCGGCGTGACGCCCCGCTTGCCGTGCACGAGTTCGTTGACCCGCGGATAGGAGACTTCCAACTTCGCGGCCAGATCCGTCTGACTCAAGCCGAGCGGCTTGAGGAACTCCTCCACGAGCATTTCACCTGGATGGGTCGGTGCACCATCAGTCGGAATCCGTACCATCGCGTTGCTCCCCTCCCGGGCGTCGTCAGTGGTAGTCCGTGATCTCCACACGGCTCGGCCCCTCAGCGGTCCACACAAAGCAGATCCGGTACTGATCGTTGATCCGGATGCTATGCTGCCCGTCGCGATCCTTGACAAGTGCTTCCAGGTGGTTGCCTGGCGGGATCCGGAGTGACTCGAGCGTAATAACAGCGTTTATCTGGTCGAGCTTGCGTTCCGCGGTACGTCGCAACTGCTCCGGGCACGTTCGCCGCGCGGCCTTCGTTCGGCGTCGGTTGAAGATGTCCTCCGTTCCTTGCCCATAGAACGATCGGATCACCGGTCGCCATCCCGCGTCCTGGTTGTCCAATTATAACGGATATCGTTATATAGGTCAAATCACGACGCCACGGCTGGATCGAGAGTTCGCCCGCTCGGGCGTCGTGGTGCCAATGGTGGTGTCAAACGTTTCGTCGCTCACCATCGCAGGCAGTCAGTCCTGTCACCGCGCACCGCTCAAACACAACGGCCAGCGCTGGTCTGCGCTGGCCGTGCAGGATTACGAATCGAGAGCTCTACCACTGAGCTACGGTGGCGTGGTTATGTCGGCAAGGACTGGCCCATAACTTAGCCACCGGCGCCTCGACACGGTACTGCTTGGCACCGCGCTGAGGGCCAAATAGCTTTCCAGGGTGGCCCGGGTCTCCGGGCGCTGGCGATGGAGTTCGCCACTAACCGCCCGATTCCCAAGGGCTGATGACTCCTACCGGGACTCTGCTCGGGAGGAGTTTTTTCTTGCCCACGCTCGCCTATATCGCTTTCGGAGGACTGCTCGGCACAGTGGCTCGTTACGGCCTGCAGGGCTGGGTTCAAACACGAGCAGGACCGACGACCTTTCCGATCGGAACGCTGGTGATCAACCTGCTAGGATCCCTGCTGCTTGGATTCATCATTCGGTACGCCACCGGATCCACATCCATCACCCCAGAGGTCAGAGGTGCGCTCACCATCGGCTTCTGTGGCGGGTTCACTACGATGAGCACCTTCAGTTACGAAACGATGACGTTGATTCATGACGGCGCCTACTGGCACACCGCGTTGTACATGGGAGGAACCGTAGTCGGTTCGCTCGCTGCCGTGATCGCCGGGACCGCCATCGCGAACCGGCTCTTATAGGAGCGCCCGATGCCACATCGCTTCCAGGGAGAACGCACGCTGATGCGGATTCTGATCGGCGAAAGCGACAAGTTCCACGGCAGGCCCTTGTATGAGGCCCTGCTCCAGCTGTTCCGCAAGAAGGGTCTTGCCGGGGCCACCGTACTGCGTGGTGTGGCTGGATTCGGCGCCAGCAGTGTGGTCCATACCGAGAAGGTGCTTCGGCTCTCGCTCGACCTCCCGATCGTCATCGAAGTGGTGGAGATGGAGGAAACCATCCAGTCGATCCTCCCGGACCTGGATGAGATGATCGGCGGCGGACTCATCACCCTGGAACGAGCGCGCGTCATCATGTACCGGCCAGCGAACGCTCAACCGAGCGAGAAAGAGGCGCATCGGATCGAAGGTTTGAAACCAGAGAGCTGAGCCGGTCTTTCTCTTTCTCCCGGTACGGCTCAACGCGGTTCAACCGACTCGACGCCGGCCGTGGGGATTGGGACGAAGTAGCTGGATTGGCGCCTACCTTTTGGATAACCCGTAATGCCGCGGTCCCCGGACTCGAAGTGCCTCACGGGCTCGGTGAAGGGGCGGCCAGCTGCTGCCAACAAGGCGCGGCAGGTTTCTGTTATGATCACCTTTTCCCGCGCGGCGGCAGAGCTAGCACGCCGCGATCCGGTCATGGCCAAGCTGATCGACCGCAGCGCGCCCTTCAATCTCCCGCGGCGCGCCACGCGGCACTTCGCGGCGCTCGCCGAGAGCATCCTGTACCAGCAACTCGCAGGAGCCGCGGCGGCCGCGATCCACCGCCGATTTCTCGATCTGTTCGACGGAGACCTCTCCCCCGAGACGCTGTTGGCGCTGCCCGCGCGAAAGCTTCGCGCCGCCGGGCTCTCAGGGGCCAAGGTCGCCGCCGTCCGCGACCTCGCGGCGAAGGTCGCTGGTGGAATCGTCCCACTCCATCGCATCGGGAGGCTTTCCGACGAGGAGATCATCGAATCGCTGTCGGTGGTCCGTGGCATCGGACGGTGGACCGCCGAGATGTTCCTGATCTTTCAGTTGCGCCGGCTCGATGTGTGGCCGGTGGGAGACTACGGCGTTCGCACAGGGTACGCGCTGGCCTACGGGTTGCCGACTCTGCCCACGCCGCAAGAGCTCCAGGCCTCGGGCGAAGCCTTCCGGCCTTACCGGACGGTGGCCGCGTGGTATTGCTGGAGAGCCGTCACCGCACAGCGAAAGAACACGCGGAACGGGCGTTAGCCAGCAGTCCTTCTCACGGCAACCAATTCCCCCGTCGGGGTGTCCATCCTAGCGTAGGGATTCATCGGTCTGCGAACCAAGCCGAAAGGACGACGATGCGTACCCTTGCGCTTGTCACGGTGTTGGCCGCCTGTCCAGCAATTGCCGCTCCCCAGCAGGCATCCAGCCAATCGAGAGCTCAGCAGGTAGCGGCTGCCTTCAGCAAACAGAAGCACCTCGTTGACGAGAAGCATGGCGTCAGAAAGGAAAAGTACAAAGACGTACGGAGCGAGCCTATCGTCAGGCAGGACATCACCGAGTACTCCGGCGTCTATCAGGTCGTTGATTTGGGGGATGTGATCGATCTCCGAATCGGGAGTAATGGAAGGATACAGGCGGACGGGCATGATTCGGATCGGCCGTTCCGCACGTTTGTACTCGAAAACGGAAAAATCGAAGGAGCGGTACTAACCGCCATCAAAGTGTATCGCGACGGAGAGACTGAACGGTTCGAGGGCGTGTTCATGACTCGGACCGAGCGCAATTCTCCGATTGATCCCGGCATCACTACCTCTGGACTGGGGGTCGTTCTCGCCAGGCCTCGGGAATTCGCCGGCAACACGTTTGACAAGCTCTTCTATCAATGGAAACAGTGACGCGACCCGACCGCTCGTCGCGGTACTCCGCAGCAGCTCCTACACCTTGATCGCCTTCGCATAGGCGAGTTGGATGGCCTGCTCCGGATCGCCGTCCGCCGCCAACACGCACATGATCGCTCCCTCCTGCCAAAAGATCAGCGTGACGCCGCCGGAGCGATAGATGCGGAAGCGAATCCCGTCATGCTCCCGCTCCTCGGCGCCTGATGGCAGCTCCGCGGTCGTTCCTTCATACATCTGACAGACGACGCGATCTCCGCGACTCCCCACGTAGGCGTACAGCGCGCTCACCCGCCCTCGCCCCGGACCCGCGATCCGGTGCACACCCCCGCCGCTCAGGCGATAGCCCATCATCCCGAGATCGTAGACGCGGACGGTGAACGGTAGGCCGCTCGTCGTGAACGATCGCTCGAGCAACTGGGCATCCCCCGTCTCGATCGGCAAGGCGAGCTGCGCGGCGCGAAAGCGAATGAAGTCGCCGGCTGCCGCGGTGACGAAGTCGGGTCGCTCATGCTTCGGCCAGAGCAGCAGCAACACCAACACCGCCGCGGCCGCCAAAGGCAGTCCGACGACCGTCGCCCAGCGGAGGGCCATCGCTCGACGAGGCGGCGTCGTGCCGCGTGCCGATTCCACGTCGAGCGCAGCTGAGACGCGAGCGGCTAGCGCGGGTGGAACGGAACGCTCCGGGAGCGCGTCGTGAACGCCCGACTTGACCAGACGCAGCCCGTCGAGCTCCCTGCGGCAGTGTGCGCAGGCTGCCAGATGCGCCTCGACCTTTCCACGCCGCTCGGCGGGCAGGCGGCCGTCGACCAGCAGCGTCAGATCTTCGCCGGGATGGCTCCGCTCTTCCGTCATGGATCCACCGATCTCAAATGGCCGGCCTGCCGCGCGTACTCTTCAAGCGCGGCGAACAACAGTCGCCTGCCGCGGTGCAAACGCGACTGTACAGTGCCGACGGGGCAGGTTAGGACACCCGCCGCCTCTTCGTAGGACAACTCTTGGACGTCGACCAGCAGAACGACGGCGCGGAACGCCTCGGGCAAAGCGCGCAACGCCGCCTCGATCTCCTTAGGCCAGCTCGAGCCCCAGGCGTCGACATCCCCCACGTCTCCCGCGGGAGTCTCGGCCACCAGGCGATACCGCTCCTCGAGCTCCTCCACCGGCAGAGGACCTACCTCACGGCGCGTCTTCTGGCGCCGATTGATCACCACCGAATACAGCACGGTGAACAGCCACGCCTTGGCGTTCGTTCCGGGACGGAAGTTGTCGAACGTGCGAAAGGCTCGCAGGTAGGTGTCCTGCACGACATCCTCCGCCTCGTGAGGGTCCGACGTCAGCCGGAGCGCGGTGTTGTAGAGCCGTTGCATGAACGGCAGTGCCAGAGACTCGAACCGGGCTCTTCGGTCGTCGGTGTCGTCGTGCGCCATGCCGGGGTCTCGCGCTCGGGAATGTTCCCGAGGGTTGGACTGTTCACTCAATACGACTCGGTGTCAGCGGAGAGTCGCACCTCCACCAACCTGAAGCGGAGGATTCAATATGTACAGCGTTTCTCGCCTGACGTGCGCAATGGGACTTATTGGTCTGGCGGCGTTTGCCGGCTGCACTGCCGACGCACCGCTTCGGCCTGGTCCAGCGCCGTCGTTTGACGCAGTGTCAGCGAGCCGCCCGCCGTTCGTCTTCCCCGCCGGCTGTTGCTATTACCAGGGCCGCGTCGTGCGCACTGTCGTGCCGCCCGCGGCCACCCCGCAGGCCGGGACCGACAATTTCTACGCCTTCCCGGCAAGCGCCGCAGCCGGGCAGAGGGGAGTCGTGGGCGTGGCGCCGGGTGCCCCCGGGTATCACGGTGGGCACTGGAAGTTCTTCGCGGTCACGTGGAATGTGACGCCCTACCTCCTCACGTCTGAAGCCGCGGTGCTCACAGCCGCCGCCGCAGGCGAGGTGACGGTCACACGCGTTCCCGACAACGACTTCAAATGCCCGATTCAGCCCTAGACGTTCGCAGGAGGAGGACTCGTATGATTCGCCAGTACCTGATCGCCCCTGCCGTCACGGCGGGGCTCGCCTTGGTAACGACTGGAAGCGCCATGGCGCAGCAGCCTACGGCCGGGATGCAACATCCGAAGGGTACCCAACGCACGATCGCGGGTACGGTAGTGGACGTCTCGTGCATGTTCGGCCTGGGCTTGTCGGGCGACAGTCACCGCATGTGCGCCCAGGTCTGTGCCGACAAGGGGATACCGCTCGCCATCCTCGCCAACGACGGCACGCTCTATCTCCCCACGTCGGCAGCCATGCCGGGCGATGGGCAGAACGCCCGGCTGAAGGACTTCGCCGAGCAGCAGGTGACCGTGACCGGGACGGTGTTCCCGGCCGGCGGCGCCAACGCGATCCAGATCGCGTCGATCCAGCGCAAATCCTGACGGAGTGGAGGCCTTGGTGCCCAATGGTGTGCCAACAAATTCGTTGCTCCTCGTCGCAGGCAATCGCCACCATTGGTGCGGCTCGCTGACACACAACGGCCAGCGCTGGTATGCGCTGGCCGTGCAGGATGACGAATCGAGAGCTCTACCACTGAGCTACGTACTCCGCCTCCGCCGGGCGAGCACCGCAAACGCCAGGAAGTAGCGGCGCAGCGTGCCCGCCGCGTCGGGCAACAACTCCGCGTCGAAAAAAAGGCGGCAGAACTCCTCCCGCGAACGCAGAATCTCTCGCCGCCGATGCCCTCGCCAGCGGTCATCCCCGGCCGTCAGGTCGAACAGCTCCAAGGCTCGCGTGAGTGCCTTGTCAAACCGGTCGGTTCGACCCGCCTCCCACGCGGTGATCGTTCGCTCGACCTCGCTCCCCACGTTCGCCAGCTGCTCAGCCAACGTGAGTGTGGTCCAGCGGCCGCTGGCGAGTGCCGCGTGTCCGGTCATGCCGACTAACCCTCCACCAGCGTCGTGACGACCTGGCGAATGCGTACCTGCCGTACGGGATCGTCGACATTGCGCGACCGGTTTCCCTGCGCGGGACGGACGTTGATCATCGAATCGAACTCAATCCATCCGTCTCCTTGCTCAGCAGGATACAGGTTGATGCCCCAGAGATTCGCCTGCGCCGATCCGTCTTCGATCAGCGCTGCTTCCTCATCGGAATGCAGCTCGCCCCCGATGGCCATCACGCGTCGTTCCACGTCCACGACGGGTTTCACCATGTCTCCAAACTGGGCCTCAGCGAGCGTGGTGAGTCGAGCGCGGGAGATCGCCCGGCTGATGACCTCGATCGTCATGAACGAATACTCCCGTGTGACCGACGAAACGGCAACCAGACCACAGATTCGCGGCGGCCGCGCCGGCCTGAGCATTCACATGCCGGTCACTTGGACCCGGCCGGCCGCGTCAGAAACGCCTCGAGATCGCGAACGAACCACTCGGGACGCTCCCAATGCACCGCGTGGCCCGTGTCCTCGTACACGATCACCGACGCATGCGGAAACTGCGCCCGCAACGGTTCCACTTCACCGGGGAAGACGACGTCGCGCGATCCGGCCATGATCAACGTCGGAGCCGTGGTAACGCCTAACGCCTTCCCGGCGGGCATCGTGGCCATCCCCTCCATGATCCCGTGCCACACGTGCGCGGGCAAACGCATACTCTCGGCGATGGCCTTACGCATGAACTCTTCCGGCACGGGATGATGTACCGTGCTCCGTTGGAACTCCTCGACAAATTGGGGCGATACGGGGTCGGTCAACGCCATCACCGCTTTGCGCAGCTCCACGAGGTGCGGGAAGATCGTCGTTGAGGAGGCAACCAGCACGAGCCTGGCAACGCGATCGGGAGCCAAATGTGCCACCTGCCGCGCCACGAAGCTGCCGGTCGAATGACCGACAACGGTCGCCCGTCGAATGCTGCGCGCGTCCATGAAGGCGATCACGTCGGCCGCCTGATCGGCCATCCCGTAGCCACCGGCCGGCGTGTCCGACGAGCCCTGGCCGCGGAGATCCAGGGCATAGACGTGATAGCGCCGCGGCATGAGCGGCAGCGTCTGACTGAAAGAGAACCACGAGTCGCTGTACCCGTGCAGCAGGATGATGGTCTCGCCGCTGGGATCGCCCTGTTCCACGTAGTGCAGGCGCACGCCCGTCGAAACCTGGACCGTATCGCTCCGCGGCGGATGCTTAACAGGATCGGGAACCCCGGCGGATGTCGCGGCCGCGCTCGACGCGCTCAGTGCCAGCAGCAACGTAGGGTACGTGATTCGCGAGTGCATAGACCCTCCTAGAAACGAGACGAGGTGAGTAGGACGTCGGCGTCGGCCCAGGCGCCCCGAAAGCGGCGCGCCACGCGCTCCGCTTCGGCTGACCTGCCCTGCGCCTCCAGCGTCTGCTTCAAACCGAACAACGACCAGCCGTTCTCGGGAAAACGCGCGAGATCCTCGCGGTAGGCGCGCTCGGCGTCCGCTGCGCGGCCCGCCGCGAGCAGCGCGCGCCCCAGCGCGTGCCGCACCGGGTAGTACCACAACGGCGGCTCGTCGTAGAGCAGCGCGTCTTCGATCGCGGCGGCCGCCTCGAACTGGGCGACGGCGCCGGCGGCGTCACCGGCGCGCAGCGCGATCTCGCCCGCCAGCATGCGGGGTGCGATGTGGGGGATGGGACTGGTGGCTGGATCTCCCGTGAACCCCGCCGACCGCCGTT
>DATFEG010000161.1:0-15470 GCA_035251445.1 Gemmatimonadales bacterium | reverse complement strand
GCGCTGGATCAATCAACTCGACGGTCGCTATATCACCGCCATCGACGCCGGCACCTCGGTGGCGGACATGGATTGCATCGCTCAACACACTCAATTCGTCACCAGCACCACCGCCGCCTGGCTCGATAAGGGGCTTGTGGGCCACCGCGGCAGATCTCGCGGCGCTACCGACGTCGGGAACACCGTGGGATAACGTCCAGCGCGCGGCCGACACTGACCTGTCGGGTGGCCAGCTCGGCATCCGCGACGATCACAATGCTCGCACAATGGCTGCGGGCCTTGTCGCTCTCCGGCTCAACAGCGATACGTACCGCGCGAAAGTGCGTGAGTCGCTCCGTGGCCTCATGGCCAACCCGATGTACGCCGCCGATCCGCTCGCCAATCTCCGGCGGCTCGGCGCTTACGCGATCGCCGCTGACTTGATCGACCTGAAAACCTTCGATCCGGCTTTCGATGAGCAGTTCCGCATCTGGCTGGATCAGGGGCGCAAGCACACGCTGGACGGGGAGAACACGGCGCAGTACCACGAGCGCCGGCCGAATAATTGGGGCACGCACGCCTGCATCGCGCGCGTGGCTTCCGCACTCTACCTGGGCGACAGCGCCGAAGTCGCGCGAGCCGCTTTCGTCTTCCGCGGCTGGCTCGGGGACCGCACAGCCTACACTGGGTTCACCTATGGCGACCTCTGGTGGCAGGCCGATCCGTCGCAGCCGGTCGGGATCAACTCGGCGGGTGCCACGATGCAGGGCCAAAACATCGACGGCGTATTGCCCGAGGAGATGCGTCGCGCAGGTGCCTTCGTTTGGCCGCCACCGCAGGAGAACTACGTGTACACAGGGCTCGAGGGCGCTATTGGGTGTGCCATTCTTCTCTCGCGCCAGGGCTACGATGTGTGGAACTGGTCGAACCGGGCGATGCTGCGGGCGTACATCTGGCTGCACCAGCAGGCGAACTACCCAGCACTAGGCAACGACGGTTGGCAGCCGGTGATCATTAATAAGATCTACGGCACGAGCTTCCCGGTCCCGTCTCAGTCATCCATCACACCCGGGAAGAACATCGGCTGGGGCGAATGGACCCATCAACCTTAGCAGTAAACGGCGAGTGAGCCAAATGATCCAACCTGCGGAGAGCGAGTTCGGCGCCCTCCGGAGGTCCACCGCCGGCTGAGCGCGAGCGGTGTGGTGTCAACACGCCGCAACAGTATCGACTATAGCTCGACACACAGCCAAGTTGCGGGTCGGCTTGCTTCGGGTGACCTGCGATTCCATACGCTGACGCCACAGCCGCTTAGCTGATTCTCCCTCGGTCCACACAGTCGGCCCAGATAATGCCCATCCCCAGTGTGGTGTCGCGAAAAATCGCGACCGTTGGCCTGCTGGTGTCGCGCCGGGGCTGAGTTCCACCGTCGTGGCTACCTAGACCATGCTCTGCTGCCAGCAACGTGCACCCCCGGATCGCACCGACACGGAGGAACGCTTTGGACCGCCCGCTCGCAGCCCTAGTCTCCCGCAGCCTCAAAATCGCGGCTGTCGCGCTACTCACGACTCAGGTTACGTGCGTAGACCACGAGCTGCCGACCTCGTCCGAGCCAGAAGTTCGTTCCGAAGTACTGGCGTTCAGCAGCATAACGCACACGCGGCTTACCTCCGGCAACAACGCCAACAACCGGAGCAGCTACACGACCGCGTCCATTTCGCCTGCGCCCAACGCGCTCGTCACGCTGGCCGTGTTGATGTCGCGCTCGTCCGGCGCGAGAACCCCCACCGTCTCGGGTGGCGGCATGCCGGCGTGGGCGTTGGTGTCGAGCGTGGACTTCGACTCGAGGAGTTCGCCCGACAAGCGGCTCATGATCTTCCGGGCGATGACGGCCACTCCGGGCACGGGTGCCGTCAGGATCACCTTCACAAGCAGCGCCTCCAACCTGCAGTGGATTGTGTCGCAGTGGGAGGGCGTCGACCAAGGCGGCACAAACGGCTCGGCAGCGATCGTGCAGACCGGCACAGCGAGCAGTGACGGCGCCACCAACCTGACGGTGCCGCTTGCTGCCTTCGCCTCCGCCAACGACGTCGCATACGGCGTCACCGGCGTGAAGAGGAGCGGTCCCACCGTGTCGCCCGGTGCCGGCTTCGAGGAAATCGCGGAGGTGTCGTCCGGCGAGGGCTCCGCGCTACAGGCAGAATGGGCGACCAATTTGCCGACGGTCGGGGCGAGTTGGAGCACATCCGTTAGGGCCGGGATGTTGGGGGTCGAGATCAAGGCGAGCGGCACGCCTCCGCCGCCACCACCACCACCACCACCACCGCCGCCACCACCGCCACCACCGCCACCGGGCGTGTCGCCCTCCCTGTCCACGGTGTCGGCCGCTCCGACGTCCATCGCTGCGGGCAGCGAGACATCCACCATCACGGTCACAGCGAAGGACACGAGCGGTAATCCGCTCAGCGGCGCGACGGTCGTGCTCACGGCCACGGGCACAGGCAACACGCTAACGCAACCGCTCGACACGACAGACGCGAACGGTGTGGCGACCGGAACGATCAGCTCGACCGGGCCCGGGACAAAGACCGTCACGGCCAAGATTGACACGACGACTATCACGCAGACGGCGACGGTGACGGTGATGCCCGGGCCGGTCTCCGATGCCCAGTCCACTGTCGCGGCCTCACCCCTGTCGGTCGCTCCGGGCGCGACCTCCACGATCACGGTGACGGCGAAGGACGCCTTGGGCAACCCGATCAGCGGAGCCACGGTCACGCTCGCGGGGAGCGGAACGGCGGACGTCACGCAACCGGCGGGCCCCACGGACACGAACGGAGTGGCGAGCGGGTCGGTGAGTTCGCAGACGGCGGGGACGCTCACAGTCTCGGCCACGATCAACGACATCGCGGTCACCCAGACCGCGACGATCGATGTAGTAACGCACTCCTCAGCGAACATCTCGCAGACGCTGCTTACCTCGGGCCACGACGTAAACAACGTGAAGATCTACACAACGGCCTCGATCGCGCCGGCGCCCAACGCCCTCGTCACAGTCGCCGTGCTGACGCACCAATCCTCCGCCGCCGCTCCGGCGCCGACACTCACGGGCGGCGGCATGGCTGCCTGGGACCTCGTGGCCACGGTCGCCTACAACGGGAGCACCCCGCTCGATCGGGTCTCGATTTTCCGCGCCATGAGCGCGTCGCCCGGGAGCGGTCCGATCACCATCACCTCCAGCGTAACCGTCTCCAACTGCCAATGGATCGTGTCGCAGTGGCAGGGAGTGGAGACGACTGGAGCGAATGGGGCCGGAGCCATCGTACAGACGGGCTCGAGCACTGGTGCGGCGGTGACCGGTCTGACGGTATCGCTCGCCAGCTTCGCGGCCGCCGCCGACGTGGCATACGGGGTATTCGGCATCGCCAGTGCGACCCCGATCGCCACAGCGGGCAGCGGCTTTACCGCGATCGACCAGCAGCCCTCCGGCGAGAGCACGGTCGGCGACCTGTTCGCCGAGTGGGCCGTCAACGACAACACGATCGATGCGACGTGGCCAAGCAAGGCCGCGGGAGCATTGGGCGTCGAGATCAAGGCCGGCCACGCGGGACCGGTGGTGCCGGTGGCGTCGGTCGAGGTTAGCCCGGCGACAGCGGAGGTGCCCGTCGGGAGTACGGCACAACTAGTTGCGACGCTCAAGGACGAGGTCGGTGAACCGATAGATGGTCGCCCGATCATCTGGTCGAGCAGCGCACCCCAGTTTGCCACTGTGTCGTCCACGGGCCTCGTGACCGGTGTCGCGAGCGGCGCGGCGACAATCAGCGCGACCAGCGAGGGAATCAGTGGAACCGCGAGTATAACGGTGACGTCGAACTCGGGCGCGGTGGCGTCGGTCGAGG
This sequence comes from Gemmatimonadales bacterium, assembly GCA_035251445.1. GTDB lineage: Bacteria > Gemmatimonadota > Gemmatimonadetes > Gemmatimonadales > GWC2-71-9 > 20CM-2-65-7. Next base: position 11,592 of record DATFEG010000161.1, on the reverse strand, counting down.
TGACGCCGGCGTCGTCGAATGTCCCGCTCGGAGGAACGGTACAGCTGACCGCGACGACGAGGGACGCGCTAGGAAACATCCTCACCGGCCGTAGCATCACCTGGGCGGCCGACGCGTCCGGGGCGGCGACGGTGTCGTCGACCGGCCTCGTCACGGCTGTGGCAGCGGGAACGGCGACGATCACTGCGACGAGTGAAGGCATCACCGGCAGCGCGAGTGTGACGGTCGTGACGGGCGGCGCGGCCACGCTAGGCCAGTGGTCGGCAGTGCTCGCGTCCCCGATCGTCCAGGTGCACCAGAGCCTCTTGCTTGACGGCCGGGTGCTGATCTTCGGGGGCACCAGCGCGATTCCACAGCTGTTTGATCCCGCGACCGGCCTCTTCACCGCAAAGCCGATTTCGGAAATCATGTTCTGCAGCGGCCACAGCTGGTTGCCGGACGGCAGGCTGCTCGTGAGCGGCGGCGGATCCGGCAACGGCCTCGGCCACTTCAACACCGACATCTTCGATCCCGCCACCGCATCGTGGATCACGGGACCGAACATGGCCTACGCGCGGTGGTATCCGACGGTGACCACCATGCCGAACGGCGAGGTGGTGACGATGGGCGGCGCCGACGAGAACGGCAGCCCTGTGCCGATCCCCGAGATCGGGAACGGGACGAGCTGGCGTTCACTTTCGAGCGCGAGCCTCACGCTGCCGAATTACCCGCGTAACTTCGTGGCGCCCGACGGCCGCCTCTTCGTGGCCGGCCCACAGCGGCAGTCCCACTGGCTCAACGTCTCCGGCGCCGGGAGTTTCACGCCGGGACCCTCCATGAACTTCGGCTCCCGCACGTACGGGTCCGCGGTGATGTACGAAGCCGGCAAGATCATGTTCGTGGGTGGCAATTCGAGCCCGACGAACACGGCGGAGATCATCGACCTGAATCAGGCGACTCCCGCGTGGACGTACACAAATCCCATGACCAAAGCCCGCTGGAACCTCAACGCGACCGTGTTGCCCGACGGCCAGGTGTTGGTGACGGGTGGAGTGAGCGGCGACCGCTCCAACGCCTCGCTGAAAGTCAACACCACGGAGATGTGGAATCCCGCCACCGGCGCATGGACGACATTGGCGAGCAGTGCGTCGCTGCTTCGCGGCTATCATTCAGCCACGTTGCTGCTGCCGGATGGACGGCTGCTCCACGGCGGCGGCGGTGCCGGCGGCGGAACCATCGACAACTTGAACTATGAGATCTACTCGCCCCCGTACCTGTTCAGAGGGGCACGCCCGGCCGTCACCGGCGTGACCGGAACGTCGGGATACGGCCAGGTCCTGACGGTCGAGACGCCGGACGGCGCCAGCATCACCAAAGTCACCCTAATCAGGTTCGGCTCAGTGACGCACGCGTACGATGAGGGCCAGCGTCTGACGACGCTGACGTTCTCGCAGACGCCCGGTGGGATCTCTGTCAACCTGCCGTCGAGCGCCAACAATGCTCCGCCGGGACCGTACATGCTGTTCCTGGTGAACAACAACGGCGTGCCGTCGATGGGTCAGATCTTGCTGCTGCAGTAGCTACGGCGAAGTCGAGAGAGAGTCCTGGGGTTGTGCAGGTGACAGGGGCGGGGACGGTGCCGCGTCGGCACGATAGACGACCGTCCCATTCTCAGTCTTGATCTGGACCGCGCTTCCCCCCGCTTCGCGGTATCCAGCGACGCGCGGCGCCCCGGTGGTGTAGGCGCCCGGCACGACCCGCGCCACCGGCATGCGAATCACCCAGTCACGGACGATCCAAGCGCCGTTTGGCACACGCATAAACTCCACCCGGCCCCCTGCCTTCGGCGCGTTCAGACCCTCGGGTATACGCGTATACGTGAACTCGAGATAGCGCAGCTCGGCGTTGTCGGGATCGACCCATAACGTGCCTTTGATATCGGGCAGGTTCCGCCCCCGCGCCGGAGTGAAGCCAAGTCCCACCAGACCTTTCGCCGCCCTCGTCTCGAAACAGTGTGTGCGTAGGAAGATGTCGGACAGCAACACGTCGGCATCCGGGCCGTAATAGCTCCACCCATCGTCCTCTACGACGACATAGCCGGTCAACATGAGCTGTAATGCCGGTGCGCTGCGGAACGGGACCTGGTGATAGCCGACTTGCTGCCAGACGGAATCGCGACCCACTCGACGCCCGCCCGTGGTCACCTCGCGCTCGAAATGGTTGAGCTCGTACCAATAGCCCGATCCGCGCGATGTCCACGCGACAGCGGCGAGGGCTTCACGGATTTCTTCCCAGAGTACTGCCATCGAAGCGCCCGCCGCCACGTCACACTGTTGTTCACCGGCCACGACGACTTCCTTCAGGGGGATCGGAATTGGATCGACGGCGGTGTTGTATGTCGTTGTCTCGCCCATTCGCAGGACCAGCGGGGCCGACACGAATGGACGGAAGCCGATGCGCTTGGACCGGAGCCGATACGTCCCAGGAGCCGGCGCCTGCATGACGAACTGGCCTGCGGCGTCGGTGATCGCGCGCCCCCGCTCCAGTCCTTCCGCATCCAGCAGTGTGAGGAAGGCGCCGTGGAGCGGTGAGCGACTGATGCTGTCTACCAGCTGACCGCGGACAGTCTGCGCCGCCAGTGTGCGCGTGCACACGATCATCAGGGCGAGGCAGAGCACTCGCACGCGACTAGGGCCTGCCTCCCGGGTGTTCCCACCAGCGGAAACGTTGCGGCTCGAGCTTGGCCAGCTTGTAAAGATTCCGCGTGAAGCGTCCCACGAAGAGACCCACCATGCAGGCCAGCAGGACCGTGAGCGTCCAGTTGGCGACCGTCGGGACAAGGCTATGCGGACGAGGGAACACGAGCAGCAAGGTATTGAGCAAGATCAGCAGGAGACGCACTTCGGTGGGACCGATTCGGCCGTAGGAAATCTTGAACACGCCAAACACGCTCGACTCGAGATAGACGTTGATCGAGAGTGCGAGATACACGATCACAAGCCCAAGGGCGATCGCCAGGTCCACATACGGCGAGAGCCCGATGCCCAGGCCGATGACCGCCGTGGAAAACGCGTCCACGACGTGATCGAGATAGTATCCGTATTTGGGCCGCTGCGTGTTGCGGACCCGCGCCAGCGTACCGTCCAGACTATCGCCCAGCCAGTTCAAGACGAGCATCGCACTCGCGACCCAGAGCCAGCGCACATCGTAGCGTGTCAGCGCATAGGCGACGCCCGCGGCTGTGGCGGCGAGCGTCCCCAGACCGGTGAGATGGTTGGAGCGGAGGCCGCGCGGCACGCGAGCGGCCAGCCACAACAGCACGGGCCGCTCGAGGCCGGCCAGCAGGAACGTCATCTCCCGCTTCGAGGACGCAGCGGTTGGTGCCGTCATCAATCCCACCCCTCGGTCTTTACATCGGCCAATACGGACTCGAACGGATTAAACTCGATTGATTTCGGCCGGGCCGGAAGACGCAGCGTCGCCTCCGTCGAGGTCCCGCGGACGAGGACGCGCACGAACGATTCGCCCTCATCGAACTTGATCAGCAGTGGGACGTACATCGCGAAGGACTCCGGCACGTCGGCCTGGCGGATCCGAATCTGCGTCGAGAACCCGGCAGTATCCTGCTCGGCCTTCCACGCAAATCTGTAAGTCGGCACATCGGTGCCGTTGATCCACTGCTCGAAGAACCAGTCCATCGGGAGGCCGACGTGGCGTTCAACGACACGTTGGAAATCGAGAGTCGTCGCGCGCTTGCCGCGGTATGTCTCGTAGAAATCGCGCATCATCGCCTGGAACCGGGCCTCACTCATGTTACGGCTGTCTATCATCATGTTGCGCAGCATGTGCAACACCCAGGCGCCCTTCTGATATGTGGTCAGGCTGTAGGCGCCCTTCCAGCTCTCCAACGCACGGTATCCGAGCCCGAGGGGCATCGACTTGCCGCGCTGGCGGCGAATCTCTGCGCGCGAATCCTTCAGCATTTTTAGATACTTGTCGTTGTCGCGCAGGATCAGCTGCATGTACCACATGCCGGCAAACTCAGAGAAGCCTTCCGAGATCCACGCATCGCGGTCGCTCGCGGGTTCGACCCCGATGCCGAACCACTGATGCGCCATCTCATGCGCGCGGAAGCTTTCATCTTCGCCTTTTTCCGACAAGCCGAGGAACGTCGTCCACGACAGGTGAATCATTCCGGGGAATGCCTGGCCGTGGAAGTAGGGGATCTCGGTCGCGTAGTAGGAACGAAACAGCGGCTGGCCGAAGGAGTTGGTGAAAAAGGCGAGGCTGTTGGCGACGTCGGCCCCCACATCGTGCGGCGCGTTGCGAGAGGTCGGGATGTACTCGCGGATGAGACGGTGCGCCTCCGAATTGATCTGAACCTTCACGGGGGGGATGCGGGGATCAGTGATCGTGAATTCTTCGAATTCGCCGATGTTGAACGACACCTGATTCGTCGGCTGCTCGCTCTTCCATTTGGTCACGAGCGTATTGCCTTGCGTGTCAGCCTGCACCAATTGCCCGATCGATGCAAACTTGAGGTTCTTCGGTGTTCGGAACGTCAGATTGAAGTCGCTGAGCTGGTTGCCCCCGTACCGCGGGTACCAGGTCTGCGTGTCTTTGATGTACGCCCACGCGTCGAGCATGGTCTTCATCTGGCCACGCCCGGCGTCCCAGACGGGCGGGAGCGCAGAACCGAAGCCGATCAGGCTCCCGTGATAAACGACTTTAAACGTCTCGGGTTGCCCCGGAGCCAGTGGCTCGGGCAAGCGGATCCAGAGCGGCGACCAGGTGTTGCGCCGGTAGTAAGTCAATGGCGTGCCGTTAGAGCCAAGCACCGAGTCTACATCCAGCTCGCTGTACAGCGAAAACCTGACCCACCGCTGGCCCGGCGCGCGGGCCGTCACCGTTACGGTCGTCGTCGCGCCAAATCTGTAATTACCGTCGATCCTGCCATCGATGTCATATGACTTGACCGTGAGCAGCTCGGGTTGCTCGGCGGCCACCGATACACCCTCCTGCCGATCCGCGGCACGCTGGAACTGACTGACTGTTTCCGTCCGCTGGCCGACCATCTTGCCGCGCCGGTAGAGGGCGACCTCCTCTACGAGCGTCGGGTCGAATTGAATCAATACGCTTTCACCGCGCTTGCGCTGCACATATGCGTTGAAATACGGGTTGCTGGTGCCGTTGAGGACGCTGCTCAAGAGCGTTGGGTCGCCGCTGCGACTGCGGCCATCGAGGAGAAAGTCGAGCGCGTCGTTCACGGCACCGGCGGCCGCGCCCGCCGTTCCACTGCGTTCGTTCGTTTCGAACTTCAGCTGGCGGCGCAGCTCGTCGGCGGTGGAATCGACGAAGATCAGTACCGCGGCGCTGATTGGGTCGTTCAGCGAGGAGTCGCCGAGCACGCGATGGAGATTGAATTGTTCGATACCGAGTGGCGGGATGAATGACACCGAGCCGTCGCCGACAAACGCAATCCCGATCGTGCGGCCGCCAATCGGCGTGAGCAAGTAGGCCTGTCCCGAATCGAGGTGCAGCTCCATGACGTCGCGGCGGAGAAGGATGTCTTTTACCGATGCGACGGAGGCTGTGGGTTTGAGGTTCTTGAGCTGATCGAACACGGTGTCATACGGGGTTTGCATGGGGGACAGCGCAGCAACAACCAGAGCGGCGGCGACGGCGGTCATGGGGCACTCCCGTGAAGCGGAGGGTTTGAGTCAACGGAGGGCACAGGATTCGAACCTGTAAGGGCTTGCGCCCGCCGGTTTTCAAGACCGGTGCCTTAGCCATTCGGCCAGCCCTCCCCGACGCCTCGTAACCTAGTGGGGCGCCCATGAGCGTTGAAGCGCGCCGTATGACTTTTGGGGCCACCCTCCTTGCGACCGTCTGCACTTCGGTATACGTTCGGGTCCCCTTTTCGTGACACAACCGGGACCGACGATGTCGATTTCTCGCTGTCAGTTTCGACGTACCTGTGTGATCACCTTGGAACTAGAGCGCGCGACGTCCCGTTACGTTCAGGGTTATTCGGTCGATTCACATTCTCCGGAAGACTCTCGCACATGAAACTCTCCGAAACATCCATTCGGCGCCCCGTCCTCGCGAGCATGTTGTCCGCCGCGCTAGTGCTCTTCGGCTACATCGGCTACACGCGGCTGTCGGTGCGGGAACTGCCCGACATCGACCCGCCGGTCGTATCGGTCCAGACGACGCTGGCCGGCGCGAACGCGCGGGTGGTGGAGACCGCCGTCACCGATGTGCTCGAGGAAGAGCTGTCGACGATCCAGGGCCTGCGCACGCTCAACAGTTCGTCCGCGGAGCAGAACAGCTTCATCACGCTCGAGTTCACGCTGGATCGGCCGATCGACATCGCGGCGCAAGACGTCCGCGATAAGGTGTCGCGCGTGCGCGGCCGGCTGCCGGAGGACGTGCTCGAGCCGGTGATCGAAAAGCAGTCGGCCGACGCGCAGCCGTTCTTCTGGCTGGCGCTGAGCAGCGACAACTACGACCTGATGCAGCTCTCCGACGTCGCCGACCGCCTGGTCAAGGCGCGGCTCCAGAGCCTGCCGGGGGTCGGCAGCGCGCAGATTTTCGGAGAGCGGCGCTATGCGATGCGCGTACGGCCGCAGCTCGAGGCACTGTCGGCGCGCGGGCTCACGGTGCAGGATATCGAAGCGGCGATCGTCTCGCGCAACGTCGAGATACCGGCCGGCCGGATCGAATCGACCCGGCGTGAGTTCTCGGTGCGCTCGCTGGGAGAGCTCAAGACCCCGCTGGAATTCGGCGAGCTGGTCCTGGCGAGTCAGGGAACCCAGCTCATCAAGCTCAAGGACGTCGCAACCGTCGAGCTCGGCCCGGAAGACGACCGTTCGATCTTCCGCTGGAACGCGTCTCCCTCCGTCGCGATCGGCGTAGTGCGCCAGTCGAAGGCGAATCTGCTCGACGTCGCGCGCAACATTCGCGAGGCGCTCCCCGCCATCCAGCAGACGTTGCCGCCCGGCGTGCGGCTGGAGAGCGCGTACGACGGCTCGGTCTTCATCACGCACTCGATCAACGACGCGCAGCTCACGCTGCTGATCGCGGCGATTCTGGTCGTGCTGATCATCTTCGTGTTCCTGCGCAACCTGCGCGCGACGATCATCCCGGGGCTCGCGATTCCGGCGTCGATTGTCGCCACGTTCGCGATCATGTATTTCCTTGGGTACTCGATCAACAACTTCACGCTGCTGGCGCTCACCATCGCGATCGGCATCGTGGTGGACGACGCGATCATCGTGCTCGAGAACGCGTTTCGACATCAGGAAGAGCTCGGCGAGGATCCCGAAACGGCCGCGGTGAACGGCACGAACGAGATCGGGTTTGCCGTGATCGCGACGACGATCGCATTGGTCGCGGTGTTTACGCCGCTCGGATTCCTCCGCGGGTCCACCGGCCGGCTGCTCAGCGAGTTCGGCATCGCGGTGGCGGGCGCGGTGGTGATCTCGGGATTCGTGGCGCTGACCCTGACACCGATGTTGTGCGCGCAGATCCTGCGCGTGTCGCACCAGCACGGGGAGTTGTTCCAGATGTTCGAGCGCGGGTTCAACGCGTTGTCGGAGCGGTATGCGCGCCTGCTCGATCGCGCGCTGCATCATCGGGCCCCGGTGCTGCTGGGCACCCTGGGAATCGTGGCCGCGTCCGTATTCCTGTTTGTGATGTGGAACCCGACCAAGCTTCAGGAAGAGCTGATCCCGGACGACGACCGCGGCTTCTTCCTGGTCGTGGTACGAGGTCCGGAAGGGGCTTCGCTGGATTACACCGACGGATACGTCCGTCAGGTTGAGCAGATCATCGGCAAGACCGCGGGCGTCAACGGGTACTTCACGATCGTCGGCGGATTCGCGGGCGGCGTGAACAGCGCGTTTGTCGGCGTCATCATGAAGGACTGGGGCGAGCGCGATGTCACCGTGCAACAGACGGTGGGCGGCCTGTTCCCGCAGCTCATGGGGATCTCCGGGGTCATGGCATTTCCGTACGCCCCCGGGGCGATCGGGTTCTCGCAGCCGATCCAATACGTCGTGCAGAATCCGGATTTCGACAAGCTCACCGAGCTCATGGGACCCTTCATGGGGCGCGCGCAACAGATCCCCGGTCTCGTGAACGCCCAAACCGATCTCTACATCAACAAGCCGGAGCTGCGAGTCACGTTCGATCGTGACCGCGCCGAGGACCTGGGCGTCCCGGTGCGCGACGTGGCGTCGGCGCTCCAGACGCTGCTCGGCGGCCGCCGCGTGAGCACGTTCACGCGCAACGACAAGCTCTACTACGTGATGGTGCAGCTCGATCCCCGAGATCGCGCCACGCCGAGCGAGATGCGTGGGATCTACCTGCGTGGCAAGGATCGGCAGCTCGTGCAGCTCGACGCCCTGGCAAACATCGAGGAGGGCGTGGGGCCGCGCCAGATCAACCACTTCAACCGCGTGCCGTCATTCACCCTGTCGGCATCGCTCATGCCCGGGTTGGCCCAGGGCACAGCGCTCGATTCGCTCGACGCGGTGGCGCGCGAGGTCCTGCCGCCGGGGAGCACGACCGAGCTGGCGGGAGAATCGCGCGAGTTCCGCGAGAGTGGCGGCGCGTTGTACTTCGCGTTCGGCGTCGCGCTGCTCGTCGTATTCATGGTGCTGGCCGCGCAGTTCGAGTCGCTGGTGCACCCGTGGACAGTGCTGCTCGCGGTGCCGCTTGCAATCGCGGGCGCGCTCGGCACGCTGAAGCTCGCGGCCATCCTGGGCAAGTCGGGTGCGACGCTGAACCTATACAGCCAAATCGGAATGATTCTGCTGATCGGGCTAGTGGCGAAGAATTCGATTCTGCTCGTCGAATACGCGAACCAGCTGAAGGCAAAGGGGCTCGACACGATCCAGGCCGTGCTCGAGGCGGGGCGCATCCGGCTGCGCCCGATTCTTATGACATCGGTGTCGACGGTCATGGGCGCGTTGCCGATCGCCTGGGGGGTGGGCGCCGGGTCCGCGTCACGCAAGCCGCTGGGGTATGCGATCGTGGGCGGCGTCTTGTTCTCGACTTTGCTCACGTTGTTCGTGGTACCGGCGGCATACGTGGTGCTCGATGGATTGTTTGCGCGCCGGCGGGAGCGGCGGGGTCGTCTCGTCCCGGTCGAAGGGGAGGGCGACTGATGCTGGCGTTTTTACTCGCCCTGCAAGGATTCGCTCCGCAAGGACCGGGGACTGCGGCAAGCGAATCGCAAGACACGCTGCCGCGCGTCACGCTGACGCTGGCGCTGGAGCGGGCCGCTCGGCTCGATCCGAACTACGTCGCGGCGCTCGGCCAAATCGACAATGCCGAGTGGGCGCGGCGCAATGCGTTCACGGTGTTCCTGCTGCCGTCCGTAACGGTCGGGACGATCGCGCAGCGCACGAACCCAAAGGGCTTCTTTTTCACGGACCAGCTCCTGCGCGTTTCGACTACATGGAATGCGCAGTTGATCGCCCGGTACGATCTGTTCACCGGCGGTCAAAAGATCGCGGAGCTGTCCCGCTCGAGTGCCGAACTCGAGGGGGCGCACGCCGATGAGCTCCGCCAGCGCTTTGCCACTGCGCTGGTAACCGAGTCGGATTATTACGCCGTGCTGGCAAACGTGGAGCTCGATCGCGTGGCGCGCGAGCGGCTGCGGCGCGCACAGGAGCAGCTGGCAGTGGCGCGCGCGCGCGTCGTGTCCGGAGCGGCGGTGTCGACCGACTCTCTGAATCTCCGGCTCGAGCTGGCGCGGGCTCAGGTCGGGCAGCTCCAGCAGGCGTCGGCGTTGCGCGTGTCGCGACTCGAATTGGGCCGCCGGGTCGGCGTCGCCGGGCCGGTGGATGCGGTGCCGCTCGATACCGCTCTCGCGCCGGAGCTGCCGATTGCTTTGGCCGACGCGATTTCGGAAGCCGCGAGGCAGGGACCCGATTATCGCCTGGCGGCCGCCAACGAGCGCGAGGCCAGCGCCGCGTACCGCGCCGAGCTGGGAAACTACCTTCCACGCGCGACGCTGACGTTCACCGCCAATGCGAGCGACACGGCGTTCTATCCGAATTTCTACAAGCAGACGAGCTTCTTGCTGGGGATCTCGTTGCCGATCTGGGATAACGGGCAACGCGAGCTGGCGCTTTCGCGCGCCCGCGTGAACAAAAACGTGGCCCGGGCGACGCGGGAAGATATGGATCGGGCGGTGCGGCACGACGTGACCGCCGCGTACGAGGCATACGAAACGGCGCGCGCCAGCGGTGAGGTCGCGCGTAACGCGGTGCTCGTGGCGCGCGAAGGCTTTCGCGTGCAACAGACGCGCTATTCCGCGGGCGCCACGACCATCCTGGACCTGATCACGTCACAGGTCGCGTTGTCCGAAGCCGAGGCCGCGCGCGTGCAGGCCGAGTACTCCACGCGGCTCGCACTGGCCGGCCTCGAAAGCATGTTGGGCCGCCGACTCTTCAGCGATAAAGGAACCCTGTGATGTCGTACCGCTCAATTGTTGTTCTCGCGCTGCTCGCCGCTGCATGCAACAATGCCAAGTCCGCATCTGCCGGCGCTGGGGGAGAGGCCGGGGGAGGGCCGCCCCCGATGCCTGCCGAGGTCGCCGTAGCGCTTCGGGATACCGTCGTCGATGCGATTCAGGCGACAGGGCAAATCGAAGCCCTGCAATCGACCCAACTTCGCCCGGAGGTCCAGGGTCGCCTCACCCGGATTCTCGTGCGTGAAGGTCAAGCGGTTGCCGCGGGCACGCCGCTGTTCAAGGTCGACGACGCGGAGCTGAAGGCCCAGGTCGAGCAGGCGGAGGCGGAGCGCGATGTGGCGCGGCGCTCGTTGGACCGCACCAAGCAGCTTATCGCGCAGAACGCCGCGTCGCAGGCCGATCTCGAGAACGCCGACGCCAATGCCCGCTCGAAGCAGGCCACGTTTGAGTTGCTGCGCACGCGGCTTGACCGCACGGTCGTGCGTGCCCCGTTCGCGGGCCTCGTCGGCCGCCGGCTTGCCAGTGTGGGGGATTACGTAACCCCGCTGACGCCCTTGATCACGCTGCAATCGGTGAACCCGCAGCAGGCGGTGTTTCAGGTGCCCGAGCGGTATGCCGAGCGGCTACGGCTCGGCCAGCTCGTGAGTTTCCAGGTCGCGGCACTGCCCGGCAAAAACTTTTCGGGCGAAGTCGTCTTCGTGGACCCGGTCGTGGAACTGCCCGGGCGCACCATTCTCATCAAGGCGCGCGTGCCGAATCCCGAGCGCCGGCTGCAGGCGGGCATGTTCATCGAAGCGCGCCTGGCCACTGACATCCGGCCGAACGCTGTCGTCGTGCCGGAGGACGCCCTATTGCCATTGGGTGGCGCGACCTTCGTCTGGGTCGTCAAGGATGGAGCCGCCGACCGCCGCCAGGTTTCCATCGGCGTGCGCACCGCGGGGTGGGCCGAGATCCAGGGCGGTGGCGTCGAAGCGGGTGACCAGGTTGTCGTGGGCGGCGCGGAGCGGCTGTTCCCCGGCGCCAAAGTGATGGCGCAGGTCGTGGAGCGCCGCCGCGGTCAGCCCACGGGGGCCGAGTCCACCGCCACCACATCGGGGCCGAGGGCAGGAACGGGGCCGGGTGGTGCG
>DATFEG010000145.1:0-32733 GCA_035251445.1 Gemmatimonadales bacterium | reverse complement strand
CGCCCCGTTGCCTCGGCCGCGCCCGGTGCGCCGCCGCTCGACGAGCGGCGTCGTGAAAAGGGCAAGAAACGGAAGAAGGGCAAGAAGTCACTTGTCGATCAGGAAGCGGTGGCGCAAAACATCTCGCGCACGCTCGCGTCGCTGAAAGCGCCGGTCGGCAAGAAGGGCGTCCATCGGCGCGAGGAAGGCCCGACGTTCCGCGAGACGCAGGAGGAACGCCGCCGCGAGGAGCGCGAGCGCGAGAAGACGCTCGTGCGCGTGACGGAGTTCATCACTGTGTCCGAGCTCGCCAACAGTCTCAAGGTCCCACCGACCCAGATCGTGACGTTCGCGTTCAAAGAGCTGGGTCAGATGGTGACGATCAATCAGCGGCTCGACTTCGACATGATTGAGCTGATCGCATCGGCGTTCGGATTCCAGGCGGTGCGTGAGGAGGAGTACGCGACGACGCAGACCGACGCCGTCGCCGACGCGGCTGAGACGCTCAAACCGCGGCCGCCGGTCGTCACGATCATGGGACACGTCGACCACGGCAAAACATCGTTGCTCGACTACGTCCGCAAGGCAAACGTCGTCGCGGGCGAGGCCGGCGGCATCACGCAGCACATCGGCGCCTACCAGGTCACGCTGAGAGACGAGCGCAAGATCACGTTCCTCGATACGCCGGGTCACGAGGCCTTTACGGCAATGCGCGCGCGTGGCGCGCAGGTCACGGACCTCGTGGTCCTGGTCGTGGCCGCCGATGACGCAATCATGCCCCAGACGATCGAAGCCATTTCCCACGCCAAGAACGCGGGCGTGCCGCTCGTCGTGGCCATTAACAAGATCGATCTGCCCACCGCGAACGTGCAGAAGGTCAAGCAGGATCTGCTGGCGCACGGGGTGGTGCTCGAAGAATTCGGAGGCACCGCGCTCGCGACCCCGATCTCCGCCAAGAAGGGCACCGGTGTCGACGAACTGCTCGAGCAGATCCTGCTTCAGGCCGAGCTGCTCGATCTCAAGGCAAATCCGGACCGTAAGGCGCAGGGCACCGTGCTCGAGGCCACGCTGGATCCCGGCAAAGGCGCGATCGCGACGATTCTCGTGCAGACCGGCACGCTGAAGGTCGGCGACGACTTCATCTGTGGTCAGTTCTCGGGCCGCGTGCGCGCGATGTACGACGAGCGGGGCGGCACCGAAACGGAAGTGGGGCCGTCGACCCCGGTCCAGATTCTGGGCTTCGATGGTGTGCCGGAAGCCGGCGACAGCTTCCTCGCCATGGCAGACGCAGCGGCGGCGCGCGACATCGCGCAGAAGCGCCAGCGTCTCGAGCGCGAGGCCCAACACCGCCGCACGGGCCGCGTGAAGACGCTCGAGGACTTCATGGCGGAGGCGGCCCAAGGCGGCGTGGCCACGCTGCGAATCATCATCAAGGCGGACCAGGGCGGCCCCGCGGAAGCGCTCGCAGACGCGCTCGCGCAGCTGTCGACCTCCGAGGTCAAGGTGGAAGTCGTGCACCGCGGCGTCGGCGCGATTACCGAGTCCGACGTGCTGTTGGCTCGGGCCTCCGGCGCCATCATCATCGGGTTCCACGTGCGGCCCGATTCCAACGCGCGCGCGGCCGCCGATCGCGAGCGGGTGGAGATTCGCACGTATCGGATCATCTACGAAGCGGTCGAAGAGGTGAAGTTGGCGATGGAAGGCCTCCTCGCCCCAGAGAAGAAGGAAGTGGTGCTCGGCGAGGCGGAGGTGCGCCAGATCTTCAAGATTGCCAAGCTCGGCACGATCGCCGGCTGCTTCGTGCGGAGCGGCGTGATTCCGCGCACCGGCCGCTCCCGCGTCATCCGGAACGGCGTTGAAGTGTATGACGGCACGCTCGCATCCCTCAAGCGCTTCAAGGATGACGTGCGCGAAGTTCGTGAGGGCTTCGAATGCGGGATTGGGATCGAGAATTTCAACGACATCAAGGTGGGCGACTTGATCGAGTCGTACCGCATCGAGGAGATCGCGCGCACGCTCGGTGCAGCTGAGGCGTGATCGTGGGCGTGATGGTCTGGGAGCTGCATCTCCCCGCGTGCCAGTCACTGAAGGACAAGCGCACGATCGTGAAGAGCCTGAAGGACCGGCTGCACAACCGGTTCAACGTTTCGGTCGCCGAGACGGGGCATCAGGATCTCTGGCAGCGCGCCGAGCTGTCGGCAGCCGTCGTGAGCACGGACCGCCGCCACGCGGAGAGTGTGCTGCGGGAAGTCGACGGGATGGTGGCGGCGGCCGATGGCGCGCGCGTCATGGACACGAGCGTGAGTTATCTCTGAGATGAAGCGCCCGAGCCACCGACCCGAGCGGCTGAGCGAGCTGATCCGGCAGAAAATCGGCGCGTTTCTGACGGGCGATGTGCGCGACCCGCGCATCGGCTTTGTGACCGTCATTGGCGTGGATGTGTCGGCCGACCTGTCGCACGCGAATGTGCGGGTCAGCGTCATGGGGACGGAGGATGAGAAGGCGCAGTCGCTGGAAGGACTGGCGAGCGCCGCCCGCTATTTGCGCGCCCAGCTGTCGAGCGATCTGCACCTGCGCACCAGTCCGGAGCTGCATTTTCATCTGGACCGCGGGATCGAGCACGCGCAGCGTATCGAGCAGGTCCTGAAAGAGCTCAAGGAGCCGCCAGACTGATCGCTGGGATCGTGTTGGTCGCCAAGCCGGCCGGCCCCACATCCCATGATGTCGTGGACATCGTACGCCGCGCACTCGGCGAGCAGCGCGTCGGCCATCTCGGGACGCTGGATCCGTTCGCGAAGGGACTGTTGGTCCTGGTGGTGGGGCGCGCGACACGGCTCGCTGCGTACACGGCGGAATGGCCGAAGGCGTACGAAGGCGTCATTCGCCTCGGCGTGACGACCGATACGGATGATCTGACGGGTGCCGTGGTGGCGACGGCGCTGTGGACCGGCATCACGCCGGCGGAGCTGGCAGCCGTGATCGCGAGCTTCCGCGGGCGCCACGAGCAGCGGCCACCCGCCTATTCGGCGGTGAAGATCGCAGGCGAGCGCGCGTACGCCCGGGCACGGCGCGGCGAAGCAGTCGAACCCGCCGCGCGGTGGGTCGACATCCGCGAGCTCGAGATCGTGGAGGCGGCGGTTCCCGATCTGCAGTTTCGCGCGACGGTGAGCGGAGGGACGTACCTGCGGTCGCTGGCGCGGGACATCGGGGCGAAGCTGGGGTGTGGCGCGCATCTCGCGGCGCTGCGACGCACGGCCGTCGGTCCGTTGCGACTCGAAGACGCGGTCGCACCGGAGGCGGTGACTCAGGCGGCGATCCGAGATGCGTCCATTCTGGTCGCGCATCTCGCGCGCCGCGAGGTAGACAAGAGGGAACGTGATGCGGTTATCCATGGCCGTCCGATCAAGGGCGACCCGATAGCCGACAGCCGAGAGCCGATAGCGATCTTTGCGGATGAGGAGCTGATCGCAGTCGCGGAACAGTCGGGCGACCTGTTGAAGCCGCGCGTCGTGCTGGCGGAGGGCTGATGGCGTCGCGGGGCGCGGTCATTACGCTGGGCACGTTCGATGGCGTGCACCGCGGCCATCAGGCGGTGCTGGCGGAGGTCGGCCGCCGGGCACGAGCAGGGGAGCTGGCGAGCGTGCTGGTCACGTTCGACCCGCACCCGCTCGAGGTTGTGAATCCGGCGGCGGCGCCGAAGCTGCTGACGCTGACCGACGAGAAGCGCGAGCTCGTAGCGGCGCACGGCATCGAGCAGTTTGTCGTGCTTCCCTTCACGCCTGCGGTCGCGCAGCTCGATGCGGCGGCGTTCGTGCGGCGCCTGTGCGACGAGTATGCGATGCGCGAGCTCGTGATGGGCTTTGATCACGGGTTCGGTCGCGGACGGGGCGGCGATGTGGAGCTGGTCCGGCGCCTGGGCGAGGCCCAGCAGTTTGGTGTGTCGGTCGTCGACGCGGTGCGGGAGAACGGCCAGCCGATCTCCTCGACGCTGATCCGCACGGCGGTGGCGCACGGCGACCTCGATGCGGCCGCCCGGTGGCTGGGCCGCTCGTATAGCTTGCGCGGCCGCGTGGTTCGGGGAGCGGGGCGGGGCCGCACGATCGGCGTTCCGACGGCCAATCTGGAGACGCCGGATGCCAGAAAGCTCCTGCCTCCTGATGGGGTGTATGCTGTGAGAGTACGGATCTTGGATTTGGGAGTTGGGATCTCGGGTCAAAAACCCCAAATCCCAACTCCTAGATCCAAAACCCTGGAGTTCGGGGGCATGATGAATCAGGGCCCGCGCCCTACCTTTGGGGAGCAGGCTCGCGCGCTCGAGATCCATCTGTTCGATTTCGAGGGTGAGCTGTACGGAGAGACGGTGGTGGTGGAATGGGTCCGGCGGCTGCGCGAGGTGCAGGCATTTCCATCGCGCGAGGCGCTGGTCGCGCAACTGGA
Organism: Gemmatimonadales bacterium; assembly: GCA_035251445.1. Classification (GTDB taxonomy): domain Bacteria; phylum Gemmatimonadota; class Gemmatimonadetes; order Gemmatimonadales; family GWC2-71-9; genus 20CM-2-65-7. The sequence continues at coordinate 28,317 of DATFEG010000145.1, read as the reverse complement.
GCGCGACCGTCAAGCGGCTCGGGCGACCCTCAACCGATAGAGAGACGTGATGGACAAGAGAATTCGAAACCGGCTCTGGATGATCGCTGGACTGGTGGCCGCGAGCGTTGCTGCGCTCGTGCCGCGCAACACGACACAACGGATCATCGATCCGGCGTCGGGACGGCTCAAGGACACCACCGTGCGCCGCGTGCCGATCAATCTCGGCCTGGACCTGCGCGGTGGTATTCACCTCGCACTGGAGGTCGACGAGACCAAGGGACCGGTGCCTGATTGCGCCGACGCGATTCAGCGCGCCGAGAAAGTCGTGCGCACGCGCATCAACGAATTCGGCACGACCGAGCCGGTCGTGCAGATCGAGGGGCGCTGCCGCCTCATCGTCGAGCTGCCGGGAGAGAAAGACCCTGCGCGCGCCAAAAGCGTGATCCAGAGGAGCGCGTTCCTCGAGTTTCGCATCACCGACATGAAAGGCGTGTTCAAGGACGCGCTGCCGGCGATCGACGCCGCGCTGCGCAAGGCGGGCGTGAAAGCCCGCGGCGACGCCACCCCGTCGGCCGTGGCGCAGCTGTTCGGCGGCGACACGAGTAAAGCGGCGCGCGATTCGGCCGCGGACGCGAATGCCCCCGGCGTTCTGTCGTCACTCCTCAATCAGGGGCCGAACGTCGTTCCCGGCGAATACCTCGTTCCCGAGGAGCAGTGGCTGCTCGTCGACAGTCTCATCCAGCGGCCTGACGTCAAAGCGTTGATCCCGCGCGCCATCGAGCTGAAGTGGGGCGCGCAGACGGACGCGTATGGCGCGCGCATGTACCGGCCGATCTATGCCGTGGAGTCGCGGCCGATCATCACGGGTGAAGAGCTGGTCAAGGCTGCGGCGAACCGCGATCCGGGCACGAACCAGTCGATCGTGACGTTTCAGCTGAGCCGTCGCGGCGCGCGGATCTTCTCGCAGGAGACCGGCCGCCACGTCGGGGATTACATGGCGATCATGCTCGACGGCCGCGTGCAGGGGCAGCCGCCCGTGATTCGCAGCCAGATCGGCGCCCACGGCCAGATCGAGCTGGGCAGCAAGCCGCTGCACGAGGCCAGCGATCTCGCGCTCGTCCTGCGCGCCGGCGCGCTGCCGGCGCCGCTCGCGATCGTCGACGAGCGCACGATCAGCGCGACCATGGGAGAGGATTCCATCAATGCCGGCGTGCTCGCCGGCATCGTCGCCGTAGCTCTGACGCTCCTCATCATGCTCGTCTACTACCGTCTGTCCGGCGCCCTCGCGGTCGCTGCCCTGGCCCTGTACGTCACCTTCTCGCTCGGCGGTCTCGCGCTGTTCGGTTTCACGTTGACGCTGCCCGGGCTTGCGGGCTTCGCGCTGTCGATCGGCATGGCAGTGGATGCGAACGTGCTGATCTTCGAGCGAATACGGGAGGAGCTGGCGCTCGGCAAATCGGTGCGCCTGGCCGTGGATGAAGGGTTCAAGCACGCCATGAGCGCCATCGTCGATTCCAACATCACGACCGCGCTGACGGCGTTCATTCTCTATCTCGTGGGCACCGGTCCCGTGCAGGGGTTCGCGATCACCTTGATAATCGGGATCTTCGCGTCAATGCTGTCGGCGGTCTTCGTCACCCGTACCTTCTTCCTGATCTGGCTGCAGCGGCGGCCGGATATGACCACGGTGAGTATCTGATGCTGCGACTGTTCAAGGACGCCCATTACGACTTTATCGGCATCCGACGCTGGGCGTACGGATTCAGTGCGTTGTTTATCATCCCGGGCCTGCTGTGGCTCCTCGTTGCGGGCTTGAACTACAGCATCGAATTCACCGGCGGCACATTCATCCACATCCGGACGACGACGCCCATCGGCACCGGCGCGATTCGGGCGGCGCTCACCAACGGCGGTGTGACGGGAGCCGAGGTGAACACATTCGGGTCGGAGACGGAATACTCCGTTAAGGCGCGCGTGAGCGCGGAACGGGCCGGTACTGAGGCGGGCACCGAGGAGACGGTCAGCGCGGTGCAACGCGCCCTCGACGCGGGACTCGGCAACGGTACCTATACGATCGTCCGCCGGGAGGCCGTGGGGCCCAAGGTGGGACGCGAGCTCCAGGGGAAGGCGCTGATCGCCATCCTGTTCTCCTTCGTGGTCACGTTGATGTACCTCGCCGTCCGGTTCGAATGGCGGTTTGGCCTGGCCGCGATTGCCGCCACCGCGCACGACATTCTCGCGACGATCATCTTCATCCGGTATCTGAACCTGGAAGTCAGTCTCGTGGTCGTCGCGGCCGTCCTCACGATCGTGGGATACTCGTTGAACGACACGATCGTGATCTTCGACCGCGTCCGCGAGAACCTGCGCAAGTACCGGCGTCAAAACCTGTACGAGATTCTCAACCTCTCGATCAATGAGACGCTGCCGCGGACGGTGCTCACGGGCGGGACGACGATTCTGACGGCGTTGACGCTGGCGTTCATCGCCGGCGAGGTCATCCGGCCCTTCTCGCTGGTCATGACCTTCGGCATCATCGTCGGGACGTTCTCGTCGATCTTCGTGGCCTCACCGGTGCTGCTGTGGATCGAGAGACGCTGGCCGGGAGAGGACGCACGCGGTGTCCGCACGATCGGCACGCGCGCGCCGGCGTCACAGGTTGCGCCAGCGACGCCCACCCCGTCGCCGTCGCCTCGCACGCCGCTGCCGGCACGGTAATAAGGGCGCAGCATGCTGCGCCCCGGGCTGGTCGATACCCACTGTCACCTTGGTGATCCCGCCTTCGACGCCGATCGCGATGCGGTGCTGGCGCGCGCGGCTGCGGCAGGTGTGTCCCACGTCGTAGTGATCGCGGAATCGATCGCTGCGAGCGAGCGAGCCGGGGCTTTGGCGCGTGCGAGTCCGGGGCTGTCGGCGACGGCGGGGGTACATCCCCACGAAGCACGGGCCTGGTCACCCGATGCCGCGAGTCGCGTACGGGAGCTGCTGGTGGCGCCCGAAACGGTGGCGGTAGGAGAGACGGGACTCGACTATCACCACATGCATGCACCGCGCGACACCCAGCGCGCCGCGTTTGAGGGGCAACTCCAGCTGGCCGCCGAGCTCGGCAAGCCCGTGGTCGTCCATGCCCGAGATGCCGATGATGATATGGCGGCGATGCTGCGTGCGCTGGGGAACCAGGCTCCCGTCGTCGTGTTGCACAGTTTCTCGTCGGGCGATGACGTGTGGGACGCCGGTTTGAGTATCGGTGCATATTTCTCGTTCAGCGGCATGATCACATTCAAGAACTGGAACCGGACCGACCGCCTGACGGCCTGTCCGCCCGACCGCCTGCTGTTCGAGACCGACGCCCCGTATCTGGCGCCTGTGCCGCACCGCGGCCGGCGCAACGAGCCGGGTTTTGTCCGCGATGTCGCCGAGCGCGCGGCCAGGCTGCGCGGTGATCCTCCAGACGAGCTGGTGCGACGCACCACCGATAACGCCCGGCGCTGTTTCGGCGCGCGGCTCGAGTCATCGTTGTGACGACGACGGTCAAGCAGGTCCCCTCCGATATCGCGATCGCGCAGGCGGCCCGGCTCCGGCCCATCCGCGACGTCGCCGCCGAGCTGGGGCTGGCCGACGACGAGCTGGAGCTCTACGGCAAATACAAGGCGAAGATCTCGCTGCGTGCGCTGGCGTCGCGCGCGCGCAAGGGACGGCTCGTCCTCGTCACCGGGATCAACCCCACGCCCGCCGGCGAAGGAAAGTCGACTGTCACCGTCGGTGTGACCCAGGCGCTGCGGCGGCTCGGGACGAACGCGATCCTGGCGATTCGGGAGCCGTCGCTCGGACCCGTGTTCGGGGTAAAGGGGGGCGCGGCGGGCGGCGGGTACGCCCAGGTCGTGCCGATGGAAGACATCAATCTGCATTTCACCGGCGACTTCCATGCGATCGCGAGCGCGCACAACCTCCTCTCGGCGCTGCTCGACGCGCACTTACATCACGGCAACGCATCCGGCCTCGACGTCCGGCGGATCACCTGGCCGCGCACCATCGACATGAACGATCGCGCCTTGCGCCACATTGTCGTCGGGCTCGGCGGACTGAACGGCGGCCCGACGCGCGAAGAGCGCTTCGTCATCATCCCGGGCTCGGAGATCATGGCGATCCTCGCGCTGGCGACCGGAATTGAGGATCTCGAGGCGCGTCTCGCGCGCGTCATCGTGGGGCTGCGCGGCGACAAGACCGCCGTGCGCGCCCAGGATCTGAAGGCGCAGGGCGCCATGACTCTGCTTCTGAAGGATGCCATCAACCCCAACCTCGTCCAGACGCTCGAGGGTGGGCCAGCGCTCGTGCATTGCGGTCCCTTCGGCAATATCGCGCACGGCTGCAACTCCGTCGCGGCGACCACCCTCGGGCTGGCGCTGTCGGACGTCGTATTGACGGAAGCGGGCTTCGGCGCCGATCTGGGCGCGGAAAAATTCTTCGACATCAAATGCCGCTTCGCCGGGTTGAAGCCGGAGGCCGCCATCATTGTGGCGACCGTGCGCGCGCTGAAGATGCACGGCGGCGTCAAGAAGGATCAGCTTGGGGTAGCGAGCCCCGCTGCCGTGCAGCGGGGCTCTGAGAACCTCCGCCGCCATATCCGCAATGTGAAGAAGTTCGGCCTTCCCGCGCTCGTGGCGCTCAATCGTTTCATCACCGACACCGATGAGGAAGTCGACGCGGTGCGCGCGGTGGGCGCGGCCGAGGGTGTCGAGGTCGTGCGCTGCGACGTCTGGGAAAAGGGCGGGGAAGGTGGAGTCGCCGTCGCCGAGTCGTTGCTCGATTTACTGAAGACATCGAAAGCGGCCTTCAAGCCGCTCTACGATGAGCGGAGGCCGATCCGCGAAAAGATCGAGACGATCGCGCGCGAGATCTACGGCGCCGGCAGCGTCGCATTCGCGCCGGCGGCCGAGCGCGCGCTCGACTTGATGCCCAAGCTGGGGCTCGGGGAAACGCCGGTCTGCATGGCCAAAACACAATACTCTTTCTCCGACGACGCGTCCCAGCTGGGCGCGCCCAGCGGGTTCACGCTGCACGTGCGCGACATCCTCCCGTCGGCGGGTGCCGGATTCGTCGTGGCGCTCGCCGGCGACATCATGACGATGCCCGGCCTCGGCAAGAGCCCCGCGGCGGAGCGCATTCGCCTTCATTCGGACGGCACCATCGAGGGACTCTTCTAATGCGCAAAGCGAGCGGATTGGGTGTCGTCGCGACCGACGCGGCGCCCAAGGCGATTGGGCCTTACAGTCAGGCCATCACCATGGACGGTCTGGTATTCACGGCGGGTCAGGTCGCGCTCGATCCGCAGAGCGGCGAGTTGGTGGGCCGCACAACGGCCGAACAAACCGAGCAGGTCTTTGCGAATCTCGAGGCCGTGCTCGCAGCGGCGGGATCAGCGCTTGGTAATGTCGTGAAGACGACGGTGTACCTGGCCGATATGGCGGACTTCGGGCAAATGAATGAGGTATACGCGAAGCATTTCGGCCCGCACAAACCCGCCCGTTCGACGGTGCAGGCGGCGGGGTTGCCGAAGGGCGCACGCGTCGAGATCGATGTGATCGCGGTGAAGCAATAGGGTAACGGGGGAGCGGATTGGGTCTGGTGGCCTGACCAGTCTTCAAAACTGTTTGGGCCCCGAATGGGGCTCGGTAGGTTCGATTCCTACACGCTCCCGCCACCGCGCTGTTGACTTTTGTACCGGATCTGCACCATTCTAGGCCAGTTTCCTGCTTGGAGGACCGATGGCGCCTGTCGGACAATGGGCACGTGTACGCCCGACTGAACAATCGCGCTTACGTCGCGGCGCGTGGTACCGCGTCGTGCGCTTAACGCCTCACGATGCCGTGCTCGATGTGAACGGCACCTTGACGCCCTTTCCGCGTCCGTCGCTCGAAATCATGCCAACGCCTCCAACACGGTGGGCCGTCGTGCCGCGTCCGCCGCACTCCGCGCGCCTGCCGATGTCGTGGGGGCCTCGGTATGCAGTCTGCCCCAACTGTCGCACGCGTGCGCGGCTCGAAGACCGCGCCGCGAGCATGCGGTGTCCACGCTGCAACGGGTACTTCGATATCGGCTGGGATAATTCCTAGGTTTGTGATGTCCGTCGTGCGCCACATTTAACAAACAGTTGTATATTGTGCCCGCGCCCATCCCAGACTCCCTCACCAGGAGCCTTGATGGCCATTCTGTTCGCACGTCTGCAGGCTGATGTCCCCTTGAAGCTCCGCCGTGGCGCTTGGTATCGCGTTGTTGAGCTCGATGACCTCCAGGCGGTGATCGACGTCAATCACCGCAAGATCGGCGTCTTACGCGCGTGGCTCGAGATCAAGCAACGGCCACCGCAGCACTGGAGCATCGTGACCGCACCAGAAGAAGTGCATCGCAAGACTCCTCCGAATCTTCGGGGAACCTACGCTGTCTGCCCTAATTGCCGCGGCCGCGCGGCCTTGCCGAAAAAGATCCCCCGCGCTCTCGAGTGCGCGCGCTGCCGGCAGGAATTCGAAATCAATCTGGATGACGGAATCGGCGCCAAAGTCTGAGTGACCGACGTCACATTGGGGCTCGGTCAATCAGCCTAGACGCCCTGATCCGGTTCCAGCACTGTAGTCGTCCCTTCGACGCCCGAGGTTGATCAGATGGCATGGGCTCGTCTGCAGGCCGATTTGAACTGCAATTTGCGCCGCGGCGCCTGGTACCGGCTCATCAAGGCCGACGACCTCGCTGCCGTAGTGGATGTGAGAGGTAAGCCGGTCCCGGTCGTCCGAGCATTCCTGCAGGTGTCGAGCTCGCCACCCCGTAAATGGACCGTTGTCCCGCGGCCGAAAAACGTGCCGCACAAACTCGGGACTGGGACTCACTACGCCGTTTGTCCGGCCTGTCGTGAGCGTGTCGCGCTGCGGGGTCGGCCGAGCCGGATGCTGTGTGTCCGGTGCTCGGTCGAATACGCGGTGGATTGGGACGAGCGCTACCTCGCCTAAGTCGTTGTCGAGACAGCCGACTCAACTCGCCCGCCCCCTCAAAGGGCGGGCGAGTTGTATCTTGTTGCCGCGTGCTCCAGGCCCATCTCATCATCAATCCCGCTGCTGGTCGAGGCGCGGCACGCCGGGTGGAAAACACGGTGGTGCGGGCGTTTCGATCGCAAGGATGGGCCGTCGAGATCGTGCGGACCGAGCAACCGGGGCACGGCGTGAACCTCGCCGCCGATGCGGTCAGCCGGGGCGCTCGTCATGTCATCGCCGTCGGCGGCGACGGCACGGTCCACGAAGTCGCCAACGGACTGCTCGACGCCGACACGGATGCGGCGTTGGGGGTCGTGCCGATCGGCTCGGGTAACGACTTCGCCAAGCTGCTGGGCGTGTATCGCCACGACCCCGTCCGTGCCGTGGCCCGCCTCGTGACGGCGCGGTCCCGGCGCTTCGACGCTGGACGCGTGCTGGACGAGTGGTTCGTGAACAGCGTGGGTTTCGGTTTCGGCCCTGCGGTCGTTCAACGGCGCAACCGCATGCAGCACCTGTCGGGCTTCCTGTCGTATCTCGTGCCGGTGGTGCAGACCTTCTTCAAGTTCGAGCCGATGCTGTTTGATGTCGCCGCGCCCGGCTTTCGCGAGCGGGGGTACATGATGATGGTTGAAGTGTGCAACGGCACCACGGCGGGTGGAAGCTACCGGTTCGCGCCGGATGCAGACCCCGCGGATGGCAAAATGGACGTTTGTTTGATCCGTCGCGTGTCGCTGCCGCGATTTCTGTTGGCAATCCCGCGGGTGATCACAGGCACGCACGTAACGATGCGCGAGGTGGCGATCATCAAGACGGCAAAGTTCACGCTTCGCTCGCCCGATCAGCCGATAATCGTGCACATGGACGGCGAGCTGCGCGAGCTGGGGGTGCGGGAGTGCACCGTCACAGTGGAGCGCGGAAAGCTGAACGTGTTGGTGGCGCGCTGATGACGGCCAGATGGTCCGACGGTCGGACGGCTGCATTGCTGGCCCTCGCGTTGTTGGCCGTCCGGCCGTCAGGCCGTCTGGCCGGCCAGGACACCACCGCTGCTCGCGACACCAGCCAGATGGTCCTCCCGCGCGACACGATGCACCTCGGCGTCCGGCCCATGGGCGCGTTCTGGCGCTCCTTCCTTATTCCCGGCTGGGGTCAGGCCGTCACCGGCCGGCACGTGACCGGTGCGACGTTCGTCGCCTGGGAAGGCGTGACGGCCATGATGACGCTGAAGGCACAGCAGGAAGCGAATTACCTCAAGAAGATCCATTCCACCAGCGTCGATCTGAAGCGCCAGGAAGTCCAGGACTGGCTCATTCTCTGGATCTTCAATCATTTGTTCGCCGGTGCCGAAGCGTACGTCTCCGCGCATCTGCAGGATTTCCCGCCCGATCTCAACGTCCAGGCGTTCCCCAACGGCATCGGGGTAACGCTTCCTATGCCGCGAATCGCGCCGTGAACAGCGCGCCGCTCGGTGTGTTCGATTCCGGGATTGGTGGCCTCACGGTCGCGCGCGCACTGTTCGAGCGTTTGCCGCACGAATCGGTCATTTACTTCGGCGATACGGCGCGCGTCCCGTATGGCCCCAAGTCGCCCGACACGGTGCGCCGCTACAGCTCGGAGATCCTGACGTATCTGCTCCGGCGCGGCGTCAAAGCGGTGGTGGTGGCGTGCAACACGAGCACGGCGCACGCGCTCGGCACCCTGCAGCAGCAGTCATCCGTTCCGGTCGTCGGCGTGATAGAGCCGGGCGCGCGCGCTGCCGTTGCAGCGACGTGCAGCGGCTCGATTGGCGTGATCGGCACCGCCGGGACCATCGCGAGCGGCGCCTACGAACGCGCAATCAAGGCGCTGCGCCCTGGAGCGCGCGTGCACAGCCGGCCCTGTCCGTTGTTCGTGCCGCTCGTCGAAGAGGGCTGGTTCGAGCATCCTGCCGCCGAGCTCATCGCGCGCGAGTATCTCGAGCCGCTGCGGCGCGCCAACGTTGATGTGCTGGTCTTGGGCTGTACGCATTATCCACTGCTTAAGCCGCTGCTCGCACGCGTCATGGGACCGGATGTGAAGCTCGTCGATTCAGCAGAGGAGACGGCAACGGTCGTCGCTGGGGAGCTCGAGCGACTCGATCTGCTGGCGAACGGCGGCAGTCACGACCATCGATTCGTGGTTTCGGACGACGAACCGCATTTTCGGAAAGTCGGCGCGCTATTCCTCGGCGAGAAGCTCAAACAGGTCGAAGTTGTTCCGTGGTGAATTGCTTGAGCTCCACCCCGCCTGCCGTGATCTCGGCATACCGGCCACCGTCGAGGAAGGCCCCGGGATTCAGAAATGCCCGGCCGTCGGGAAGGCGGTCCAGCATCGGCCGGTGCGTGTGGGCCATGATGACGAGACGCACATCGGGGTGACGGACCAGGAAATCGGCGGCCCAGCGGCGCTGGGCCGCCGCGGCGCGGTCGAGTACCGCCCTATCCTTTGTATTGTCGGCCAGGTGGCGCGAGAAGAGATCGGCAATCCAGAAGCCGATCGTGGGATGCAGCAGGCGAAACACCGCGACGGTGAGAGGGTGCCGCGTAAAACGGTGCATCAGCGCCCCAGTCCAGTGCTGCTCGGTCAGCCCGTCTCCATGAACGATGTAGGTGCGCCTACCGCCGAGATCGAGCTCGGCTTCACCGCCGAAGAACTCGATGCCCAGATCGTGGCTGAAGAATGTGCCGCCCCAGCGGTCATGATTGCCTCCCACGAAGGTGATGGGAATGCCGCGGGCCCGTACCTCCTGCAGCTTCGCGACGGTGGCAAAGTGTTTGCGGGGTATGACGCTCTGGTACTCGAACCAGAAGTCGAACAGATCTCCCGTGAGCACGAGGTGGTCGCCGACCTGCGGCACTGCTTCGAGGAAGGCGTGAAATGCGGTCCGGACGCTCGGGTGGACCTGACCAAGGTGGGCGTCGGCCACAACGAGGACGCGTGAAACCGGGATAGGCACGGACCAAGCTTAGAAAGCTGGAACCAGTGCCGCAAGCCAATTAGAGTTCTTCACGATGAATCGATCAACATTGATTGCCGTGGCTGGTTTGGCCGTCGTGACCGCTGCCGCGGCGGGCGTGGGTGTCTCGAAGATGCTGGTAGGACCGACCGGGGGCGCCGGCGCTGATTGCCGCGAGCTCGGCGGCGACGCCCGCACGAATTGCTACACCCAGCTGCTGTCGCGTCGCCTCGCAACCGACGGCGTCCGGGATGCGGTTGCGATGCTCGACGCGCTCGCGGCCGCCGACCGCGACGTCGCCGAACATGCACATGAGTACGCGCACGGGTTGGGGATCGAAGCGTACGGCCTTTCGAGCGATATCGTGGGGACGTTCGACGCCTGCGGCGATGGGTTCTCGTCCGGTTGTCGCCACGGCGTGATCCAGGCGTACTTCGAATCGCGCGACCATGTCACGAAGTCCGAGGTCGAGGCGCTCTGCCAGCCCTTCAAGGGCGCGACCGCGAGTCGCTGGGTGCTGTTCCAGTGCGTGCACGGCATGGGGCACGGCCTCACGATGTTCCATGCCCATAACTTGCCGCGCGCGCTCAGCGATTGCGATCTGCTGTCCGACGGGTGGGATCGCGAGTCGTGTTATGGCGGCGCGTTCATGGAGAACGTGATCAACGCAACGACGCCACATCACCCGGCGAGCAAGCTTGCGGCACACGGATCCCATCACGAGACCGCCCCCGCCCCCCCGTTCAAGGCCATCGAGCCCAAGGATCCCCTCTATCCCTGTTCGATCATGGCCGAGCGGTTCCTGCATGCCTGTTACCAGATGCAGACGTCCGTCATGCTGAGCCTGAACCATGGCGACATCGGCGACGCCGCGAAATCCTGTGAGCGCGCGCCCGGCGCGATGCGCGCCGTCTGCTTCCAGAGCCTGGGTCGCGATGCCACGTCATACACAAACCGCGATCCTAAGAAGACCGCCGGTCTGTGCCACAAGGCTCGCGAGCAGGATCGCGCCGCCTGCTATTTCGGCGCGGCCAAGGCGCTCGTCGATTGGACCGCAACAACGGACGCTGCGCTCGAGTTCTGCCGCATCGTCCGAGACGAACCTGGCGGACCGACGTGCTATCGGGCATTGGGTGAGGAAGTCGCCACGTTGCTCGCCGGCATACCGGAGCGGGCGGAGCAATGCGCTCGCGCGCAGCACCCCGCGGCGGTGGCCGCGTGTCGTCAGGGCGCCGGCTTGCCGTGAGACGCGCCCGGCGCGCCGGCGTGCTCGCAGCGTGCCTCGGGGTCCTTACAGCCTGCAGCAATGATTCCACGGCGCCCGACGGCGAAGCGCCTACCGTCTCCATCGCAGTGACCCCGTGCTGTGTCGTGACCACTCCAGGCTCCCAGGTGACCGTCACCGCCACTGCCAGTGACAACGTCGGCGTGCAGCACGTTGCGTTCTTCGCTCGGGCTCCCGGAGAATCGAGCGCCGCTCAGTTTGCCGACGACAACGTGGCACCTTATACGGCAGAGTTTCCGCCGGCCGGTTTTGTGACCGGCAACGACGGCTCGTATCAGGTGTGGGCTAAGGCCTATGATGCTGCCGGCAACTCCGCGATCAGCACCGCGGTATTGACCGTCGATTTCACGGCGCCAACCGCGACGCTGTCGGTACCCGGCCGGGTGACGTTTGACGTGGCGTTTCCCGTGACCGTGAACGCCTCCGAACCGCTGTTGCAAATCGACTTGTACGACGGCGACAGTCTCGTCGCCTCAGCGTACGAGCCGACGCTTCCCAAGACGCTGTTTGAAAACATCACAGCAGCACACAATGGACGGAGAGTGTTCAGTGCGCGGGTTAGGGATCGGGCAGGGAATGAGGCGGCCACCGCGCCCGAGTCCACGTTCGTGGACATTCGCTGGCTCTGGGACGCCACAGCCGATCTGCACACAGTTCTGAGCGCCGTGACGCCGATCGCGGGCGCCGTGTACGCGGCAGGATCGGATTGGTCCAGCTCGAAGGCACTGCTCATCAAGCTGGATTCGTCCGGGACGAGCCTGTGGACGCGCACATTCGGTACGGCGGGCGTGCCGTTTTTCGGGACGTCCGTCAGCAGTGACATCGATGGGAACGCGTATGTGGGTGTTTGGACGGTGCAGCCCCGGGACTGCATCGTCGTGAAGTACGATCCGAGCGGCGCTCAAGTCTGGTCTCGGCTGATCGACAGCGGCGATCAAGAGCTCACCTGCCTGATTGGCGCCGACGGCAGTGGCAACGTGTACCTGACGGGGGTGACGCTCGGCAAACTCGACAGCGCGGCAGCGGGGGGAACGCCGGAGATCTTCCTGATGAAATTCGACCGCGACGGTAATCGTCTCTGGCTCAAGCAAGGCACATCGGTCACGTTGTTCGCCAGTCAGGACCTCGGACTAGCGGTTGATGCCGCGGGTGCGGTTTACATCACCGGCGTCACTGCGGACTCGGGGAACCCGACCTCCGCGTTTGTCCTCAAGGTGGACGCGGCCGGCAACGAGGTGTGGCATCGATTATTGGTCACCGATGCGTCTGGGCCTGGAGGTGGTGTCGCGGTCGATTCGCTGGGGGCCGTGTACGTGACCGGCGTGAACTATGGCGGACTCGATAGCACTCCGCCGAACGGCTCCCCAGAAGTTTTTGTCGCTAAGTACGATCAAAGCGGCGCACTGATCTGGACTCGCCAGTTCGGCACGCGAGACGTGGATATCCCCGAGGCCATAACCATCGACGCGCGAGGTGCGTACGTCGTGGGATACACCTGGGGCGCATTCCCGGATCTGATTCCGAGCGAACCGGACGACATCTTCCTGGCGCGGTTCGACGGCTCGGGCACACTCACCGATCACCGGACGTACGATGCCCGGGGGATGGAGGAGGGATTTGGTGCGGCGACGGATGGCACGGGCGCGGTGTATGTCGCCGGCCAGCAACGGAGCTACCCCAGAGGACTCGTTCTGAAGTATCGCCCAGCGCCGTAAGTCGCGTCATTATTTGACTTTTCCTTCCGCACTTCGCATTCTCCGCGACAATGAAGGCTCCCACCACTTCCGAGCGCCTGCGTCATGTCGCCGCAGTCCGTCCTGCGTCCACCGAGGGGCGCAATTCCGGCATGCCCCTTGACCTCGATGTCATTCGGGCACTCCGGGTCAACCGTAGCGCGGTCGAGCGCCGGGCCGCCACCATCCCCACGCGACGCACAGTAAAGAGGGAATGGCAGGCGGCGTGGCTGCTCCGCGCCATCACCTGCATGGACCTCACAACGCTGCAGGGCGATGACACACCGGGGAACGTGATTCGGCTCTGTGCTAAGGGCCGCCGGCCCCTTCGACCCGACCTGGTCGAATCACTCGGCGCAGCGCACCTCGACATCCGAGTCGGCGCCGTGTGCGTCTACCATGCGCTCGTACCGACGGCGGTGGCGGCGCTCGAAGGCTCGGGAATTCCGGTGGCAGCCGTATCGACGGGCTTTCCCGCCGGCCTCAATCCGTTCGCGCAGCGGCTCGAGGAAGTGCAGGCGTCGGTCGCGGCTGGCGCGCAGGAAATCGACATCGTGATCACCCGCGCGCACGTCCTCACCGGCGACTGGCCGGCCCTATACGCCGAGGTGCGCGCGTTCCGTGATGCGTGCGGCCGCGCGCACATGAAAGCGATCCTCGGGACGGGCGAGCTCGCCACACTCACGAACGTGGCGCGCGCCAGCATGGTCGCGATGATGGCGGGCGCTGACTTCATCAAGACCTCTACCGGCAAGGAACCGGTGAATGCCGTCTTGCCGGTTGGCGTGGTCATGGCTCGCATGATCCGCGATTACGAGTTGCGCACGGGCGCAGCCGTGGGATTCAAGCCGGCAGGCGGGATTCGCACCGCCAGACAGGCGCTCGACTGGATGATTCTGATGAAAGAAGAGCTCGGCGATAGATGGCTGAAGTCCGCGCTCTTTAGGCTGGGTGCCAGCGCGTTGTTGACCGATATCGAGCGGCAGCTCGAGCACTTCGTGACTGGCCGCTACGCCGCGGCGCATCGCCATCCGATGGTCTGATGACGACCGTCGCCAAGATCTTCGAGACTATGGAGTACGGCCCGGCGCCCGAGAGCGACGCGCCGGTGCTGGAGTGGATCAAACAACACGACAGCGGCCGGTTCGGCCATTCGATCGGTGGCAGGTGGGCGCCCCCAGCCGAGGGCCAGTACTTCGAGACGATCAATCCCGCCACGAAAGCGGTCCTCGCTCGCGTGGCCCAGGGCGGCAAGGCGGACGTCGATGCCGCGGTCGCCGCCGCTAAAGGCGCCGGGCCCGCGTGGGCCGCGCTTCCCGCTCATGCTCGCGCGCGCTACTTGTACGCCCTCGCTCGCGAGGTGCAGCGGCACTCTCGACTCCTTGCAGTGCTCGAGAGTCTCGACAACGGCAAGCCGATTCGCGAGACTCGCGACCTCGATATTCCACTCGTCGCCCGCCATTTCTATCACCACGCAGGTTGGGCGCAGCTGCGGGACACGGAGTTCCCGGGCTATGTGCCCATAGGCGTCGTTGGACAGATTATTCCGTGGAACTTCCCGCTCTTGATGGTGGCGTGGAAAGTGGCGCCCGCTCTCGCGGCGGGGAACACGGTGATTCTGAAACCGGCCGAGTTCACGCCGCTGACCGCGCTGTGCTTTGCGGAGATTGCGAAGGCGGCGGCCTTGCCGCCGGGTGTGTTCAACGTGGTCACCGGTGATGGGGCGACGGGAAAGTTCCTCGTCGAGCATCCGGACGTGCAGAAGATCGCGTTCACCGGCTCCACGGAAGTCGGTCGCATCATTCGCAAAGCGACCGCGGGCACCGGCAAGAAGCTGACGCTCGAGCTGGGCGGCAAAAGTCCGTTCATCGTTTTCGAGGACGCCGATCTCGACAGCGTGGTGGAGGGCGTGGTCGACGCGATCTGGTTCAATCAGGGCCAGGTCTGCTGCGCCGGCTCACGCTTGCTCGTTCAGGAAGGCATTGCGGATCGGCTCACTCAGAAGCTGCGCGCGCGCATGGAAAAGCTGCGCGTCGGATCGCCGCTCGACAAAGCGGTGGACATGGGGGCGATCGTCGCGCCCGTGCAGCTCGAGCGCATCCGCGGCTTGGTGGAGCGGGGGGTCGAAGAGGGCGCGAAGATGTGGCAGCCATCCTGGGCATGCCCGACCGAAGGATACTTCTACCCGCCCACGCTGTTCACCGATGTCTCGCCCGCCGCCACCATCGCCCAGGTGGAAATCTTCGGGCCGGTGCTCGTGAGCATGACGTTCCGCACGCCGAAGGAAGCCGTCGACCTGGCCAACAACACGCCCTACGGTCTGGCCGCGAGTGTCTGGACCGAGAACATCAACCTCGCGCTCGACGTTGCCCCGAAGCTCAAAGCCGGCGTGGTCTGGATAAACTCGACCAACCTCTTCGATGCTGCGTCGGGCTTTGGCGGCTATCGGGAGTCGGGGTTTGGTCGGGAAGGTGGGCGGGAAGGAATGTACGAGTATCTGAAAGCGGGGTGGGAGCTTGGAGTTGGGAGCCGGGAGCCTGGGACGGCAACCCAAGCATCCGTTGAGCCCCAGCTCCCAACTCCTAAATCCTCGATCCCGCCTATAGACCGAACCTACAAGCTCTTCATCGGCGGCAAGCAAACCCGTCCCGACCAGGGCTACACCCGCAAGATCGTCGGCTCCGACGGTCGCGTCCTCGGCGAAGTCGCCGAAGGCAATCGCAAGGACATCCGCAACGCAGTCGAAGCGGCGCACGCCGCGGCCGGCTGGGGTCGAGGCAGCGGGCACATGCGCGCGCAGATCCTCTATTTCATCGCCGAGAACCTGGCAACTCGGGCCGAAGAATTCTCTGCACGAGTGGGCCGCGAAGCAGTCGAGGCGAGCATCGCCCGGCTGTTTACCTACGCCGCCTGGGCGGACAAGTGGGATGGCGCCGTCCATCACACGCCGATCCGCGGTGTCACGCTCGCCATGAATGAGCCGGTCGGCGTGTTGGGGATCGCGGCGCCAGACGAAGTCCCGCTGCTCGGGTTCGTCTCGCTCGTTGCGCCTGCGATCGCGGTGGGCAACACGGTGATTGTCATCCCCTCCGAGCCGCAGCCGCTCGCCGTAACCGAGTTCTACACGGTGCTCGAGACGTCCGATGTTCCCGATGGCGTGATCAACATCGTGACGGGTGCGAAGGACGCGTTGGCGAAAATCCTCGCCGAACACGACGATGTGGACGGGGTGTGGTACTGGGGAACCGCCGCCGGTGTGAAAGCGGTCGAGCTCGCGTCCGCAGCGAATATGAAGCGCACCTGGTGCTCGGCACGTCGCCGAGACTGGCTCGATGCGCACCAGGGGGAGGGTCGGGAGTTTCTGCGTCGCGCGACGGAAGTAAAAAACATCTGGATCCCGTACGGCGAGTAATTCCCCAGCCCCGAGGCCCCAGGCCCCGGGTCCCACAATCAGCGCGGTCCACCACCGCGTGAATTACTCGGAAACAGACCAGATGGGCTTCGTGTACCACGCGAACTATCTCATCTGGATGGACATGGCGCGCACCGAGCACATGCGCGAACGCGGTATGTCCTACAAGGAGCTCGAGGATCAAGGTACCTATCTGACGGTAACGGACGTTCATGTTCGCTACCGCCGGCCCGCGCGCTACGATGATATGATTCGAGTCCGTTGCTGGGTGCGGGACCTGGCGTCACGAAGGGTGGTATTCGGGTATGCCGTGGAGCGGGCGGAGACTGGCGACTTGCTCGCGACCGCGGAAACAGCACTGATCGCGTTGAACCCACAACAAACGTTATCGCGCATTCCGGAGCACGTGTGTGAGCTGCTCAAGCCCACGGCGGATCCCGTTCGTCTTTAGCGTTGTTCCTTTCCTTCTTCTCATAGCGTTCGGGTCGGTCTGTCCGGCCGACGCGGCTGCCCAACAGCCGCGGGCGCCGGACGAAGCGACCATCACTCTGTTGGCCTCCGTGCTCGCCGCCGCCGACGCCCGCCGCTTCGATGCAGTCGTGTTGCGGGAAGGGCTTGGTCATCCCAGCCCCGGCGTGCGTCGCCAGGCGGCGCTCGCGGCCGGACGGATCGGCGATCCAAGCGCGGTCGATGTGCTGCTTCCGGTGCTCAACGACTCGGTCGCCGGTGTGCGGGCGGGTGCAGCCTTCGCCCTCGGTCTTTTGAAGGACACGCGTGCGATTTCCCCATTACTGCAGATCGTGCGAGCCGCAGCTGCGACCGAGATTGGCGCTCCACAGCTTGAAGCCGTGACCGCGATCAGCAAGATCGGCGGAGACGAAGGGGCGCGCGCCCTCGCCGAAATCATCGCCACCGGCTCTCCCGCCTCGGCGTCGCGCGTCGTGGATCAGGCGCTCCTCGAAGCGTGGCGGCTCGGCGGTCGCGCTCCGGTGCCCGACCTCGTTCGCTTCTCGGACGCAACCGACGCAGCGATGCGCTCGCACGCGCTCTACTCGCTCGCCCGCCTGCGAGCACCTGGCGGCGCCGCCCAGCTGATCCGCGCGCTCGGCGATCGCGAGCTCTCGGTCCGTACCGTTGCGGCACGGGGGATCAGCAAGGCACTCGTGGACAGCGCGAAGCTCGACGTCCGCAGCGCCATCGATGCGCTCCGGCCGCTGCTCGGTGACCCCGATGCGCGCCTGCGGATCAACGCGCTGCGTGCGCTCGCGTCCTTTCGGGATTCCACGCTGGCCGCGGCCGTCACGCCGCTGGTCGCCGACCGCGACATCGGCGTCGCCGTTCAGGCGGAGACGACTCTTGGCGTACTGCGAGGCTCGGTGGCCGTCGCGGCGCTGCGCGAGCGGCTTACGAGCAGCGTGTTCGCGATTCGGCGCCAGGCGATGATCGCGCTGGGACAGGCGGATAGCGCAGCGGGCGTAACCGCGGCGGCCACCATTGCCAATGACGCCGACTGGCGGTGGCGCGGCGTGGCTGCGGAAGCGTGGGGCGCGGCACGCGCGCGCGACCGGCTCGAGGGCCAGCTCGCTGACCCCGACGGACGTGTCGTCGCGCAAGCGCTCCAGGCGCTGCAACGCATCGTGACGACCTCCGATTCGTCCCTTTTGCAGCGAGCGCGCGGCTTGCTGGCGCATGCCGATCCGGCGGTCCGCATCGTGACTGCCGAATTGCTCGGCCGGCATCCGAACGTTGAGGATGTGGACCCCCTGGTCGGTGCCTACCGCCGCGCCGAAGGGGACCCGTTCAATGACGCCCGCCTGTCGGCGGTCGCGGCGCTGGGGGCGATCGCTGCGTCTTCCGCCAGTGGTCGGTTGCGTGTCGCGACGAGGTTCGTCTCGGCGGTGGCCCGGTCCGATGATTACCTCGTCAGGCGTCTGGCGGCCGACACCATTCCCGATACGCGGGACAGCTGGGGGGCGGTCACGCCGATCGTGACCGGACGCGACGCGGCCGACTATCGGGACATTGCGCGGCGCTGGCTGACCCCCGCACTGGGGGGTAACAATCCTCACATTTTCTTGGAGACGGACCGCGGTATCTTGGAGATCGAGCTGCTCCCGGCCGAGGCGCCGGTTACCGTCGCGGCATTCCTCAATCTCGTCGAGCGGCGCTACTTCGATGGCACACGTTGGCATCGCGTAGTTCCGAACTTCGTGATACAGGACGGCGATCCCCGGGGTGATGGGTGGGGTGGCCCAGGGTTTGTGTTGCGGGACGAGATCAATCCGGTGCGCTACGAGGTCGGTGCAGTCGGCATGGCCTTGTCCGGTCCCGACACTGGCGGCAGCCAGTTCTTCATCACTCACTCGGCGCAGCCTCATCTGGATGGAACGTATACGATCTTTGGCAGAGTAGTCGCCGGTATTCCAACACTGGGTGCGATCGGCCAGGGTGACCGCATCAGGAGCATTCATAGGTGAGCATTCATAGATGAAAGCGAAGGGCCTCTCCTGTCTCGTGGCGCTGTTCGTGCTGTGCGCCGCTACCGCGCCGGCGCAGTACGGCTATTTCGGACAAAACAAGATCCAGTACCGTCACTTTGACTGGCGCGTCCTCCGGGGGGAGCACGTCGATCTTTATTACTATCCGGAAGAAGAGGAGCTTGGCCGAGTCGCGCTGGCGTACGCCGAAGAGAGTTACGACTCGCTCGAGCGACGCTTTAATCACGCCGTCGTGCGCCGCATCCCGCTGATCGTCTATGCCTCGCACACCGATTTCGAGCAGACCAACATCCTGCCGTTCATTCCTCCGGAAGGGTTGCTCGGCGTTACGGAGTTCCTGAAGCGGCGCGTCGCGTTGCCGTTCCGGGGCAGCTACGCCGAGTTCCGGCACACGCTACGCCACGAGCTGGTGCACGTTTTTCAGCTCAGTCTTGCGGGACAAACCTCCAGTCGATACCCGCGCTTCCGGCAAGTCGGCATGCCGTTGTGGTGGACCGAAGGATTGGCAGAGTTCTTTTCCGAGGGCGAAGACAGCCGCGACGAGATGATCCTCCGGGACATGACGGTCTCGGGCCGGCTGCCGTCGTTGCCGGATCTCGCATACGCGTATGGCGGACTGGTGTATCCGGTGGGCGGCAGTATTCAGCGGTTCCTGGCGGAACGCTACGGTGAGTGGCGGATTCTCGAGCTCTATGGAGACATCTGGAAGCACGGGAGTTTCGATGCCGCCTTGCTGGGCGTGTACGGTCGACCGATCCAGCAACTGTCCGAGGAATGGCAATACTGGATGCGGCAGCGCTACTACCCGGCCGTGGCGACCCAGCCGCCGCTCGCCATAACCGCGGACCGCCTCACCGAGCTCGCGATCAAACCGACCGCCTATCGCCTCCCGGGCGATACGGTCCCGTCGTTCCTGTTTTTCTCACCGGCCCGCGGGTACACCACGATCTACGCGCAGAGCCTGAAGGGACGCAGCAAGCGCGCCGTCGTGGAAGGGGAGCGCAGCGAGCAATTCGAGTCGTTCCACTTCTTCGAGTCTCGCATCGACGTCCGCGAGGGTGTCGCGGCCTTCAGCAGCAAGTACGCCGAACGCGACGCGCTGTTTTTGTGGGACCTGAGAAAATCCCGGGTGGTGGGCCGCTATCAGTTTCCGGAGCTCGTCTCGATTCTGTCGCCTGCGTGGGCGCCGGATGGCCGGAGCGTGATCTTCAGCGGCCTCTCTGTTTCCGGCTACTCCGATCTCTATCGGTTGTGGCTCGCCGATGGCCCACCAGCCGATTCGACCGCGGTGGCCGGCCGCTTGGAACGGCTCACATCCGACCGGTACGAGGACGTCGATCCAACGATCAGTCCTGACGGTCAGATCGTCGTCTTCTCGTCCGATCGAACGGCATTCGGGCGCGAGGGTGCGCGCAACCTCTTTGCGCTCGATCTGACCACGGACGAAATCCGGTATTTGACCTACGGGAACTGGCGAGACGAAACGCCGCGCTGGGGACCTCCCATGCATTCCCCGGAGGACGACAGCACGGCCGCACGGATCTATTTCTCGAGCGACCGCGATGGCACGTCGCAGATTTACTCGATTGATCGCACGGGCACCGGCATGCTGGAGACGCAGACCATTAACGGAGCGTTCGATCCGCAATGGGTGCCCGGCGAGCACGGTGGTCTGCTGTTTGGCGGTTTCGCCGACCTGAGCTTCAACATCTACGTGGCATCACCGCTCACCGACGTGGCCGGTAGCATCTCGCTGCCGCCCAGCGACAGTCTGTTACCCGCGTCGTGGACCTGGGGCGAGCTGTCCCATCCGCAATACGCGCGCGCTGATGGGACCGCCTACGAACGCAAGTTCAGCCTCGACTTCGCGGCCGGCGACGCCATGATCGCGCCGGGACTCGGCGGCGCGCAGGGCGCCGTCTTCATGTTCAGCGACCTGCTGTCGGATCATCTGCTGTTCCTGACGATCTCCTCGTTCCAGGGCGCCGACTGGGGCAGCTTGCTCGACAACGTCAACGGGACGGCGTTCTACCTGAATCAATCGCGCCGCATCAATTGGGGCGCCGGGGCGTTTCGCCAACGCGGCCTCTTCTACGAGGGCGACTACAACACGCTGTACCAGGAAACGTCCTACGGCGCCTTCGCGCAGATTCGATATCCATTCAACCGGTTTCGCCGCATCGTGGGCGAGTATCGCATCGAGCATTCCGACCGCTTCGATCTCTTCGCCGATCAGGTCACCGAGCCGCGCCGTGTCGGTTGGCTCGCGTCCAACTACCTGTCGTACGTCAAAGACAACACTCTCTGGCTGCCGACGGGCCCCATCGATGGTGAGCGTTATAATCTGACCGGCGGGCTCGTCAACGACTTGAGTAATGGACGGTTCGACTCGTGGATGGTGTCGGCCGACATTCGCAAGTACATGCGGACGTCCCTGCAAACCGGGTTGGCGGTGCGGGTGCAGGGATACATGTCCGGGGGTGAGCGGCCGCGGAGCGTGAATATCGGCGGGTCCTGGGGGCTGCGGGGCTATCCGAACTACGGGTACATCGCCGGGACTCGCGCCTGGTTGTTCAACGCCGAATACCGGTTCCCCATCCTGGACTTTCTCACAATCGGCTTCCCCTTCGGCGCCGCGCGCTTCCCGGGCGTGCAGGGCGCGCTGTTCCTTGACTACGGACGGGCATGGACCAAGACCACGACACAACGTCCCGTGCTCGGCTCGGCCGGCCTGGGCCTGCGCATGCCGCTCGGACCACCGCTCGTCTTGCGCCTCGATCTCGGGTACCGGCTGGGGCTGTCGGAGCTCGAGCGATACAGGCTGCCGAACAGCAGTGACCGTCGCCGCTTTGTGGACTTCTTCTTTGGCTTCAACTATTGACCGGGCGGCGCGCCCTTTCCTACATTGCCGCCTGCGCGGTGCTCGCCGCGTGCCCGGGACCGCGCAGGCCGGCGCCGCTCGTCCCCATGGCGCTCGCACCGGCCGATCGGGACAGCGCAGCGCTCTGGGCTCGCAGCACGCCGCCGCACACGCCGACCGCGATCCGCTTTCGGTGGCGCTATCAGGACGAGCGGGTGAAGTACGCGGGCCGGGGTACAGCGAGGATCGCGCCACCGGATTCACTGCGGTTCGACTACGTCGGACCGTTGGGCTGGGGCAGCGGCGCGGCGGTGGTGATCGGAGACTCGGTCGCCTGGGCGGACCCGGAAAAGAATTTCCGCTCGCTGGTCCCCGCCATTCCGATGTTGTGGGCGTCATTTGCGATGGCGCGACCGCCCGGCGACGCAGCGGTGTTCGGCACGCGTCTCGTGGACTCGACGACTCGGCGCCGGCGCACAATCTGGCGCTTCGCGCAATTCGAGGATACGCTCGACTACGTTGTGACCGACAGCGCGGGCCGCGTCTTACGGCTGGAAGCGGAATGGCGGCGACGAGGTGCAACCGTGGCGCGCAGCCGTTCCCAGCTCGACCCGCTGGGGAGTGGACACGCCGCGGACGCACGCGTGGATTTCCCGGAGGCCCCGGCCAGACTTGAGCTCACAGTGGTGGCGGTCGATACAGCGGCGGTCATTCCGCCGGCTCTGTGGCGCAGTCGTCGCTAGCGCCTGGAGCCTGGGCCTAGTCGGCTGCCCCTACGGATTCCAGGGCGGCACACTCCCCAACGTCAAAACCGTCGCGATCCTTCCGTTCGAAAACGACACCTCTGAGCCGTCGCTGACGCAGGAAGTGAGCGAGGCTGTACGTCAGGCGCTCGAGGGGCGCCTGGGACTACGCATCGCTACCGAACAGGCTGCCGATGCGCTAGTCCGTGGGCGCGTCGTGCGATACGACCCCGATGTACCACTTGCGATTCTGCCGGGCGTGGGCACGACTACGGTCCCCAAACGTAAAGTGCAGCTCATTGTCGACGTCGAAATCGTCAACCAGCGGGACGGGACGACCGTGTGGAGAGGGCAGGGACTCTCGGTCGAGGGAGAGTACGCTCCACCAGCCGATAGAGAAGGGCGCAAGATCGCGATCGACAAGCTCGTGACGCAAATCGTGGATGGAGCGCAATCGCAGTGGTGAGCTCCCGGTGGGACGAACGAGGTGCCAGCTCGCGCGGCTGCCTCGTCTCGCTCCTGATCTTCGTGGCGGTGCTCTATTACGGCGTCAACATCGGAGAAGTCTTTTTCCGCTATTACCGTCTGATCGATGAAATGCAGACTGAAGCGCGCCTCGCCGCGGGCCTGGACGATGGCACGATCCGGCGCCGCATTCAGGCTGCGATCGAGGAGATCGGACTGCCCGATTCTGCCGGCGGACGCCAGCTTCGGGTGCTACGTATGGCCTTGCCGCGTCAGATGGTGATCGAGACGCACTACAGCGAGTCAGTGACGCTACCCTTCTTCAATCACAGCTTTTCTTTCCACCCCAGAGTCACACAGCCGCTCTGAACACCGGCACGAAGATCCGCACACCCGAGGCCGCCGCGACCTGGCGACGGACCCAGGGAAGGGTCGTCTTTACGAACGGCGTCTTCGATCTGCTCCACACGGGGCATGTCACGTTACTCGAGGCGGCGCGCGCTGAGGGAGATGCTCTGGTCGTGGGTGTGAATCGCGACGGGTCCGCCCGGCGGCTCGGCAAGGGACCGGATCGCCCTGTCGTGCCCGAGGCGGAGCGCGCGCGGGTGATCGCAGCGCTCGCCGCCGTCGATTGTGTCGTGCTGTTCGATGAGGACACGCCACTCGCGTTGATTCAGCGCCTGCGGCCCGATGTGCTGGTCAAGGGAGCCGACTACGCGATCGATGCAATCGTGGGAGCGAAAGAGGTCGAAGGTTGGGGTGGTCGCGTCGTGCGCGTGCCGCTCGTCAAGGACAAGTCCACCACGACGCTACTTCAGCGACTTCGTGGCGGCGGATGAAGCTGTTCGTCGGCACCCGCAGCGCCGGTAAGATCCGGGAAATCCGGGAGCTGTTTGCCGGGCTGCCGTTCCAGCTTGCATTTCCGGCCGAGCGGTTCATGGAGCGTTTGCCGGAGGAAGCGGATCTGGAGCGGAGCGCGAGCTATTCCGAGAACGCCGTCGCCAAAGCACGCTACTTCGCCACGCGAGCGGGGTTGCCGACGGTCGCCGATGATTCGGGGATTGAAGTCGAGGCACTCGGCGGGGCTCCCGGCCCGCGCTCCGCCCGGTGGTCACTCGAAGGCACGGACGCGGCCAATAACGCGCTTCTCCTGGAACAGCTCGCGGGCATCCCGGACGCGCGCCGCGCGGCTCGCTACCGCTGCGTCGTGGCGTTCGTGTCCGCGCCGAGCGCCGGTCCGGAAATCGTCGAAGCCACGTGTGAGGGGTTTATTCTGCAGGGGCCACGCGGCACGGGCGGTTTTGGGTACGACCCGCTGTTCTATTCACCGGAGCTGCACATGTCCTTCGGTGAGGCCCCGGCAGCCTCGAAACATCGGGTCTCACACCGGGGCCGTGCCTTCCGAGCGCTGATCGAGGTGCTGCTGCGCAGAATACCCACTGATCAATGATCAATGATCATTGATCAATGATCATTGATCATTCTACATTGATAACTCGGCCGCAGGCCGCGGGGTGTGGCGCAGTCCGGTAGCGCGCCTGGTTTGGGACCAGGAGGTCGCGGGTTCGAATCCCGCCGCCTCGATTCTTGGACGGCCCCGGCAACCAAGTTCTGGAAGCCGGGGCCGTACTCGATGGATCAATGATCATTCATCATTGATCATTGATCATTGATCATGGATCATTGACCACTGATCAATGCTGATATGCACCCGCATCCGGTGCAGTTCCCCGACATTTCCCCGTGATATCAAACGGTAAGGCGTAGTTGGGATCGGCGTACCCGATCGCAGGACTGCCGGCGAGTAAGTGGTAATCCCAGTTCGGCGCTGGATTCTGCACCGGCGTGTACAGCGCGGGTCTCGCAACCCTGGGATCAGCGAAGAGGGGTTCGGATATCGTGAGACTCACGCCAGACCAGTGATGTTGCCCGTCTGTCCCGTTATTCCAGTTCACGTTGCGACGGAGGAAATAGCTTGCTCCGCCGCTTCCATCCATCGATGTCCCGTCGCCACCTTTGACGTTGCCGTTGTTCAGAATGATGTTGTTGGCCACGATCCAATCATGCGTTGACTCGGTCGTCGATACACCGTGACGACCGTTCGCGACGATCGTGTTGTTGACGACGAGCAAGTGATGGGCGTCATGTCTCGCCATGAACCCCTTCGCGTCGTTGTGCTCAATGACATTGTTGGCGATCAGCCCGTAGGACGACGGACTCATGTACATGCCGTGCGACGTGTTCCACTGATCGTCGTTGTAGTTGCCGAGATAGCCGCCGTTGTCGTGAACGTAGTTGTTTAGGATGCGATAGTCCGTGGCACCGTTAGCACCCCCAATTCCACCATGCCAGTAATCGTGTCGCACTTCGGAATTGGACAGCTCGGTGTGACTGCCACGGAGACTTACCAGGACGGCTTCTCCGTTCGGACCAGGGCCACCAACGTTGCCGGTCGGACCATGGAAAATCATTCCGGTTACCCTGAGCCACTGACCAGTGATGTTGACCTTGCCCAGGATGATCGGTCGTGCATCCCCCGGAAACCCCGATATCGTTATCGGCGCATTCGCTGTGCCTGCAGGGTCAAAGGTCAATATTGTGCCCTGCGCTCCATACGTCCCGGCGCGCACGTACAAGATCTGGCCCGGTTGGAGCAGATTCGCTTTCGAAATCGAGTGCCATGGCTGTTCCATTGTTCCGGGAGCGTTATCCGATCCACTCGGCGATACATAGAACGCCTGACCAGTTGATTGAGCCAGCGGCTGGACCCACGCCGTAATTCCACCAGGCCACGGGCCACATTGTCCAACTGGCGGTGGAGGAGGAGGTGGTGGAGTTGGCGGCGGCGGCGGTGGCAGCGTACCGTCAGCCACATTGAAATTGCAGATCGTGTAAGTCCCACCAGTTCCATAAGCAGCCACATTCCCGAGTGACCCAGCCCCGCTCTGTTCGGTGCGGAATGCGAAATTGGTGCCGATGACAAGCTCGGGACCACCCGCGGGCGTGACGTAGGCCGAGTAGGTGTGCGTCGGTAGATCTACGACAAGCCGGAATCGGTAGGTTGTACCGGCACTGTACGGAATCGCGTTCACCGCTGCATACGCGCCGCCGTTCCGCGCATCGATCATTCCATTCACGTTGAAGCGCACGATAACGGCGAGGTGGGTGTATGCGGCGGCCGCGCCCTGCGAGAGTCCAGTTACTCCATCGATGGCCGGGCCGTTGGGAGTGGCATCGAACTCGGCGGTGAAAGCACTAGCTTGGCTGCTGAACGACGTGTTCGTCCAGGTCAGTAATGGCGCCTGCTGACATTCCGGCGCGGGAGGCGGCGGGGGTGGAGGAGGAGGCGGTGGGGGAGGCGGCGATCCAAATGCCGCAGCTTTGAGCTCTACCCCCAATGCTCCGGCATTCGACGCCGGCCACGAGGCGGTAATGGTATTCAGATTCACCGCCCACTCTGTCTGCAAATCGGCCGAGGTGCTCTCACCCGACGGCTGCTCGCTGATCTCCGTAAAACCAGGACCCGGTGTGACGACAACGGAGTTCGTGACGACACCAAATGCACCGTATGCGACGTTGCCTGCATTCGCAAATTGCGTGAGCGCGACGGATAATCCCGTTGTCGCGTCTCCGGTGGCGTTTGCCAGCTGTCCGATCGCGCCAGATCCGTTCGTGCCGGTGGTGTCCACCGCTGACCACTGCGACACGATCCACTGCATGTTCGAGAGTGTCATCGTCGACGAGAGGGTGAGCGTCCCGCTTCCCGGCGATGCGCTCATAGCGCGAAAGATCGTGAGACGCCGGCGCGAACCGTCGAATGTGACCGTTGCTACGACGTCCCACGCCGCCATTCCCCCGCCCGAGAGTGTCGGAATCGGTGGCGTCCCGAGCGCGCTGAACATCGTCACAGCGACCGTGACGAGCGCGTGGGGCGTCGGCGCGACCGAGGCCGTTGTGTAAACCTTTTGGTTCGTGATTCCCTGGCCGGCCGTAAGCAACGTTTGAGTAACCGCTCCACTCGAAGCAGCCACCACGTCGGCAACGGGTACTCGTGTGGGTGACTCAACTTGGCAGGCCACCGCTACAAGCAGTAGCCATAGACAATGCACGGCGCGTTTCATCTCTTGTCCTCGCTTTCCTGCTAGGACAATCGACGCGCGCGTTTGTTGCGGGCTTAGTTTGTTGTGGGTTTAGAACGGGATTAAGTTTCTGCACCCTTTGGCACATTGCGCGCCCGTAGCTCAGGTGGATAGAGCAGCAGCCTTCTAAGCTGTTGGTCGGAGGTTCGAGTCCTCCCGGGCGCATGTTGCACACAACTAAGGAGAGGTCTCGATGCGTATCGTCCTCGCGTTCGTGGTGTGTGCGATTGCCGCACCACTCGCGTCGCAAACACCACGCATCGAAGACAACAGCTTCCTCGTCGAGGAAGCGTACAATCAAGAGCGCGGCGTCGTACAACACATCAGCACCTGGCAGCGATCGCTGCGCTCGGAAGCGTGGGATTTCTCATTTACACAGGAATGGCCCTTCCTCTCGCAGTTGCACCAGCTGAGTTACACGTTTCTGCTGGGCAGCACGCGAGCGGGCACCGAGTTCGGTGGGATCGCGATCAATTATCGGTATCAACTGCTACCGACGGCTGCCCGCGTCACGATCGCCCCGCGGATCTCCGCACTCGTTCCCGCGCGGCGGGAGCATCTCGGCGCGCAGCTCGCTGTGCCGATCAGTGTCAAGCTCGCTGACGCGCTGGTGGGCCATTGGAATGGTGGCCTCACGCAGACCACGCGGGCCACGACGTTGTACAACGTCGGTGGCAGTCTCATATGGCTTGCTCGGCCCACCTTCAACGTGCTGTGCGAGCTCGCGTGGGCGGAGGAGGCTGGGGCGAGCGCGCTCTTGTTGAATCCGGGCATCCGCTGGGCGCACAATTTCTCGAGCGGCCTGCAGATCGTTCCGGGGATGGCGTTTACCTATGGTCTTGGGCCGTCCAAAGGGGTGCGCGCCGGCTTCCTTTATCTGAGTTTTGAGCACCCGTTCGGCGGCGGATCGGAGCAGAACTAAGTCTCTGCAAGCAGCGTATCTTCAAATGGTTGACCCCTTGACTCCCCCCGACACCCCGGCTAGAATCGCTGTCTCTCTGCGAAGTTTTTTCTCGCGGACGCTCTTTGAGAAGATGATGATCGAGTGTGTGGAGTGCGGCCCCATTTGAGCGGACGCGTTGTCAGAAGCGCGCCGCGAGGGGTTTCATTCTGATTGTGATTCGGACGACAGATGTACCAGTCGTTCGGTGAGCTGTTCGAATTCTCAAATCATTGGAGAGTTTGATCCTGGCTCAGGACGAACGCT